>JADGQJ010000005.1 GCA_017881885.1 Chloroflexota bacterium
GCCAGTTACTTCGTTTGGGCTCCTTTTTACGAGGCCTGGAGACCAACCTCGGCTCGCGTTCTCCGGTCACTGGCCCCTGTCGAAACCACGCATCCCCACAGGATCCGCGCAACCGGCGGAAGCGGATTGTACAGCGGCCGTGCGGGAGGTCAACTCGGCCCGGACTCCGGTGCCGCGAGGGCCTGAGGGTTCGCCGTCGCCCTCAGCGAGTGCGGACTCGGTCGCGGCCTCGGCCGGCGTCGGCGATATCGCGATCCATCTCGCGGCGGGCATCGCGATCGGCGATGTCCTGGCGGTGGTCGTGGAGCTGCTTGCCCCGACCCAGGCCGATCTCCAGTTTGGCCCGCCCGCGGCCGGTGATGTACATCTTGAGCGGCACCAGCGTCAGGCCTTTGGCTTTGGTACGAAGCAGGAGAGCCAGGATCTGGTGGCGGTGAAGCAGCAGCTTGCGCGGCCGCTTGGGCTCGTGATTGTTGCGGTTGCCCGTGTCCCAGGGCGAAATGTTCGCGCCGATCAGCCAGGCCTCGCCCTTCTCGATGCGGGCGTACGACTCCGCCAGGCTCGCCTTGCCGGCTCGGATCGACTTGATCTCTGTTCCGGTCAGCACGATGCCGGCCTCGAACGAATCCTCGATCGAGTAGTCGTGGCGGGCTTTTCGGTTTTGGGCGACGGTCTTTTCTTCGCCCAATTTGGCGCTCCTTGAGCTGGCGGCCGGAAGGCCGGACATTCGGAGGGTAACGGACGCGAGCCGACGATGCGGTCGTGCTCGCGCTCGCAGGCCCGGGACGCACGAATGCCGGCCCTGAGGGACCGGCATTCGGTTGCGTACTTCACCACCCGCGGGGGGCCGTCCCTAGAGTCCGGCTCCTAGCGAGGTGGTGCAGCGCGTCGGCAAGTCCTTTGACACTGCACATCACCTCCTTTCGTTGCCGGGCATGGTATCGGGACGAGCCGAAGTTCGCAAGGCCGGGCCGCCAGGCGTGCGCGAGGCGGCCCGACGCGCCTCGGCGGGCGCGAGAGGAGCGCGAAAGCTGTCCGCGAGGGGCGCGCGGCCACGGCGCTACGGGCGCGCGGCCACGGCGCTACGGGCGGAAACGCGCGGCCGCTAGCTCGGGCTGGGGACGGGGCTGAGACTCGGCACGGGGCTCAGGCTCGGCGCCGGGCTCAGGCTCGGCGCCGAGCTCGGCGATGCCGTGGCCTCGGGCGGGAAGCCCAGCGAGACGAGGGCGGCGTCGAGGACCGGATCCGTGCCGGCGCGGGCGCCGTCGGTGGTGGCGGCGATGTCCGGCGAGAGCCCCTTTGTCTGAATCCACACCTTGTTCGGGGTCAGCCAGCGAGCCACGGTCAGATGGATGCCGCCGTCGTTGTTCGGGAGAGGCAGCCATTCCTGGACGATGCCCTTGCCGTACGTCGTCGTGCCTACCAGGAGCCCCCTGCCCCGTGCCTGCAGCGCTCCCGCCAGGATCTCCGCGGCCGACGCGGTGTTCTTGTCCACGAGCACGATCACCTTGACCGACGGGTCGGTGCCGCGGCCGCCCGGAGTGGCGGAGATCTCGCTCTGAGCGCCGCTCGCGTCCTGCTGGTAGAGGATCGTTCCGGACGGAATGAATTCGCTGGCCATCTTGACCGCGTCCGGGACGTAGCCGCCGAGGTTGCCGCGCAGGTCGATGACGATCGCCTTGCGTCCGGCCGCCAGCGCGTTTGCCAGCGCCAGGTCGAACTGGGAGCTCGCAGGCGTGTTGATGCCGGCGACGTCGATGTATTCGACCGAACCGTTCGCCAGCGTCCTGGTGTTGACCTCGGGCCGGCTGTAGACCTTCCTGACGATCGAGACGTCGATCGACTCGCCGCCGCGCTCGATCGTGAGCTTGACCGTCGTGTCCTTGGGGCCTTTCACCTTGGCCGTGATTTGATCCACGGTCAGGCCGTCTACCGACACGCCGTCGACGCCTGTGATGACGTCGCCGGCCTTGATCCCAGCGGCCTCGGCCGGAGAACCGGGGATCGGACTGACGATCGCCAGTTCGCAACCGTCGCCGACCTTCGAGCAATTCGTGGGGCCGCCGGGCAGAGTGGCCTGGATCTGGATCTGGACCCCGATCCCCTCAGCCTGGCCGCCCACGCTGAGGAGCGAGTTGTTGAAGTCTTCAGGCCCCTGGTAGTAGGAGAACGGATCGTTGAGGCTCTCCATCATGCCCTTGATTGCGGCCTGGACCAGCTGATCTTGCGATGGCTTGGTCGACCCGGCGAATTCCTTCTGGATCAGCGAGTAGACGTCCCAGAACGGGTCGAAACGTACTTCCTCGGTTATCGGCGTGCCGGGCGTGGTCGCCACGCGCGAGCCCAGCGTGTAGCCGCCCAGGAACAGGGCGCTACCCGCAAGGACCGCGACGATGAGGAAGCTGAGGCGCGAAGGCTGGAAAGCGCGCGGACTGCGGGCTTGGGCGATCGGTTCCTGATCGAGTTCCCGGGTCGACGCCGGGCCGAACGCCGGCAGATCGGCGGGATCCGGTGGATCCAGATGGACGGGGTTTTTCGGCGCAGACATCGAATCGAACCTCGAGAGCTGGGTGCTGGCCGGGCGGCGACGCCGGGCCGGCGGAGCGGGGGGTCAGCGGGACAGGTAGCTGCGTACGGAGACGTATGAGCCCACGACACCGATACCGATGCCGGTGGCCAGCACGATCAGGGCCACGTTCTGGCCGACCATGGCACTGGCCTGGACCGGCAGGACGTTGAAGAAGCCTGACAGCAGATTCGCGAGAGGAGCCTGAATCAAGACCAACAATCCGATCGTGATAAGTGCCCCCAAGAGTCCCACAAACGCCCCTTCGAAGATGAAGGGCCAGCGGATGAATGCGTCCGATGCGCCAACCAGGCGCATGATCTCGATCTCCTCGGATCGGGCCACGACGGCGAGCCGGATGGTGTTGACGATGATGAACAGCACCGTCAGCGCGACGACCAACATGACCACGATCCCGACGGTACTCACGATGTTGATCACGGCGATCATCTGGCTGACCGTCTTCTGGATGTCCTGGACGCTTTCAACCACTCCCTGGCCGCGCAGGTACGTAGCCACGTCGATGTAGTCGGCGGGGTCGCGCAGGCTGATCTCGAACGACGCGGGCAGTGGGTTCGTGGGCAGGGAGTCGACCAGATTCGCAACCCCGGGCTGGCGCTGCTGGAATCTCCGCAGCGCCTCGGCCTTGGAGACGTAAGCGACGGACGTCACCTGGGGCATGGCCTTCAGGTCCGACGTGAGATGCGTCACGTCTTGCGAGGTTGCCGAATCGTTGAGGTAGGCCACGACCTGGACTTCGCTCTGGACGTAGTCGAGGGTGGAGTGCAGGCCGGTCCAGAGGATCAGCAGACCGGACAGCAGCATCAGCATCAGGACCATCGTCGCCGTCGCCGCGAGACTCATCACGGAGTTCCGCCAGAAGCCCTGCCAGGCCCGTCTCAGGCTGAATGCAACGAAGGCGAGCACTCAGTCCTCCCGGTGGTAAGCCGCGCCGGTCTCGTCGCGCACGACCCGGCCGTCTTCGAGGCCGACCACTCTCTTGCGGAGAGCGGTGACCACCTCGGCGTTGTGAGTCGCCATCAGGACCGTGACCCCCATCTCGTTGATCCGCAGGAGCAGCTGGATGATCTCCCAGCTGATGAGCGGGTCGAGGTTCCCGGTCGGTTCGTCGGCGATGAAGAGGCGCGGGTCGTGGACGAGGGCGCGGGCGATTGCGGTCCGCTGCTGCTCGCCTCCGGAAAGCTCGGCCGGCCGCTGGTCCGCCTGGGCCGCAAGTCCCACGACGCGCAGAACGCGGTCCACCGCCGGCGCGATGCGCGACCGAGGCGTGCCCGTGACCTCGAGTGCGAAGGCTACGTTGTCCCGAACGGACTTGTTGGGAAGGAGCTTGAAATCCTGAAACACGATGCCGATACGGCGGCGAATCTGAGGCACGTCCCGGCGATTGAGCCTCGCCAGATCGCGGCCCTCGAGCATCACCTTGCCCTTGGTCGCGAGCTCCTCCCGGATGAGAAGGCGGATCAGGGTGGACTTGCCGGCACCCGAAGGCCCGACGAGGAAGACGAAGTCACCTTCCGGAACGGAGAGCGTGACGTCGCGCAGCGCCGACTTGCCGTTCGGATAGGTCTTGGTGACGCCGCGCAGGGAGAGTACGGGCAAGCCGTCTGCGGTGGAGTCGGTCGGATGAGACCGGGCCATCTCCGGCCGGCGATACAGCCCGCTTTCTGGGTCGGGAGTTACGGAACTCACGGTGCGAGGCTAGCACCGATGGCGGCGGGCGGCAGGTCGCCGGTGCGCTGCGCCATCACAGCAGCGCGAGGCCCGCAGGCAGATAGCGTTCGAAAGCGGCGAAGGGCCGGGTCCAGCAGAACATCGCCGGGAAGCCCTCGATTCGGAGGCCGGCCCGCAGCAGCGCGACCATGGCTCGGTCGTTGGCGCCGGGAATCCAGACGGTCGTCGCGCCGCGCGGCTCGATAGCCCGCATCAGGTGCCCGATCACGGGCGCCATCAGCGTCTCGTCGAGCAGCGCCACCGGCCCGAACCGCCCGACCTGCGACGAGTACCCATACCCGAGGGGCTCGCCCGCACTGGTGCGGTAGAAGAATCCGGTCCGACCCTGGAGTCGGAGGAAGTCGTGGTCGGGCTGGTGCGCGTAGCCGAGCACGTCGCGGTCGATGGCGTCGATCGTCTGGCACAGCTCGGCCTTGCCCGGAGCGGCCGGATTCCTGTGCGCGGTCAGCTCTCGCGGCTCGAGCGCGACCGCCTCGATTCCCTCGGGCAGCTGTGGCAGTGTCGACAACGTCGCGGGGCGGCCCACCAGGTTGAATACCGGCATTCGGGCGACGATTCCGAGCTTGCCGTACAGGGCGTTCGAGATCGGCTGGGCGCTGTCGGTGCAGGTTGCGAGGACGCCCGGCCGGCGGTGGCCGCCCTCCACGCCGCCCACGCCGCCCTCGCCGCGGCCTGCGTCCGCGGCGCCCGCCTCGGGCGCGGAGGGTAGGACCAGCGTCAGGAGCGCCCGCCCAATGCCCCGATGCTGCTCCGCCGGAAGTACGTACAGCTGCGAGAGGAACCAGACGTGCTCGCGCTGCAGCCCGATGCCGAAGCCCACGATCCGCTCGCGGTGCCCACCGGGCGAGGACTTCACCGCGACCCGGAAATGGTCCGGATCCGTGGCCAGGAGATGTTCGCCCATGCGGATCGCCGGCTCGAGAACCGGTGGCGGCAGCGGATGGCCGAGACGCGTCATGTACTCGTTCACCGAGGCATGCCAGACGAGAGCGCAGTCGGCCAGCTCTTCGGGCCGGGGCGGCCGGTAAGTGACCCCCTCCGTCATCGGTCATCCGCCCCGGGACGGCTGCCGGGGATGACGGCTCCCGTCGCTTCGCGTTCGAGCTCGGCCTGCATGAAGGTGTCGAGGTCGCCGTCCAGGACCGCCGCGGTGTTGCCCGTCTCAACCTCCGTGCGATGGTCTTTGACCATCTGGTACGGGTGGAGGACATAGCTTCGTATCTGGTTGCCCCAACCCGCCTCGACGTGCTCGCCGCGAAGCTTCCGCAGCTCCGCCTCGTGCTCCTCGACCGCCCGTTCGAGGAGACGGGCCTGAAGGATCTTGGCCGCGTTCTCTTTGTTCTGGGTCTGGGAACGCTCGTTCTGGCTCTGGGCCACGATGCCGCTGGGAATGTGGGTCAGGCGCACGGCCGAGTCGGTCTTGTTGACGTTCTGACCGCCCGCGCCGGTGGCGCGGAAGGTGTCCACTCGGATCTCGTCCCAGTTGAGCTCCACTTCGAGGTCGCTCTCGACCTCGGGGAGAACCTCCGCCAGGGCGAAGGTCGTGTGCCGCCGCTTCTGCGAATCGAAGGGGCTGATCCGAACCAGGCGGTGGACGCCGCGTTCGGCCTTGAGAAAGCCGTATGCAGCGCGCCCGTCGATCGCGACGGTCACGCTCTTGATGCCTGCGGACTCGCCGTCGGTCTGGTCGAGGATCTCGGTGGCGAAGCGGTGGCGCTCGGCCCAGCGCAGGTACATCCGCAGCAGCATCTCGGCCCAATCGGTGGCTTCGGTGCCGCCGGCGCCGGCGCTGATCGTAAGCAGGGCGTTGCGCTGGTCATATTGGCCGCCGAAGAGCAGATTCCGGCGCGCTCGCGAGTATTCGGCGGCAAGTTGCTGGGCCTCCGTGTCGACGTCGGCGAGGACGCTCTGGTCGCCCTCTTCCTGGGCCAGGTCGAGCAGTTCCATGGTCGACCGGGCGCGCGATTCGAGGTCTCGCCAGAGCTGGAGTTCTTCTCGAAGACCCTCGGCTTCGCGGAGGACTTTCTTGGCGCCGCGCTGGTCGTCCCAGAACCCGGCCGCGCCGACGGATCCGTCCAGTTCGGCTAGACGGTCTTCCTTCGCAGCGAGGTCAAAGACGCCCCGAGGTCGCCTGGATCCGAACGACCAGGTCGCGGATCTCGGCCGGTTCCACTAATCCCGGCCTCGAACGTCCTGGAGGAGGATCGGACGGAGCTCGATGAGACGCAGCGCGCTCTTGCTCCGGGCAACGACGGGGTTCACGCAGGGGCAGTAGATGTTGTGAGGGCAGACGCCGCAGTTCCCATCGCAGTCGAGCGCGGCCGCATAACTACAGTTGCGGCAGTCGCGCTCGCAGGCGATCAGATCGATGAACGCTGCTTCCTCGGCCTGCTTCAACTCTCTCCTTGTTGTGTGTGACGACACAACCCCTCGGCCGGCCCGACGACCGCCTGACGGGAGCGGCGTGGGTAACCCTGTGGCGAGTATACGGGCTCAATTCGGTGTAGCCAAGAGGTCAATTTCGTTAGATCGGCGGGAAATGAACACATTGTGCGAGTTGGCGCCTGGATTGAACTCAGTTCGCGTCAGAACCCGGGTGGCGCCGAACGCCCCTCCGCAATGGGGATGAATCAGGCGCCCCGAGCCGAACCCCCGCTCGGCTACGGCCTACGGGGCAGTCGGGCTCGAACTTGGTGCGGGCGATTGCCCGTCGGTTGGCGTGGGTTCGGGAGTGCCGCCCAGATCGGCGGAGATCGACTCGTTCTGGAGGAATGTGTATTCGCCCAACGCGCCGAGCTCGTGCATCAGAGCATTGAAGTGCATGTGCCCATCGAGGTCCGCCGGGCTGGTCGTCGTTGGCGAGCCCCACGCTTCGATTCCCTGATCAGCCGCGAGACGCAGGACCCGCAACATGTGAGTTCGGTCGGAGACGAAGAGGCCGGTCCGGAGACCGTGCTCGTCGAATAGAGCGCGGACATTACGGATGGACTCGAGAGTGGTGCTGCCCGTCGTCTCCTCGAGGATCGCGGATTCGGGCACCTGCCGGGCAAGGGCATATCTGCGGCCCGTCTCGGCCTCCGTGAAGCGATCGCCGGGTAGCTTGCCGCCCGTGAATACCAGGAAGTGGGCGTAGCCCGCCTTGTAAAGGTCGATGGCGTGATCGAGGCGGGCGGCCAGCACCGCGGACGGGCGGCCGTTGTATTGCGCCGCGCCGAGAACCACGATCGCGTCCACGTTCCGACGGTCGTCGTGCTGGCCGACGGCACCGACGCGATAGACCGTGTACGCAGTCAGTGCGACGCCGCCGATGATGAAGGCCAGTGCCACCAGCACCAGATCCCGAAGGCGGGCCTTCCAGGTCACAGGCCGTGGCACTTCTTGTACTTCTTGCCGGAACCGCACCAGCAATGATCGTTGCGGCCCATCCGTATCCCCGCCGGTGAGTAGCCGGGTCGGATGGCCCCGCTGGTTGTGGAGCCACCTCCACTCGAGCTCGAGCCGCTCGACATCGAGCCGCCGAACGTTCGTCCCTGCGGCAACGGCTTGGGCAGGGCCCGTCCGCCGACCGAACCGCCACGGCCACCCGCGGCGGCAATTGCCGCGGCTGCGGCGGCGAGGGTAGTGGGACCGCCGTCTCCGGCGGACGGCTCAACCGGCTCCTCCGGCCCGCGACCCTCGATGCCCGCCGGTGGAGGCGGCGCCTGACGGATGAGCGAAACTCGGAAGATCGTCGTCGCGACCTGGTGGCGGATGAGTGCGCTCATCTCCTCGAAGAGGCCGAAGGCCTCCTTCTTGAAAGCGTTGAGCGGATCTTCCTGGGCGAACCCGCGCAGGCCGATGCCCTGGCGCATGGCATCCACCTCGGTCAGGTGCTCGACCCAGATGGAGTCGATCGTTCGCAAGAGCACCAGACGCTCGAGAATGGCCCAGTCGTCGCCGAGCTCCTTCTGCTTCGCTTCCAGGTGCTCCGCGGCGATGTCCTTGAGATTGATGGCCACGGCCTCGCGGCTGCCGAACTCCTCGAGCGCGTCGGGCTTGGTTTCCTCGCTGGCCAGACCCATGCTCTCGAGCGCGGCCGAGAGGGCCTCGAAGTCCCAATCCTGGGCAGACATGCTGCCCGGCAGATGGCGGTCGACGATGGCGTCGATCTCGCGCTCGATGAAGGACAGGACCGTATCGGCCAGATCCTCGTTCTTGAGGACCTTGTCGCGCTCTTCGTAGATCGTTTCGCGCTGCTTGTTGATCACGTCGTCGTACTCGACGACGCGCTTTCGGATGTCGAAGTTGTAGCCCTCGACCCGGGTCTGGGCGCTCTCGATCGTCTTGGACACGAGGCGCGATTCGATCGCGGTGTCCTCGTCCAGACCGAGCCGCTCCATAAGGCCGGAGACCCGCTCGGAGGCGAACCGCTTCATCAGGTCGTCTTCGAGCGAGAGGTAGAAGCGGCTTGACCCCGGGTCGCCCTGGCGGCCGGCGCGGCCGCGCAGCTGGTTGTCGATACGGCGGGAGTCGTGGCGCTCGGTGCCGATGATGTGCAGGCCGCCCGCGGCCACTACGTGCTCGTGCTCCTCGTCGCAGAGCGCCTTGGCTTCCGCGAACGTGGCGTCGTAGGTCTCCTTGTCCACCTCGGCCGGGTTGAGGCCCTTGCGGTGGAGCATCTCGGAGGCTAGACCGGCGGGGTCGCCGCCGAGCTTGATGTCGGTGCCGCGGCCGGCCATGTTCGTTGCGATCGTGACCGCGCCCAACCGGCCGGCCTGAGCCACGATCGGGGCTTCCTTCTCGTGGAACTTGGCGTTGAGAACCTCATGCTTGACGCCCCGGCGCTTGAGCATGTCGGCAAGGTGCTCAGATTTCTCGACCGAGATGGTGCCGACGAGTACCGGCCGCCCGGCGTCGTGCATGTCGACGATCTCGTCGAGCAGGCCCAGGTACTTGCCGGTCTCGTTTCGGAAGACCAGGTCCGCCTCGTCGTCGCGGATCATCGGCCGGTGCGTCGGGACGGCCACGACTTCGAGCTTGTAGATCTTGTGGAGCTCTTCCGCCTCGGTCATGGCCGTGCCGGTCATGCCCGAAAGCTTTGTGTAGAGCCGGAAGTAGTTCTGGAAGGTGATCGTCGCCAGGGTCACGCTCTCGCGCTGGACGTGCAGGCCTTCCTTGGCTTCGATGGCTTGATGGAGGCCCTCGCTCCAGCGGCGGCCGGGCATCTGGCGGCCGGTGAACTCGTCGACGATGACGATCTCGCCGTCCTTGACGATGTAGTCCCGGTCGAGCTTGTAGAGGGCGTGAGCCCGCAGCGCCGAGTCGAAGTAGCGCGCGAGAGTCGGGTCTTCGTCGAAGAGGTTCTTGACCCCGAGCAGCTTCTCCATCTTGGAGATGCCCTCTTCGGTCGGCGAAACAGCCTTGTCCTTTAGATCGATGAAGTAGTCGCCGCCCTCCTCGTCGCCCTCGGGCCGGCCGACCAGTCGGGGCACGAGACGCGCGAACAGGGAGTACTTGTCGGCCGACTCTTCGGCCTGGCCGCTGATGATCAGCGGCGTCCGGGCTTCGTCGATGAGGATGTTGTCGACCTCGTCGACGATGGCGAAGAAGCGCCCGCGCTGAACCCGCTGGTCCAGTTCCGTGACCATGTTGTCGCGCAGGTAGTCGAACCCGAACTCGTTGTTGGTGCCGTATGTGATATCGGCGGCGTACGCCTCGGCCCGGGTGCACGGCCGCAGGTTGATCAGCCGCTCGTCGTTGGTGGGGTAGCCCGGCTCGAACAGGTACGAGGTGTCATGGGCGATGACGCCCACCGAAAGGCCCAGGAAGTGGTAGATCGGCCCCATCCACTGGGCGTCACGACGGGCCAGGTAGTCGTTCACGGTGACGACATGGACGCCGCGGCCGGTGAGGCCGTTGAGAGCGACCGCGAGCGGCGCGACGAGCGTCTTGCCCTCGCCCGTCTTCATCTCCGCGATGCGACCCTGATGCAGGACGATTCCGCCCATGAGCTGGACGTCGAAGTGGCGCATGCCGAGGGTTCGCTGCATCGCCTCGCGGGTCGCGGCGAAGACTTCCGGCAGAACCTCGTCCATGGCTTCCTGGACGCGGTCGTGCTCGCGCTGGAGGCGCTCCTTCTTCAGCTCGCGGCGGCGCTCGAGCTCGGGGTGGTGGCGCTCGTCGTCGGACGGCTCTTCGGACACGCCTGCGTCGCGGATCTCGTCGCGGATCTCGTCGATGAAGGCGCGGATCTCCGCGTCGGAGCGCGCCTGCATTTCCGGCTCGAGCTCGTTGGCCCGGTCGACCAGGGGCTGGATGCGCCGGATCTCGCGGTCGTTCGAGTCGACGAAGCGGCTCAGGAAGCCAAGCATTGGAGCTCACGATCGTTGGGGGCCCGTCTCGCGGGCCGGTGGAATGGGCGTCGTCCGAGGCGGCTTCGCCCCTCGGCGGCCTCCGACGACTGCCACCCGGCAGCGCCGATGGCTGGGCGGAAAGTATAGGCCAGCGAGCCGCGAAGGCCGCGCCGCCTCGTTGCCGTGTGCCGCCCCCGCATCGTCACTATCGCCAGAAGTGCGTCCCGTAGCCCAGCAGCAACAGGGCGAAGGTCAGGGCGCCGAGGGCGGCCCAGAACAAGACCGCCACGCCGGTGCGAGTCGGATTCATCTCCGTGTTGCGCATCGCGGCGGCTCGCCAGCGGCGGGAACGCAGGCTCGTGCGCCAGTCGCGGCCGCTCTGGGACGCCGGCCGCAGGGCGCCCTGGCCGTCCGGCCGATGCAACTGCAAACTCATTGTCTGGCGGTCTCCTGTCTGCGCGACCGGGCCATCGTTCCGGTTAGCGGCCCGAGACGTCGATCGGCCGGGCGGGCTCGTCCGACTCGTCCGTTCGACCGTTGTCGCGGTCGCCCGGCGTCCTGTCGGACCCGATCGTGCGATCGGGTTGGCTGTCGACGTCCCAGAGAAGCATCTCCTGGGTGAAATGGACTTCGCTGGTGAAGAGAGCACCGACTGACTGGCCGCGGTGGATTCGCACGATCGCCTCGGCGATGAGCGGCGCGAGCGAGATGACTTTGAGCTTGCTGCCGCGCTTCTCGAGCGGGATCGGGATCGAGTCGGTGACGACGACCTCGCGCAGGATCGACTCGTCGATTCGGGCCACTGCCGACTCCGACAGGACGGCATGTGTGGCGCAGGCGTACAGCTCGGTCACGCCTTCTCGCTCCAGGGCATTGACGATCTGGATCAGGGTGCCGGCGGTGTCGATCTCGTCGTCGACGATGATGGCCCGCTTGCCGCGGACGTCGCCGATGACGTTCAGAACCTCGGTCCGGTCCTGGTTGCCGATGCGGCGTTTCTCGACGATCGCCAGGGGCGCGTCCATGAGTTCGGCGAAGGTGCGGGCGCGTTTGGCAAAGCCCAGATCCGTTACTACGACGATGTTCTCGAGCTGCTTCTGGAGGAAATGGCCGGAGAGCAGGTGGACCGCCGTCAGCTCGTCGACCGGGATGTTGAAGAAGCCCTGGATCTGGCCCTGGTGGAGATCGACGGTGAGGAGACGATTCGCGCCGGCCACGGTCATCATGTCTGCGATCAGCCGAGCGGTGATCGGGACGCGTGGCTGGTCTTTCTTGTCCGAGCGACCGTATCCGTAGTACGGCACGACGGCGGTGATCCGGCCCGCGCTGGCTCGCTTGAAGGCGTCGATCATGATCAGAAGTTCCATGATCGATTGGTTGACCGGGCGCGAGGTGGGCTGGATCAGGAAGACGTCCTTCTCGCGGGCGTTGTCGATGATCCGGACGAAGATGTTCTCGTTGGCGAATTCGAAGACTTCCGCGCGACCGAGGTCGATGTTGAGATAGCGGCAGATGTTGCGGGCCAGCTCCGGGTTGGCGTTGCCGGTGTACACATCGAACTGATCTGCACCGACTGCCGACTTGCGTATCTCGCTGCCGCTCAACTCGTGGCTCCGCTTTCGGGCACTGGAGGGGTTCCTGCCGGACCCTCATTGTCCGCCAAGCCACCCCGTTGTGCCAGACCGGCTCGGAATGCGGCGATCCCGACGACTTTGTCGCCGACGTTGAGCCGCATGACGATCACGCCCCGCGCGCCGGAGGAATATCGGTTGATGGTGTTCGTCTCCGTCCGAACCACCTGGCCGCCGGCGCTGATGAGGAGCAACTCCTCGTCCTGCTCGTTGACCTGCTGGACGGCGGCCACGTCGCCGGTCTTCTTGCCCTCGAGCGAGATGAGCCGGACGCCCTGGCTGCCGCGATGCATGGGCCGGAACTCGGTCAGCGGGACGCGCTTGCCGTAGCCGGTCTCCGTCAGAACCAGGAGATCGGAGGTGGGCTGGACCACGCTCATGCCGACGACACGGTCGGTGGAACTGGCCAGCCTGATGCCGATCACTCCGGCCGCCGGCCGGCCCATCGGCCGGACCTCGTCCTCCGGGAAGCGGGCGATCTTGCCCTGAGCCGTTGCGACGATGACGTCGTCCTTGCCGGTGGCCACGTCGACCCACGCCAGCTCGTCGTCGGGCGCGATGGTGATCGCGATGATGCCGCTGGAGCGAACCTTCTCGAACTGTTCGAGCGGGCTCTTCTTGACGATCCCGTTGCGGGTGGCCATCACGAGGAACTTGCCGGGCATGAAGTCGGACAGGGTGATCGTCGCCATCGGCACTTCGCCCGGCTCCACCTGGACGCCGGGGAGGTTGATGATCGCGATCCCCTTGGCCTGGCGGCTGGCATCGACGATGGTGTGGACCTTGGCCGAAAACACGCGGCCCCGGTTGGTGAAGAAGAGCGCCCAGTCGTGAGTGTTGGCGACGAGGAGATGCTCGACGGCGTCTTCCTCGCGGGTCACGTGGCCGATGATCCCCTTGCCGCCTCGCCCCTGGCGACGGTAGGTGGCGACCGGCTGGCGCTTGATGTAGCCGCGCCGGCTGATCGTGACGACGACATCCTCGTCCGCGATCAGGTCCTCGTCGGTCATCTCGCGGCTGGAGTCGTCGACGATCCGGGTCCGGCGGGCGCCCGCGTACTTGGCCTTGATGGCGCTGAGTTCGTCGGTGATGACGGCCAGGATGCGCGACGGGTTGGCCAGGATCTCCTCCAGCTCGGCGATGAGCTGGATTACCTCGAGATACTCGTCTTCGATCTTCTTGCGCTCGAGAGCAGCCAGGCGAGCCAGGCGCATGTCCAGGATCGCCTGGGCCTGGAGTTCCGAGAGCGCAAATCGCGAGATCAGGTTCTTGCGAGCCGTGTCCACATCGGCCGATTCGCGGATGGTCCGGATCACCGCGTCGAGGTTGTCGAGGGCGATCTTGAGGCCTTCCAAGATGTGCGCCCGGGCCCGCGCCTTCTCCAGGTCGAACTCCGTGCGCCGGCGGACGATGATGCGGCGGTGGTCGATGTAGTGCTGCAGGACGGCCTTGAGCGAGAGCGTCTGCGGCTGTCCGTCGACCAGCGCCAGCATGTTCATGTTGAACGCGACCTGCATCGCAGTGTGCTTGAACAGGTTGTTCAGCACCCGGTGCGGGTCGGCGTCGCGCTTGATCTCGATGTAGATGCGCATGCCGTCGCGATCCGACTCGTCGCGAAGGTCGGCGATCCCCTCGATCTTCTTGGCGGTGACGAGCTCGGCCATCTTCTCGAGCAGCGCGGACTTGTTCACCTGGTACGGCAGCTCGGTGACGATGATCGCCATCCGGTCGCGGCGAGTCTCCTCGAAGGCGACCTGGGCACGAACGACCACGCGACCCCGGCCGTGGGCGTACATCTCGCGGATTGCGTCGACCGTCTCGCTCTCGCCGGTGATCGGGTTGCGGCGGGTCTCGAGGCGGTACATCGTGCCGCCGGTCGGAAAGTCGGGACCGAGGACGTATTTGCAGAGATCGTCGGAGGTGAGATCCGGGTCCTTGATGAGCGCCTGCGCGGCGTCGCAAACCTCGCCCAGGTGGTGAGGCGGAATGTTCGTCGCCATGCCGACGGCGATTCCGGACGAGCCGTTGACCAGGAGGTTCGGAAGCTTGGCCGGCAGAACCGTCGGCTCTTTCTGGGTGCCGTCGTAGTTCTCGACGAAGTCGACGGTGTTCTTGTCGATGTCGGCCAGCATCTCGGCCGAGATGGCGGTCAGCCGGGCCTCGGTGTAGCGCATCGCCGCGGCGCTGTCGCCGTCGATTGAACCGAAGTTGCCCTGGCCGTCGACCAGCGGGTAGCGCATCGAGAAGTCCTGGGCCAGGCGGACCAGGGTGTCGTAGATGGCGGCATCGCCGTGCGGGTGGTACTTGCCCATCACGTCGCCGACGATCGCGGCGCACTTGCGATAGGAGGATGTGGCCGAGAGGCCCATCTCGCCCATCGCGAAGAGGATGCGGCGATGAACCGGCTTGAGGCCGTCGCGGACATCGGGCAGCGCGCGAGCCACGATGACGCTCATGGCGTAGTCGAGATAGCTCGTCCGCATCTCGTCTTCGAGGCGGATAACTCGGACCCGGCCCAGATTGTCGGTCACTGTGCGCTAATCCTCCGGGTTGTGTCTTCGGAACGCGGCGTGGCGCCGGCGTTTAGGAATGCTGCCGTTGCCGCGGCGGCGCGGGATGTGGAAGGGGCCCCGGGCCGGCGTCGGATGCCGTCCAGGCTGGTCTTGAACCGAGCGGCCGTCTCGGAGGGAAGCTTGGATACGGAGTCGCGGATCACCCACGCCCGGTGGCCGTCGTCGGTCGATCGGGCAGTTTCGGTCTCAGCCCCCAGGAAGGCGGCGGTGGCGTCGGGATCGAGTTGGGCGAAGGTCCGAAGCGCCCACGAAAGTGACTTCTGGACGTCGGGCTCCGAGTCGCCGATCAACTGGCCTATCAGCGCCAGGCCGTGCTCGCGGACGGGAGCGTCCTTCCCGCCGGGAATACCGCGGACGTGCGGCATCGTCGCGAGGGCGGAGCCGACGAGGCGGCGCTCCCAGCGCGAGGGCGAGTAGACGAGCTGCTCCAGCTCGGACCAGCGACGGGAGTCTCGGAGGATTCCCTCGCCGTAGGGATGGGCCAGCGTGTCGACGGTGATCCACTCGTCCGCTTCCCGGGCGGCGCGGCGCAGGAGCTGCCACGTCCGCTCCGGGTCCGTGGGCAGCACGCGGCCCAGGTTCCACATACCGAACCAGCGGATCTCGCGCAGGTCCTCGCGCAAGAGGCAGTCGATAACGCCCACGAGGAGTGAGGTAGAGGCATCGCGGGTGCCGCGCTTGAAGGCCTTGTGGGCCGCCTCCATGAGGGGCAGGCGCACGCCGAGAATCGGCCCAAGGCCCGGAGCGACGGAGCTCGAGCCGGCTGCGTAAACCGGATCGGCGAGGACCTCGAAGCCCTGCTTCAGGGCTGCGATGAAAGCGTCCGGGTCCTGGACGAGCTCCGCCAGCCTCTCGCCGAGCGCGGTTGCCTCTGCCACGTGCTCCGCCACGAAGCGGTTCGATGCGGCGGTGATCTCGGACTCGCCGACGGCGCTCATTCGGGCCGCCCCTCGCCAAAGCCGTAACGCTCCTTCAGCTCGCGCTTGCGGGCCTCGGTGGCGGCGACGTACGTGGCCTCCGCGGTCACGAGCTCCGCTCCGGTCGCGGCGTCGAGGATGCGTCCGGCGGTGATCTGGATGCGGCGCCGCGATTCGGCGATCCAGCCTTCGGCGCGGATTGCCTGGCCCGGAGTCACGGGCTTGCGGAAGTCGATGTTCATCCGCGCCGTGACGCCCCAGCTGTCCTGCGCCACGAGAGCCCAGGCCATGACCTCGTCGAGGATGGTGCACAGGATCCCGCCGTGGATGATCCCTTCCCAGCCCTCGAAGCGGGCCGGCACCTCTAGCTCGGTCCAGCACCGGCCGGGCTCCAGGTTGAGCTTCAGATGGAGGCCGATCTCGTTGAGGTCGCCGCATGCAAAGCAGTTGTGGGGTCGGATGCGGAAGTCCTCGTACCGGAGCAATGCCGGCTGGATCGTCGGCGAAGCCGCGACGGCCGCCCGCGCAGATTCCGCCGCGAGCGTCGGAGACGGCGACGAAACCCGATCAGACATCGAGGTTCTGGACCTTTCGAGCCTCGGTCTTGATGAAGTCCTTGCGCGGCTCGACGCGTTCGCCCATCAGCATCGTGAATACGGCGTCCGCCTCGGCCGCGTCCTCGACTTCGGCCCGCAGCAGCGTCCTCGTCTCGGGGTTCATCGTCGTTTCCCAGAGCTGGTCCGCGTTCATTTCGCCGAGGCCCTTGAAGCGCTGGACGGTGATGTTCTTGACCGCGAGCTTCTTGACTATTTCGTCACGTTCCGTTTCGGACGCGGCATAGTGAGTCACCTTGCCGGTGCTAACCCTGAAGAGCGGCGGTTGCGCGATGAAGAGGTATCCGTTCTCGATGACCTGCGGCATGTGCCGGTAAAAGAAGGTCAGCAGAAGGGTTCGGATATGGGCGCCGTCCACGTCGGCGTCGGTCATGATGATGATCCGGTGGTAGCGGAGTTTGGCCAGGTCCAACGAGTCGCCGATCCCGGCGCCCAGCGCTATGACAAGAGGCCTGATGTTCTCGCTTGAGACGATCTTGTCGAGACGAGCCTTCTCGACGTTGAGGATCTTGCCGCGCAGCGGCAGGATCGCCTGGAAGCGGCGATCGCGGCCCTGCTTGGCCGAGCCGCCGGCCGAGTCGCCCTCGACGATGTAGACCTCGCTCTTGGACGGGTCGCGCTCCTGGCAGTCGGCCAGCTTGCCCGGCAACGACATGCCCTCGAGGGCGCCCTTGCGGATGACCAGATCGCGAGCCTTGCGGGCGGCCTCGCGGGCCCGGGCGGCGGTGAGCGACTTCTCGATCACGCGCCGGCCATCGGCGGGGTTCTCATCGAGGTACTGACCGATCCCTTCAGCCACAGCGGCTTCGACAGGGCCCTTGATCTCGGCGTTGCCGAGCTTGGCCTTGGTCTGCCCCTCGAACTGGGGATCGATCATCTTGACGCTGATGACGGCCGTCAGGCCCTCGCGGACGTCGTCGCCTGAGAGGTTGGCGTCGGAGTCCTTGAGGATGCTGGCCCGTCTGGCATAGTCGTTCAGCGAGCGCGTCAGGGCCGCTCGAAAGCCGGTCAGGTGAGTGCCGCCGTCAACTGTGTTGATGTTGTTGGCGAAGCTGAAGACGTTCTCGGCGTAGGAGTCGTTGTACTGGAGGGCCACCTCGATCGTGGTCGCGCCCTCTCGGCGCTCCACGTAGATCGGGCGTGCGCTCAGCGTCTCCTTGTTCCGGTTCAGATGGCGGACGAAGGAGACCAGGCCACCCTCAAAATAGAACGAGCGTTCTCTATCCGCACGCTCATCGATCAGCCGAATCCACAAGCCCTTGTTCAGGTAGGCCGACTCTCGCAGGCGTTGGGAGATCGTGTCGAACGACAGATCGAGGGTTTCGAAGACTTCTGGATCCGCCCTGAAGCTGGTTGTCGTGCCGCGGCGGTTGCCCTGCGGCCCGAGCTTGCGCACCGGCGTCGTGGGCACCCCCCGTGAATACTCCTGGGACCACACGCCGCCGTCTCGGGCGGACTCGACGCGGAGCCACTCGGACAGCGCGTTGACGACGCTGACGCCGACACCATGAAGGCCGCCGGAGACCTTGTACCCGCCGCCGCCGAACTTGCTGCCGGCGTGGAGCTTGGTGTGGACGATCTCGAGCGCGTCTTTGCCGGACTCGTGACGGCCGACGGGCACGCCCCGTCCGTCGTCGGTGACCCGAACGGCGCCGTCCGCGAGAACTCGGACCTCGATGTTGCTCGCGTGGCCGGCCATGGCCTCGTCGATCGAGTTGTCGACGACTTCCCAGACGAGGTGGTGCAGGCCGCGGGCATCGGTCGAGCCGATGTACATGCCCGGGCGTCGCCGAACCGGATCCAGGCCTTCGAGGATCTGGATGCTGGCCGCGTTGTACTCGTTGGGCGCGGCCTTCTTGGGCCGGCGGCCTTTGGCTTCTTGCGGTTCGGCCGCCGCCTCTTTGGTGCCGCGGCGCGGGAGCTCCTGGGTCAAGCGTTTCCTCCGGTCAGACGATCGAACAGGCGGGCGAACTCCTCGTCGCTGTAGTACTCGATGACTATGCGTCCCCCTTTGCGGGACCTTGCCACAGAAACCTTGGTGCCCAGAGCCTGTCGGAGATCCGCCTCCACGCGTTCCATCTCTCCGTCGACGGGGGCGGCGGGTCCGGTGCTTCTGGCCGGGCGATCGCGGAGCCTACGAACCAGCTCCTCGGTCTGCCGGACGGAGAGGCTGCGGGCGACGATCGCTTCGACGAGTTGACGTTGGACGGCGGGCGTGGAGCCCACTAGCGCGCGCCCGTGCCCCTCGGTGATGTTGCCGTCGCCGAGGGCGTCCTGGACCGATTGCTCCAGTTCGAGGAGGCGCAAGGTGTTGGCGATGGTCGGTCGGGCCTTGCCGACTCGGGCTGCGATCTCTTCCTGCGTGAGGTTGAACTCGTCTGCAAGCTGGCGGTAGGCGTGGGCCTCTTCCATGGCGTTGAGGTCGGCGCGCTGGACATTCTCGACGATGGCGATTGCCAGCTGATCCTTGGCGGCCATCTGGCGAACAATCGCCGGCACCCTGTCCAGTCCCGCGATCTGCGCCGCGCGGACGCGTCGCTCGCCCGCGACGAGCTGGTAGCCGTCGAGGGTCTCGGTCACCAGCACGGGCTGGAGCACGCCGTGGACGGCGATGCTGGCGGCGAGCCTCTCAAGAGCCTGCTGCTCCACGCGCTGGCGGGGCTGATAGGGGTTGCCCTTGATCCGCGAAATCGGGATTTCCACAGGAGCGGCGCCGGCCGGGCTGGTTTGTGGGATTAGCGCGCCGAGGCCCCTGCCGAGTGCGGTGTGTCGTTCGACGGGAGGAGCCATCACTGCTCGCCCCCACTCGCGGCGCTGGGCTTTGCCCCGTGGCCGGTGGCGCCGTCCTTGGCGATGTCGGCAAGTTCCGGATGAATGGGCCTCCCGTCGCGGGCCCGCAACTCCGCGGCGAGGGCGGCGTATGCCTCAGCCCCCTTGGAGTCGGGACGGTAGAGCGCGATTGGGAGGCCGTAGCTGGGGGCCTCCGACAGGCGGACGCTGCGTGGAATGATCGTGTCGAAGACCGTGGGCCCGAGGTACTTTCGGACTTCGGCGTCGACCTCGGCCGACAGATTCGTGCGCGGGTCGTACATCGTCAGCACGACACCTTTGATGGCGAGATCCGGATTGAGGTGATTCCGGACGAGATTGATAGTCGCTATCAGCTGCGAGAGCCCTTCGAGCGCGTAGTACTCGCACTGGATCGGGATCACGACGGCGTCGGCGGCGGTAAGTGCGTTGACGGTGAGCAGGCCCAGGGAGGGAGGGCAGTCCAGCACGATGTAGTCGTATGTGGACACGAGCTCGCTGAGGATTCGAGCGAGACGTCGCTCACGCTGGGGAAGCGGTGCCAACTCGACTTCGGCACCGGCCAGCGAGATCGACGACGGCACGATCGAGAGGTTCGCGACCGTCGTCGGAACGACCAGGTCCGTGACCCGGGCGTTTTCGATTATGGCCTCGTACACGGAGTGCCCGATCTCGCCGCGATCCAGCCCGAAGCCGCTTGTGGCATTGCCCTGGGGGTCAAGATCGATAACGAGAACGGAGTCTCCGGCGAGAGCCAGGTAGGTAGCCAGGTTGACTACCGTGGTGGTTTTGCCGACGCCACCTTTCTGGTTGGCGCAGGCGATGATCTGGCCCAATCAGGTCCCCGTTTCGGTGGTCGGAATGCTTGAATTCTAGCATTTTGGGCCGGTTTCCGAATTCCGGAGCGCCCTCGAACCCCGCGGCGAGCATCAAACTCGTGTTCTCTCGGAGTCTTTGGGTGCCGGGAACCACCATACGCACTCAGCCTTTGCGCCGAGTTACTTCGCGTTGCACTCGCGGCGAATGGCCCGCCACGCTGCGAGTGTTTCACGTGGAACGGCATGCCCCGCCTCCCGTCGGAGCCACTGCCCGCCACGCCGCGAGTGTTTCACGTGGAACGGCATGCCCCGCCTCCCGTCGGAGCCACTGCCCGCCACGCCGCGAGTGTTTCACGTGGAACGGCCCGAAGCGTGTCGTTTCGGCTGCCGACCGAAACGAAGAGGGTCCAGAGCACGCCTGCGGGGTGTTGACGGCCGCAAGACCCGCGCAGCACCGGTGCCACCGGACGATTGCCGTCGTTTGTTCAGGATTGCCTCCCGGCCTATACTCCCGAGGTCGTGCCGCCACCCGGCCTCTTCTTCCGGCCGGAGCGCTCCCCAAGTCAACCTCAAGACAGGCATCAATGGGTCCCGTACTCGCCGCGTTAGGCGCTGCAATAGCGGCGGTCATGGAAGTGACGGTCGCCTCGCGGATCCACATCGCCGACGCACAACCCCAAATCGTTCTCGTGATTGCCATCCTCCTCACGCTGGTTATCGGCTTCGAGGAGGGCCTCGCATGGGCTTTCGTCGGCGGATTGTTCGTCGACCTTCTGGCCTTCCGACCGCTCGGCTCGACTATCTTCGGTCTCCTCGTCGTGGTCGGATTGGCGGCGGCTCTTAGCCCGATCCTGATTCGAATTCGATTCGCCAGCCCGCTCGTGGGCGTGATGTTGTTCACCCCCGTATTCATAATCCTTTCGACCGTAACGACCGGCCTCCTCCGGCCACCGGCTCCCGTGCTGCGCGTGTCCAACATGGCCGCGGCGATGCTGGCAAACGTCCTCTTCGGAGCCCTGGTGGCCCCTCTGTTCATTGCCGTCCGCAGGCGGTGGGAGCAGCGGGAGCGCCTCAGCTGGTAAGGAGGCGCCCGTGAGCGTCCAGATCGAACACCCCTCCGTCTCCGCCAAGAACGTCTACCGGTTCGGCTCATTCGGGCTGGCCGTCATCGTCGCGGTCGCGGCCTTGAGTGTGCGGATGTTCGACCTCCAGGTCATGCAGGGCCAGCAGGGCTATCAGATCTCCCAGGGCCAGGCGGCCGAGACGACCTCCGTGCCGGCAAGTCGGGGCTTGATCTACGACACGAGCGCCGGCAAGGGCGGTGCGGTCACGCACACCGCGCTGGTCAAGAACATCCCCAACTTCATCGTGGAGATCATCCCCCACGACCTCCGGGTCGCGGACAAGCCTGTGGTTGTGCGGCGGCTCGCGTCGCTACTCAAGATGGATCCGATCGTCATCGACCAGGAACTCGACGGCGCGACGGGCTCGTTGTACGACCCGATCGTGATTGCCACGAATGTCGACACGAACGTGGCCCGCATGGTCGACGAAAACCAGGACGCCCTTCCCGGCGTGCAGGTGCTATCCGAGCCGTTGCGCCAGTACACGAACGGCCCACTTTTCGGAACGATCCTCGGCTATACGGGCCGGATCAACTCGGAGCCGAGCGCGGCGCAGAAAGCGGCCGGCTACTCGCAGGGGGACTTCACCGGCCTGGCAGGGCTCGAGCTCGAATATGAAAGCGAGCTGCGAGGGATCTACGGCAAGGAGACGGTCGCTCTCGATTCGAACGGCCAGCCGATCCAGGGTTTGACGACGTCGGTCACGCCGCCGATTCCGGGGTCATCGCTGACCCTGAGCATCGACACACACGAACAGACGCTTGCCCAGAACGCCCTCGCGTGGGGGATGAAGCAGGGCGCCGTGAAGATGGGCTCGATCATCGTCGAGAACCCCCAGAACGGCGAGATCCTCGCCATGGTCAGCCTGCCGGGCTACGACGACAACATCTTCGCCCAGGGCATCAGCCAGGCCGAATACCAGAAGATGCTCGTCGATCCGACGTTGCCGCTGGTCAACAAGGCCGTCACGGAGCAGTACGCACCGGGTTCGACTTACAAGCTGGTCACGGGCACGGCTGGACTCCAGGACGGGATCATCACGGCCGCATCCACTATCAATTCGCAGCCCTATATCCAGGTCGGAACCGAGAAGTTCTACGAATGGAACAAGACGGGGTGGGGTCCCCTGAACATCATCATGGGCCTGGCTCACTCGAGTGACACCTTCTTCTACCAGCTGGCCGACAGGGTCGGCCTCGTAAGACTCACCTACTGGGCCAAGCAGTTGGGGTTCGGAGAGCCGACCGGGATCGACCTTCCCAACGAGGCCACCGGCATCGTTCCCGACGACCAGTGGAAGCAGATCGCCAAGGGCGAGGGCCAGACGATGTTCAAAGGCGAAATCCTCCAGGCTGGCATCGGGCAGGGCTTCGACGCCTCATCGCCGTTGCAGCTTCTGAACGCGTACTGCGCCGTAATCAACGGCGGCAATCTGTGGACGCCGCATGTGGTCACTTCCATCAGCGATCCGAGCGGCAGCGTGACACCCGTTGCGCCCAAATTGATCCGCAAGCTCCCAGTCTCGCCGCAGAATCTTCAAACGATGCGTCTGGCCACTCGTGCAGTCGTCACCAGCCGTCACACGTACAACCTGGTCGAGTTGCCCATACAAGTCGCAGGCAAGACGGGAACGGCCGAATTCGGCACGGCGGACCGGTACGGTCGACTGCCGTACCACGAATGGTTCGTCGGCTACACGCCCGGCGACGCGTTCAACGGGAACTTCTACGGGACGGACTCGCAGCTGGCCGTGCTCGTATTCACGTATGGCGCCGACACCTGGGGCGACATCTCGACCGAGATCGTCAAGTACTACCTCTGGACGCACTACAACCTCAGGGGCAAGCCCACGACCCAGAGTCTTGCCGGCCACGTGAACCTGTGGGCGTTCAAGCGCACGAACTTCTTCGGCACCGCCAACAACCACTGATCGAAGCGACGGATCTATGAACTTCTTCCGCTCGGAGCCGATGAGGCTGCGGTCTTGGGCTCCCAAGGCCGCGTCGCTGACGTGGCGTCTCTACGACTTCCAGCTGACGACCTACGCCATCCTGTTGCTCTTGTTCGGCCTGGCGATGGCCTACAGCAACAGCGTCGGGGCGACTCACACGACGCTCTCGCCCGGCTCCCCCTTCGTTCGGTATCTGATGTGGGCCGTCATCGCGATGGTCGTGTTCCTGATCGCCACCATGTTCGACTACAAGTGGCTCCGAACCTTCGCGTGGCCGATCTACTTTCTGAACGTCGGCCTGCTGATCCTGACGCTTCGGATCGGGTCGAGCACCGGTGACGCGGGGACGTCGGCACGCTGGATCGTGATCGCGGGCTTTCAGCTCCAATTCAGCGAACTGGCCAAGATCCTGATGATCATCGTGTTTGCCGCGTTTCTGACGAGCCGCGCCGGAAACATAAGATCGGTCTGGACGGTCATCGGGACGATCATCATCCTCGGGCCGCCATGGGTTCTGGTCATGCTCCAGCCGGACCTCGGGACCTCGTTGGTGATGGTCGGGACCCTCGCCGGCATGCTGTTCATGTCCGGGGCAAGCCTTCGCTGGCTTGGAACCCTGGTCGCCGCCGTGATCGGCGCCGTCCCCATCGTGTGGGAGAACCTGCACGAGTACCAGCGATTGCGGCTCCTGTCGTTGCTCAACCAGTCCCAGGATCCGCGCGGCAGCGGGTATCAGCTTCTTCAAGCCAAGACTGCGGTCAACGCGGGCGGGCCATGGGGCAAAGGCCTGACCAACGGAACCGTGCCCTTGCCGGTCCAGACCACCGACTTCGTGTGGGGTGTCCTGGCCGAAGAGCTCGGGTTCTTCGGCTCGATGGTCGTCCTGGTGCTCTTCGTCGCCTTGATCTGGCGCCTTCTCGTCTGCTCGTGGAGGTCGGACGATCAGTTCGCCGTGCTCCTTGGCTGCGGCCTTGCCTCCCTGCTTCTATTCCAGGTCGTCGTCAACGTCGGCATGGTGATCGGATTGATGCCCATCACGGGCATCCCTCTGCCCTTTATCACCTACGGCGGCGCGTCACTCGTAAGCCTCATGGGTGGGCTTGGGGTTCTGCAAAGCACCAACCTGAGACGTGAGCCGCCCGCCTGGTAGGCGGTAAGCAAAGGGGTCGGTTTGACCGCCGGCCCGATACGCCCGAGCGGTAGGACCGCGAGCCGGCCCCGCCGACCGTTGCCGGGCGGGGCTGTCGCGCGTAGACTCGGCCACTCCGCCACGATCCCGCGCCCCAGGCCGGCCCCGAACGGCCCGCGATCTACCGTCCGAACCCGTCACGAGCAATGACCACGATCCTGCCCGCCGACCCGTCGCCGCCCAGCCTCGACCGGAGTGGGCCCTGCTACGCCCCGCCGCCGCTTCCATCCCTCGCCGTCGAGCGAGCGCTCGGCCGCGTCCGCAAGCCCGGCCGCTACGCCGGGGGGGAGTGGAATTCCGTCCAGAAGGACTGGGGATTGGTCGCGCTGAAGTGGTGCTTCGTTTACCCCGACCTGTACGAGATCGGGATGAGCAACCTCGGCCTGCGGATCCTGTACGAAGTCCTCAACGATCGTCCCGACAGGCTGGCCGAGCGCTGCTTCGCGCCCGACGTCGACCTGCAGGGTCAGCTGCGTTCGGCTCGACTGCCGCTTTGGAGCCTGGAGACCAGACGAGACGTTCGCGCTTTCGACGTCCTCGGTGTCAGCCTCGGCTACGAGCTTACATACACCAACCTCCTGGACATGCTCGACCTTGCCGGCATGCCGGTGACCACGGCGGACCGCACCGAAGCCGACCCGCTCGTCATCGCCGGCGGTTCCAGCGTGCTCAACCCGGAGCCGATCGCCGACTGTCTCGATGCCGTCCTGTTGGGCGAGGGCGAGGAAGCAGTCATCGAAATCAGCGACACTCTCGAGCAGATCGGTTGGCACCGCCGCCTCGGTCCCACCGGAGAGTGGCTCCGGGGAGTGTCCCGCGCCGACGCCCTTCTGGCCTTGGCCCGGATCCCGGGCGTCTACGTTCCGTCTCTGTATCGCCCCCAATACAACCCGGACGGCACGTTCGCCCGCCTGGAGCCGCTGGTGTCGGAGGCGCCGCCGCAGATCACGGGCCGGATCGCCGCCGACTTCGAAACCACCGTCCACGCCATCCGCCAGCTCGTGCCAAACATCGCCATCGTCTTCGACCGCGCCCAACTCGAGGTCATGCGCGGCTGCACACGAGGCTGCCGCTTCTGCCAGGCCGGAATGCATTATCGGCCGCTGCGCGAGCGTGCCCCGGACGTGGCGATCGCGGCCGCCCAGTCGATCCTCAACGCCACCGGGTACGAGGAGATCGGCCTTACCAGCCTGTCGACTGCCGACTACACATACGTCAACGAGGTAGCCACGGCGCTTCACCGCCTCCGGCCGCAGGCGTCCGTCTCGCTGCCGAGCACGCGCGTGGACGCGTTCACCGTGGATCTGGT
Source organism: Chloroflexota bacterium (assembly GCA_017881885.1). Lineage (GTDB taxonomy): Bacteria > Chloroflexota > Limnocylindria > Limnocylindrales > CSP1-4 > Fen-1039. Next base: position 25,585 of record JADGQJ010000005.1, read on the forward strand.
CGACGCCATCGTCCCCAGCGGCCGGCGCGGCGGGTTCACGTTCGCGCCAGAGGCGGGCAGCCAGCGGCTCAGGGACGTCATCAACAAGGGAGTCAGCGACGAGGAAATTGCCCGCTGCGCCGAACTCGCCTTCCGCCGCGGCTGGAGCGCGCTCAAGTTCTACTTCATGATCGGGCTGCCTACCGAAACGATGGACGACGTCCTTGCGATCGGCGATATCTGCCGCCGGGTCCTCGAGGTCGGCCGCCGGTACCACGGCAGCAAGGCCCAGGTGAAAGCGAACGTGTCGACCTTTGTGCCCAAGGTGGCGACGCCGTTCATGTGGTCCGGTCAGGACACGACGGCCGAGATCGAGGCCAAGGTTTCCGCCCTTCGACAGACGATGCACGGTCGCGGTCTGGACCTGCGTTGGACCGAGCCGCGGAGCTCGATCATCGAGGCCGCGCTGGGCAGGGGAGATCGGCGTCTCAATCCAGTCGTCCGGCGAGCGTGGCGCAAAGGTGCCCGGTTCGACGCCTGGGATGAGCACTTCAGCTTCCAGCTCTGGCTCGAGGCCTTCGAGGAGGAGGGGCTCGATCCCGCCTGGTATGCCCAGCGAGACATCCCGCTCGACGAAGCGCTGCCGTGGGACCACCTCAGCTGCGGCGTGACCCGCGAATTCCTTGCCCGCGACTACGGACTCGCGCTCTCGGGCAAGACTGTGGCCGACTGCCATTGGGGCCCGTGCTTCAACTGCGGCGTACCGACGGCGACGGGATTCGAGTGCCGGACCGGCGAGCAAGGTCCCCGCCGGCTACTCGTGCGGCCGGAGGCCGCCGAAGCCGAGCCGGGGGACGGCGTGGCCGCAGAAGAAAGCTCGAGCCGCTGGCGGTACGTCGGACCGCCGGGCGATCCGCGCCGTCAGGGTTCGGTCGGGCGCGCGGCCGCCGGCACTGCCACGGGCGGCGTCCCGGACGATGCGGCGGTTGCCGACTCAGGCGACAATGCCGAAGATACGGCAATGGCGTGGCCCTCCAACCTCTTGGGGACGAAGGTGCAGTCGAAGAACGCAGGGCTCTCGGGTCTGGCGTCGCTGGTGGATGCGGCCGGCGGCGAGTCGACGGGGTGATGCCGACAGGCCTCCAGGCGATCGCGACAATCTCGACCGACGTGACCACCGTGGCGGCGGCCGCGGCGACAGGGGCGGATTCCGGCGATACCACGCTCCAACTCATCCGTCTCTTCGTGCTGCTCGTCGGGGCCGCTGCCCTGGTGACGCTCCTGGCCCGCCGCATCAACCTGCCCTACACGGTTGCGCTCGTTGCCTTTGGGATGGTGGCGGGGGCGCTCTTCTCCCCGCTCCGGGTCGAGATAACTCCACAGCTGGTCCTGGTGGTCCTTCTGCCCGCTCTGGTTTTCGAAGCCTCGTACCAGATCGACTTCGGCAAGCTGCGCCCTTCGTTACTGGGTGTGTCGCTCCTCGCCGGGCCCGGGGTCCTCGTGAGCGCGGGGCTCGTGACCCTATTCCTGCACTTCGGCGCCGGGTTGCCGCCCGAACAGGCTTTCGTGGTGGGGGCGATGCTCGCCGCCACGGACCCGGCCGCGGTCATCGCCACGTTCAAGAGGCTCGCCTCGCCAAGGCGTCTGGCCACGCTCGTCGAGGCGGAGAGCATCTTCAACGACGGCACAGGCATCGTGGCCTTCACGATCGCGGTCGGCTTCGTGAGCAGCCGGACGTCGACCTCGCCGCTCGAGACCGGCATGACGTTCGTCTCCGTCGTCGTAATCAGCGCGGTGATCGGCGCGATCGCCGGGTGGGCGGCGTCGCGGGTCCTCCCCAACGTCGGCGACCACTTGATCGAGATCAGCCTTTCCGTCGTCCTGGCGTACGGCACGTACCTGGCCGCCGACGCATTCCACCAATCCGGGGTCATCGCCACTTCGGCCGCGGGGATCGTGCTCGGCAACTACGGCCGGCGCCTCGGACTGTCAGCGCGGACGGAGGAGGCACTCGACACGGTCTGGGAATTCGTCGCCTTCCTGGCCACCGCGTTCGTGTTCCTGGTGGTGGGATTCGCGATCTCGCTGCGCTCGCTCGCGGATGTGGCCGTGCCGATTGCGTGGGCTGTGGCGGCGACCTTCGCCGGTCGCGCGATCATCGTTTATGGATTCCTCGGGACGCTTCGTGAGCTGCGGCGACGCGCGCCGAAGATGCGTCGGCTCGACGCCGAATCGCCCGACGTCTCGGACGACCGCGTACGCGACGAAGGCGATCTCCCGACGGGCTGGTTGCACGTCATCTACTGGTCGGGGCTGCGCGGGGCCGTCTCGACGGCGCTGGCACTGTCTCTGCCGGCCGACCTGCCGAACCGGTCGTTGCTTCAGGGAATCACATTCGGCGTCGTCCTCTTCACCCTCCTGGTCCAGGCCACGACGGCCGAGCTCGTGGTCAACCGGTGGGGCCGGAAGCCGATTCGCCCGCAGAAGCCGAGCAAAGCAAAGGCGAAGAGGCTCGAGCCGAGCGCCCCCGGCGCCTCCGCGGCAGAGTCGGCGGCGGTCGAACGAGCCGCCGAACGGCCGACTGTCGAGCCGCCGACCCTCGAACGGCCTGATGCCCCTGGGTCGGGCGCGCTCCGTTGAGCGAATCGAAGCAGCGCTGGCGGATCGTCTTCGCCCGCGACGACGACGCCCGGTTCCTGTCGCATCTCGACGCCGTCCACCTTTGGGAGAGGGCTTTCCGGCGAGGCGAGCTCCCGGTGGCGACCAGCGGAGGATTCAGCCCGCGGCCGCGCCTCGTCTTCGCTGCGCCTCTGCCCCTCGGGATGCTGGCCGAGCATGAGCTGGCCGACCTCTTCCTCTCGGAGCGGCTGACTCGTCTCGACCTCCGTGTCCGCCTTGCGGAAGGGATGCCGCGCGGCTATCGCCTCATCGACCTGCACGACGAATGGGTCGGCAGCCCGGCGGTCGCGACGCAGCTGGTCGCCGCCGACTACCGCATGACCCTGCTCGGCGTGGCGCGGGAGCGGCTGGAAGGCGCGGTCCGGAGCCTCCTTGCAGCCACCGAGCTTCGCCGCGAGAAGCGTCGCGAGAAGAAGGTGACAGCCTACGACCTGCGGCCCCTTCTGCTCGATCTGCAGGCGCGCCCGCGCGACGCCGCGGCCGGGGCGACGGAATCGCCTGACCTTGCCGCAGCCGGCCTGTGGATGCGCCTTCGCAACAGCCAGGATCTGGGCAGCGGGCGAGCCGACGAGGTCGTCGAGGCCATCGCCGCGGAACTCGGTCTGTCTACCTCTAATCCGCCCTGGTCGGCAGAGGCTGAAGCCGAAGATGCCGCCGAGCCGGGCCCGCCGGTCGAGCCGTCGTCCGTGCAGCCGGGGCTCGAGATTGTCCGGCCGGTTCGCGAACGTCTCTGGCTTTCGGACGAATTGGCGCTCTGAGCCGCATCCGACGGCGCCCGAAGCGCCGCAGAGACGCCCAGTTCGCGTTTGACGCCGGGGGGCTCGCGCCGTAAACTCCAACTTCGCGCCCCGGCCTGCCCGGGGGCGTATTCGTGTCATGCACCTCGGGGCCCTTGCCCCGTCAACCCTTCCCGAGGACCAATGTACGCAGTCATAGAGACCGGCGGCAAGCAGTACAAAGTCGAACTCGGCACCGAGCTCGAAGTGGAACTGCTCGATGTCGAACCGGGCCAGGAAATCAACCTCGAGCGCATCCTGATGGTCGGGGACGGCGAGACGACGGCAATCGGACAGCCCATAGTGGCGGACGCCGCAGTCAGTGCCCAGGTCCTGCGCCGGGATCGCGGTGTCAAGACGATCTCGTTCAAGTACCGGCCCAAGGCCCGCCGCCGCGTCAAGAAGGGGCATCGCCAGGAGCTGACGATCCTCAAGATCACCGAAGTCCGGCTGGGCTCCAAGAGCGCAGCGGCAGAGGCGAAGGTCGTCGAGGCCCGGGCTGAAGCCGATCGCGAGAAGGTCGCCAAGGCAGCGGCTCGCCAGGCCGCCGAAGACGCCGCCATCGCGGACAAGCTCAAGGCTCGTGAGAAGGCCGCCGCGGCGGCAGCCGCCCCCAAGAAGGCAGCTCCGGCGAAGCCAGCCTCCAAGGCCGCCGCCGCAAAACCTGCCAAGCCAGCCCCCAAGGCCGCCGCCGCAAAGGCAGTCGCTCCCAAGGCCAAGGCCGAGAAGACCGGCAAAGCGGACGCGGCTGCTCCGGCCAAGCGACCGGCCCGGACCAAGAAGGACGAATAAGAGATGGCCCACAAGAAGGCAGGCTCGAGCTCGAAGAACGGCCGCGACAGCGTCGGCCAGCGTCTCGGCTGCAAGGCCGGAGACGGCCAGTTCGTGACCGCCGGGTCGATCATCGTCCGGCAGCGCGGCATGACGTTCAAGTCCGGCGCGGGCACGGGTCTGGCGCACGACTACAGCGTCTTCGCAACCGTGGACGGGACCGTGCACTACGAGCACGCGACCCGCACCAAGAAGCGAATCCGCGTCGAGGCCCTGGCGGGCGAGTAGCCCGCAGGACACGTCCCTGAGGCCGGCTCGTGCCGGCCGTATGACGGACGACCACCGGCGGGCAACCGCTCGGAAGGCGCCCGGGAGAGCACATGAAACCGAAGATCCACCCGAAGTACCAGCAGGCGACCGTCCTCTGCGCCTCGTGCAAGACGACATTCGAGGTCGGCTCGACAAGGTCGGAGCTGCGGGTCGACGTCTGCAACAGCTGCCACCCGTTCTTCACGGGCAAGCAGATGATCCTCGACACGGCCGGTCAGGTCGAGCGCTTCCAGCGCCGCCTCGAGCGCACCCAGCGGGCGTAGCGGCGCGAGCGGCGTCAGCCGCCGCGGTCGCAACGCCGGTTCCATTACCTCGGATTCGCACAGGCCCGAACCTGTCATTCGGCCTGCCCGGCGTCCGCGGTTGGGCCCCTCCTACCTGCTCGGCTAGACTTCCCCCATGGCACGATTCCAGTACGGCGGTCAGGCCCTCATCGAGGGCGTCCTGATGCGCGGTCGCTATGCACTCGCCGTCGCCCTGCGGCACCCCGACGGTTCGATCGTCTGGGCCACCGAACGGCTCGACATCGGCCTGCGCTCTCGCCGGGCCATGCGCCTGCCGTTCCTTCGCGGGCTGGTGGTCCTGTACGACACGATCGTCACGGGGACGCGATGGCTCGTCCGCTCGGCCACGCTGCAGGCAATCGCCGCGGAGCAGGCCGAGACCGCGGCCAAGGGTGGTGGCGGCGCGGCCGGAGGCGCGGCCGGAGGCGCAGCCGCCGGAGCTGCGGGGTCTCTCCTCCATTCGATCGTCAGGCTGCCGCTCGTGCCGATCGTCGGCGCCGCCTCGGATGAGACGCCCGGTCTCGCGGGTTCCGGCCCCAACTACTCCGATCCAGACGAAACGCCGGCCAAACCCAACGCTGCCGAAGAAGGTTTCGGCAAAGGCTATGCGGTCGCGGTCGGCGGCATGCTCGTCGTCACGCTTGCCTTCGGCATCGCGATCTTCTTTCTGCTGCCGCTCTTCCTCGCCCAGGCGACCGTCGGGCGCGTCGACCAGGGCTTCGGGCTGCAGCTCTCGGAGGGCGTGATCCGGGTCGTGATCTTCATCGGCTATCTGCTGATCGTGTCGCGAACGCCCGACGTGCGCCGCACGTTCGAGTACCACGGCGCCGAGCACATGTCGATCCACACCCTCGAGGCCGGCGATCCGCTGACCGTCGAGGCGGCTCGCAAGTACCCCACCGCACATCCGCGCTGCGGTACTGAGTTCCTCGTCGTCTTCCTGATCGTGTCGATCCTGGCGTTCGCGGTCGTGGGCAAGCTGTCGCTTTTCTGGCTCATCGTCTCTCGCGTCATCCTCGTTCCCGTCATCGCCGCCGTCAGCTACGAGCTGCTGCAACTCGGCGCGCGCCATCGCAGCCACCGTCTGGTTCGGTGGCTCTGGTCGCCTGGAATCTGGGTCCAGATGATCACCACCCGCCAGCCCAGCGACGACATGATCGAAGTCGCGCTCGTCTCGCTCCAGCGCGCGCTCGTCGCCGATGGCAACCCGATCCCAGAGGGCAGCGCCGTCCTGGCGTGCCGGCCACTTTCGGCGCAGAAGGATCTGGGCGCCGCCGACTCCGCCGGCGACTCCGAAGGTGGCGCCGGTGCGGCCGATGGCGAAGCCGGGGCGGGTGCCGCCGGGTCACCGCGGAGCGCCGACCTATGATCGAGTCAAAGCTGCTCGAGATCGCGGCCCAGTACGACGCCATGAACGCTGAGCTGCTCCTGCCCGAGACCGCGGCAGATCCGGCCGCGCTCAAGCGCCTGGGCAAGGAGCTGGCCCACATCGAGCCCGTCGTGACCGCCTGGCGCGACCTCAATGAGATCCGCAGGCAACTCGCCGAAGCCGTTGAGATGCGCGACTCGGGCGACGAAGAGATGCACGACATGGCGCAGGACGAGGTCCGAAAGCTCGAGGCGAGCGAGACCCAGCTGATCGAGGCGCTTCGCGTGCAGCTGCTCCCGAGCGACCCGAACGACGAGAAGAACGTCATCCTCGAGATCCGCGCGGGGGCCGGCGGCGAAGAAGCCAAGCTGTTCGCGGCGGAGCTGCTGCGCATGTACCTGCGCTACGCCGAGCGCCACCGGATGTCGGCCGAGGT
>JADGQJ010000156.1 GCA_017881885.1 Chloroflexota bacterium
AGGCGAACGAGAACGCCTGGCTGTTGGGCCTAGTGGCCGCGCGGGAAGGAAGGTTGCAGATGCGACAGGACGTGGGACTGGTCGGGGCGAGAGGAGTCAAACCGACCGCAGCGACCTGAATGTCCCATGCAGGATTGGCTGCGAGCTTCTCGGTGCGAACCGCTGGCTGGCCCTAGCGGAGTAGGTGTGGCATGCCCGGTCGCCGGCAGCTGAGGGCGATCGACGTCGTGGAGCGAGTAGTGCGCGACGATGACGTCGAACGACTCGGGGGCCAGGCCGACCGACCGAGCGTCGCCTAGGATGTACTCGACGTTGGCGCGGCCGCGCAGCCGCCTCTTCCGGCTAAGGCTTGAAGGCGGCCGATTGCGCTCTGACCAGGTCGACCAGGTTGCCCAGCGGTCCGGCCACGTCGAAGTCATGAAGGCCCCAGGTCGGACCCTCCGTGCCCGTCCACGTAGGCGCGGCTGTCGCCGGCACCGTTCGCGTGATCTGCAGCCACGCATCGGCGTCGCTCGTCTTGCACTCGGCCGAGTAGGCGTTCGGGTAGGTAACGAAAGTGGTGGTGGGCAGCGGGCTCGGAGGATCGGCGACCACACGAGGTAGATCCACGGCCGCGATCATGGGCTGGAGCACGCCCTTGCCGCCGTCGAGAGCCGTCGGGTTCACGCACATCAGCTGCTCACCCGGCTTCGGACCACGAAGGAATCCGACTGCGGTAGCGGCGCGGCCGAACATCGCGTTTGCCGGAGGCGTATCCCAGAAGCTGGAGTAGCCCACGACGCAGCCCGTCTGCGCGGCCGAGGAGCAGGTTGGGATCTCGGTGAAGTCGCCGCCCGTCGTCTTCCCCGGAGCCACGGTGGCGCTTCCGCCTAGCAGAAACGCCGAAACCAGGAGCTTCCGAGCACCCGGGTTGGTGTCGAACCTGTCCTCCAGCAGGCTGATGAGCAGCATCGCGCCCTGCGAGTGGCCGATGAAGACGATCCCGCGTCCGTGGTTGTAGTTGGCCAGGTAGTCGTCGAGGGCGGCGAGCAGGCCGGTGTAGGCCACAGTGGCGACATCCCCACTCATCATGCCCCTGCTGAGGGCCGCGATCGTCGCCTGAGGGTAGATGGGGGCATAGACCTTGCAAACCTGCGAGAACGGTGCGGCCTGCCAGGTCGCGATCGTCACTTCCTCTTTATCGATGGAGAGGTCGGCGTTCAGCTTCTGCTGCTGGCTGATCGTCGGGTAGACATAGAAGCAGTCGATGGGGGGATTGGCGGCCGGCGTCGTACTCTGCTTGGTGCGTTTCCCAGACGCATCCATCACCGTGGTCGTCAGCGTCGATTCGCAGGGGTTGTCGGCCTTGCCAGGCATGCACAGCCAGACGATCCCGGCCGCGTCGGCGCCGGGGGCGGCGGTCGCCGGTGGGGTAGTCGACGTTTGACCGCACGCGGCCGCGACCAATGCAACGGCACCGAGCAGGCCGGGCAGGCGGCGGACCGCCGGCCTTGCCGCTCCGCAGATCATGGGCTCGATCGTCATCCTGGTCATTTCTGCCCTCTGGCTACGGGCGGGACCGGCTGGCCTCTCCGCCACGCCGAAGATGTTACCGGCCCGCGCGAGGGGGATTGAAGCCGAACCGCAGCGACTCGGCTCCAAGCCACGGCGAGGTCTGAATCCTCTGACCGTGCGCCTCTTTTCCGCACAGGCGGCAGAACGCGGGCAGTGCGTGAAATTGGGACATCAAGGTACGTTGGTCGGGGCGAGAGGATTAGGGCCGACACACCGTCACGTTCGTTGCTGATCCCCGTCACGAACGTCCCGACGTCCGCCTCGTCCGATGCCGCACCGAGATTCGGCCAGCATCAGGCCGTGGCGCGGGCCTTTTCCAGGCCGTCGAGGATCAGGTCGAGGCCGTACTCGAAGTCGTCCCCATAGTCGTAGCCGGGCTTGAGGTGTTCGGCGATGTATGCGACGAGGTTGGGGTACTCGTTGACGGGGAACCGCTGGAGCATGCCCTGCGCCACCTCGGCGACCTCCTCCGAGGCGTCGAACGGGAGGTTGATCTTCGTCAGGGCGAAGCCATAGATGTAGGCATCCAGGAGCAAGTACGCGCGGGCGACCATCGTGCTATCGAACCCTGCCGCTCGTAGATTGCCGATCACCGCGTCGTGGTGCCGGAGGTTGGCCGGACCGGCGCCCCTCCGCGACTCCATCAGGTCGATCGCCCAGCGATGGCGCAAGAGGACGTCGCGCATCGAGATGGCCCGCTGGCGCATGGCGGTCTTCCAATCGACACCGTCGGTAGGCAGCTCGATTTCGCTGAAGACGATATCGACGATGCCATCGATAACCTCGTCCTTGTTGGCGAAGTGGTAGTAGAGCGCCATCGCCTCGACCCCGAACTCTTGGCCGAGCTTCCGCATGCTGAGTGACCCGAGCCCACCCTGATCGGCGAGCTTGATCGCGGCTTCAAGCACCCGCTCCCGACTCAGGGGGACGCGGCGCGGCGCTCGGTTGGTGGCTTGCGTCGTCATGGGCCTCCTATCCGCCCCAGCGGGCCGTGAGAACGGGGGTTGACACTGCGGACTTTACACCGTACAGTCAGGCCGTTGGCTTTACAGCGTATAGTAACAGGAGATCCAGCACCATGACAGCTTCCAGAAGGACCGCAGCCATCGTCGGTCTGCTGTTCCTGATTGCCACTGTTTCGTTCAGCGCAGCTGATGTGCTCATCAAGGGGGTTCTGGATCGCCCGGACCACTTGATCGGTGCTTCAGGAGACGCCACCGCGCTGGCCGCCGGCGCGCTCCTCGCATTCGTCGACGGCCTCGCGGTCGTGGGTATCGCAATCCTCATGTATCCGTTCCTGAGACACACCAGTGAGTCGCTGGCCCTTGGATACGTCGGTCTGCGAGTCGCCGAACTCGGAGTGGTGCTCCTCTACATGGTGGCTCCGCTCATCGTGCTCGCGCTCGGCAACGGAGCGCGCGACGGCACGGTCGATGCGTCCGCTTCCCAGTCGCTGGGCTCGCTCTTCAAGGCACAACACGACGTGACCATCGTGCTGCTCTATCTCTTCACGGGCGCGTCCGGGATCTTCGTCGCCTGCTTGCTGTATCGATCGAAGCTGGTCCCGCGCCCGCTTGCAGTCCTTGGGCTCATCGGCTATCCGGTGTTGCTCGCGGGAGCCGTCCTAGCCATGTTCGGTGTGACCGACGTGCAACAGGGCACAGGGATGCTCGCCATGCTCCCAGGCGGCCTCTTCGAGCTGATCCTCCCGATCTGGCTCCTCGCCAAGGGGTTCAGCCATCCGGTCGTGACGGGGGTGAAGTCTTCTGACCCGACCGATCGCGCGTTCATCGCGGCCCTGGGTCAGGCCGCCGTCACCACGTAGTGCGCCGGGGCGGCGACACTCGGCCGCCGCCCCGTCCGCGATTCCGTCCAGCGCTGAGACAAGCCTCCTCGTCGCTCGCCTCGAGCCTCGAGGAGGCCGCGCTCTGGTATCCATGACTACGTTGGCCCGCGGGGAGGCTGCGATCGGGGCCGCGACGATGCGACGACGACAACGACGTTCCCCAGTTTCTGGCCGGTCTCGGCGTACCTGTGAGCCTCGACCATCTCCCCGAGCGGGCAGCTCCGGCCGATGACCGGGTGCAGCCGTCCCGCTTCGACCAAGCCGCGCAGATAGGCCAGGTCCTCGCTCGTTCCGCTCGATGCCGCGAACGACACCCACTTCCTGCTCCCCCTCGACGCCCACCTGGCGCGAACGATCTGCAAGAAGCCCGGATTGGCCATGAGCAGCCATCCGTTCTCGCGCCGGCTGCCGGCCTTCTGGTCGAGGTGGCGTAGTCGGGGGCCCGAAAGGCTCGCCGATAGCTGAAACTGCGGTCCGGTCTCAGGACCTCCAGCTCGCTTTCGCGATCAGTCCTTTGCGCCGAGGATGGTCGCGAGGAAGTCCGCCGGCCCAGCAATGGGATAGTCGCCGACCAGCGCGAGCAGATGCCCATCCCCGCTGACGAGTTCCGCTCGTTGCTCGGCTGCCAGCGCGAGCAGGTAGTCGTCGTTGGGGTCGGCGGCGTGAATCGGCGGAGGGTCGGTCGCGTCGCGCGCGAGGAGAGCGGATCGAGACAGCCAGGCCACGAAGGCGTCGGCATCCGCAGGCGGGATGAGGCGCTCGAGCTTCGGGTACGCGAGTGCCCGTTGAAGCTCAGCGAGAAGCGCCGGCGACACAATCAGTTCGAACCGGCCCTCCTGCCAGGCGAGCAGGAGCCGAGCCGGGCTGCCGGACGGGGAGATCAGAGCCGAGATCAGGACGTTGACATCGAGAATGGCGCGCAACGGGCTACGGCCGCGGCGGACGAGTCGAATGCTGCGCCTCGACGCCCAGGGCGAGCGCCTCATCTTCGGCGAGCCTGTTCGCTGCCCAGATGCGATCGAGCAGCTCCAGGCCGAGGTCGCGCCGTAGGGCCTCCTCGATGACCTCGCTGTCGCCCTTTCCCGTGCGCGCCGCGCGCACCTTGACGGCGCGCAGCAGGTCCGCATCAACCGTCAGTGTTGTCCGCACTTTCGCCATGCCAGCATCATAGCATCATGATGCTGGGGAGCAAGCCGTCGGAAGTGGAGCCAGGTCAATGGGGGAGTGGGTAGGCACAAACTACTCGAATGGTCGGGGCGAGAGGATTTGAACCTCCGACCTCATCGTCCCGAACGATGCGCGCTGCCAAGCTGCGCCACGCCCCGACCGTAGTGCCCGTGAAGGGCCCCGGAATGATATAGCAAAGGGGCGGCGGCGGCGAATGGCCAAACGTCCCGGGACCACGGGGAGCAGCGGATCGGCAGCCCGGTTCGTCCGGGCGGACAATAGGGGCCAGTCCACGGAGAGTAGCGGCGAGCCGCGGAGCGAGGCCTGCCGCGAATCTCCCTCTTTGTGCCGCCTTCAACGAGGAGTCCCAAGTGAGCGAGCCATTCACGTTCGATCGATTCATGGCTCTGCCGCGTCTGTCCGCCCTGCGGCTCTCCCCGGACGGCAAGCGCCTCGTGATCGCGGTCAGCCGGCCCGACGTCGAGGGCAAGAAGATGAAGACCGCGCTCTGGCAGGTTGACCCGGCCGGCCGCGCGAAGCCGCGGCGGATCACGCGGTCGGCGGCGGGGGAGTCGGTGGCGGCGTTCGCGCGCGACGGTTCGCTGCTCTTCACCTCGGCGAGGCCGGACCCGGACGTCAAGGAAGACCCGGACAACAAGATCAACGCACTGTGGATGCTCCCTGCCGAAGGCGGCGAGGCACGGCTGCTCCTGGCGCCCGACGGCGGCATCGACGGCGTGTCGGTGGCGTTTGCGGCCGACGCGGTTGCCTTCGGAGCTCACATGCATCCCGACGCCAAGGACCTGGCCGACGACGCGGCCCGCGGCAAGGCCCGCCGAGACGCCGGCGTTGGCGCCCTGCTTTTCGACGATTACCCGATCCGCTACTGGGATTCGTGGCTGGCTCCGCGCCGGCGGCGTCTCTTCGCGGCGGCAGTGCCGGCGCTCGAGTCGGACCCGGAGACGCTCCTGGACCCGCACGACCTCACCGGCCCCGTTTCCGGCGGGACGCT
>JADGQJ010000052.1 GCA_017881885.1 Chloroflexota bacterium
TGGCCGCGGTGGTAGCTGATCAGCCCCGTTTCCTGCAGCTCGCCGACGGCGATCCCGACGCTCTGGCGCGTCACCCCGAGCATGAAGGCGAGGAACTCCTGGGTCAGGAAGAACTCGTCTCCTCCGGCTCGATCCTGCGTGGCGAGGAGCCATCGGGCCGCCCGCTGGGATACCGGATGAAGCCCGTTGCAGGAAGTCCGGCATTCGATCCTGAGCTTATGAGCTACAGGGTCAAGGTAGCGTCGGTTCTCGGCCGCGTCTGCCACATACCCGGCAGAGTCAAATAGGGCGCGAACTCGGCTCGGCTCCGTGGAAGCCGGCGCCCGTTTCGCATGGCCATTCCGGCAGGAAGGCCGGTGCCTCTGGTCAACCTTCGGCAAACGGGCCCCGGTCGACGCTCTCGCACAAGCTCCGAGACCGCCCGGCGACAAGGTTGTAGGCTCTCGGCCATGCCCGATTTCTACGAGGTGCTCCAGGTCCACCCTCGCGCCGAGGCCGAGGTCATTCGGGCCGCGTACCGCACCCTCGCGCGGAAGTACCACCCGGACCACGGTGGCGATGCCGGGCGCATGATCGCTTTGAACGATGCCTGGGATGTTCTGGGCGACCCCGCACGGCGAGCGGAATATGATGCATCTCGGCTGGCAACCGGCAGCGAGCGAACCCACGCTGCGGCGACGTCGAAGGAGACGGGCGCCGCGCGTGACACAGGCGCCGCGCGTTACGCGAGCGCGACACCCGATACCGGCGCCGCGCGCGAGAAGGAAGCGAACCATGCCGGTCCGCCCCCGGGCAATCCGTCGGGGACCGTCCTGGACTTCGGCCGGTACGCCGGCTGGTCGCTCGGCGAAATCGCGCGTCGCGATTCGGTCTATCTGGAGTGGCTGCAGCGGGCTACCGTCGGGCGGAAGCTGCGAGCCGAGATCGACGCCCTTCTTCGGCAGCGTTCCCCGGCCTCTCCCCGGATGGAGTCCGCGCGGCCCTGGGGCAGAGGCCGCTAGAGGGCTGCAAGCTGGCCGGCGGCGGAGCGACCGGCCGTGGCGACCGGCGCACGGGCGACAGGCGCGCCAATCAAACCACGGTTCGCGCCGCTCTCCTAGCTTCGCGTCCGAACGAAGTCGACGATCTCCGGCAGGTAACCGTGGGCCAGGCAGACAACTGTGTCGGCTCCGCCGTAGTAGACGGTCAGGCGACCGGTCGGCTGGTCGTAGAGCGCCGCGCACGGGAAGGCCACGTTCGGCACGTCGCCGACTTGCTCGTACGGCACTTGCGGCGAGAGCAGGTAGTCGCGGCTGCGCGCGATCACCTTCCACGGCTCGTCCAGGTCCAGCAACGCCGCGCCCATCGAGTAGACGAACCCATTGCACGACGTCAGCACGCCGTGATAGATCAGTAGCCAGCCTTCCGGAGTCTCGATCGGAGTGGGACCGGCGCCGACCTTGGTCGATTCCCATGTCCAGCGCCGCGTGGTCATGACCTGGCGATGGCGGCCCCAGTGGATCAAGTCGGGGCTCTCAGATAGGTAGATGTCGCCGAATGGCGTGTGGCCGTTGTCGCTGGGGCGCGAGAGCATCAAATAGGCGCCGTTTACCCGGCGCGGGAAAAGCACCCCGTTTCGGTTGAACGGCAGGAATGCGTTGTCGAGCTGGTGGAACGACTTGAAGTCGTAGGTGTAGCCCACGCCGATGGTCGGGCCGTGGTATCCGTTGCACCACGTCACGTAGTAACGGTCCTCGAGCCACGTGACCCGCGGGTCGTAGGCGTGTTCGAACGTCTCCTGGATCTCGGCGATCCGGGGATCGGTGGCAATCCATTCGATCGTCGGCTGCTCGATCTTCCAGTCGATGCCGTCTCGGCTGAAGCCGGCGTGGATGTTCATGATTCGGGTCGTGTCGTCTACGCGGAAGACACCGGCAAACGCGTCGCCGAACGGCACCACTGCCGAGTTGAAGATGCTGTTCGACCGCTCGATCTGGTCGCGCTTGATGATCGGGTTGCGGCTGGATCGCCACAGAACGGCCTTGGAGTCGGCAGGGCGGTCCTCCCAGGGAATGTTTGGGAGCGCGTCCGCGGGCGCGGCGATGGGGGAGGGATTGCCGCCTGCGCGTCGCGCCTCGTGGTTGACGGAGTCCATGAAGGGCCCTTTCATGCCTGAGGCCTGCGGGTGTTTGACAGAAATCGTTCGGAGCCTCGCCGAACCCGAACGCTCGGCGGCGTACGGCTTCGCTCTCCGTCAGACGTGGCCGATCGAGCGGGTCTGAGTCAGGCCCCGACCTTGCGCCGGCTTCGTGGCGTAGCGGGGCCGGCCAGGGCATCGGGCCCTGGGCCGTCTTGACGGCTCCCTGGAGCCACCACCGGCCGACTCGAGGCCGCGCACATGCTACCAGCCGAGGTTGTCGAACACAGTCCGGTTCCCGGCACATTCCCCTTCTTTTGTTGTACGCTTCACGAAACGGCCAGTTTGTGGCCTCCGGCGCGTCCGATCCCGTAGTCGGGCACGGCCCAACAAAGGAAACTTCGCTCGATGGGAATTCGTGGGGAAATCGAAGGCGCGCAAGCCGAGATAAGGCGCCGAAACCTCAGCAGGATGCTGCGGGACCTGCACCTCAGTCGGCCTTTGTCCAGATCCGAACTTGCCGTCCGCCTTCGCCTCGACCGGAGCACCGTCGCCTCCCTGGTGTCCGAGCTCGCCGCCCGCGGCGTCGTCCGCGAACGGCGCCGATCCGGGGCAATCCCGCAGTCTCCGGGACGGCCGTCGCCCGTGGTGGAGTTGCTGCCCGATGGCCCCGGCGCCCTTGCCGTCGACATTGCGACGGACTGGTTGGGGGCTGCAGTGGTCGGGCTGGGCGGCAGGATCATCGCCTCTACCCGCCGTGACCGATCGCTCTGCAACACCCCACCCCAGAAAGCTGTGGAGGAGCTCGAGACCCTAGTCCGGCCGATGCTGGCCGGTCTCGAGAATGGACCTCGGATCGTCGCAATCGGCGTCTCCGTCCCGGGACTCGTTCGGTCCGAGGATGGGCACGTCCACCTGGCGCCTGCACTTGGGTGGCGCGACGTCGAGATAGGCCAACTCGTCAGAGAGCAATTTACTGAGCTAAATGCCCCTGTCTTCGTCGGGAATGACGCTGATCTGGCGACTTCGGCCGAGTATCTAAGAGGGTCCGGCAGAGGCACGAGCGATTTCATCTGTATATGGGGTGAAGGCGGACTTGGTGCCGGCATAGTCGTGGACGGCCGGTTGCTCGGCGGATCGGCAGGTTATGCGGGCGAGGTCGGGCACGTTACGATCGATCCGAACGGCGATCTGTGCCACTGCGGAGCACGCGGATGTCTCGAGTCGGTGGTGGGCGAGGAAGCGCTTCTGCGCCGCTCGGGCAGAGACCCGCTCGGGGGCACCGCCGCGTTCGAGGATCTGATCGCGGCTGCGGACAGAGGCGAGCGGGTTGCCATCGCCGCCCTTGCAGAGTCGGGCCGTTGTCTCGGTATCGGGATCTCCGGCCTCGTCAACATCTTCAATCCGAACCGCGTGGCCCTCGGCGGGTTGTACGCCCGCGTCTATCCGTACGTTCGCGCGC
The DNA here is from genome assembly GCA_017881885.1 of Chloroflexota bacterium. Lineage (GTDB taxonomy): Bacteria > Chloroflexota > Limnocylindria > Limnocylindrales > CSP1-4 > Fen-1039. Next base: position 3,579 of record JADGQJ010000052.1, read on the forward strand.
CCATCCTGCGTGAGCTCGAAACGCGCGCCATCCCGGCGCCCAGGGCGATGGTCGACCTGGTGACCGTCCGCCTGGGCGGCAACGCGCTGTTGCTGGGGGCGGCCGAGCTAGCTCTGGCCCCGACCCTTGACGATCCCGGAGCCCTGCCGTTGGCGGAGGAGCCGGCTCCAATCGAAACCGGCGACGCCCCTGAAGGCCTCGATTCGGAGGCGTCCAGGGCGCCTGTTCTGGGTTGACAACGCCCATAATTTGTTGGATGCTGCAATGAATTCGTGCAGCGGACGCTCTGTCACCGTAGGTTCGAGCGAATGACCGCGTCGAGTTGCGCTTGGGGCACGGCCCAGGTCCCGAACAGCAAGAGTCGGGGCGAACCAGGCGCTCAAGTCGTAGGAGGTGAGGAAAGAGACACGGTTTCTTAGGAGGCGGTCGCCTGAGAACGGCGTCTTCGGCAGGAGGAGAACCGACCGAACTGTCGTGGTCAGGTGAACCCCCAAGTGGTCTACCGTCACCTTGGCGATGCCCATGCCCTCCGTCACCGGAGGCCTAGGAAGTTGTTTCGGTCCATTGCCATGGGGCCGTCCAGCGTTATTGAGGGATCATCGAAACCCTCGCGCTAGGGACGTTTCCCAATGGGGAAGTGAGGAATGGGATGCAACAAGGAAAGACCAGAGTCCTGAGTTTGCTCGCGGTCCTGAGCATCGCGGCCTCTGCGTGCGGCACCAGCGCCACGCCGAGTCCCGCAGCCCCGTCGGGCGCTACGCCGACAACGGTGGCACCGTCCGCAGCACCGACTACCGCCAGCGCAGAGACGTATCCGCGCGCGGAGACGCTGTACACCGCCGGCAAGCAGTGGGGCGCCCCGTCGACCTGGAACCCGCTCGACACCAACAACTACGCGATGGGCGTGATCGGTCTCCAGTACGAGACCCTGTTCATGTACGACCCGCTCAAGGACGTCTACACCCCGTGGCTCGCCACGGCCGACAGCGGCTGGGATGCCGCCAAGACGACCTACACCATCAAGGTCCGCCCGGGCGTGAAGTGGTCCGACGGTTCGGCCCTCACCGCCGCCGACGTGGCTTTCTCGATCCAGGTCTGGAAGAACCCGGCCCTGGCGTCCGTCCTCTGGACGTTCGTCAGCGACGCGACCGCAACTGACGACTCGACCGTAGTCGTGAAGTTCAGCGCTCCGGCCTACGCGGAATGGGCGCAGTTCCTCTATCAGAACGCGATCGTTCCGAAGGCCATCTTCGAGGCCAAGAACACCGCCGATATCCTCAAGTTCACCAACGAGAACGGCGTCGGGACCGGTCCTTACCTCTACAAGACCCACGCGGATGACCGCATGGTCTGGATCAAGAACGACAACTGGTGGGCGAAGACGGCCCTGAACTTGGACGTCAAGCCCAAGTACATCGTCGACGTCGTCAACAGCTCCAATAACGTGGCCCTCGGCCAGCTGATCCAGGGCGGCCTGGACCTGAACAACAACTTCCTCCCGGGCATCGCGTCGCTCGTGACCGGTGGTTACAACATCACCACCTACTTCGCGAAGCCGCCGTACATGCTCGCGGGCAACACCGCGACCCTCATCCCGAACACCGCCAAGAAGCCTCTTGACGATCCGAAGTTCCGCCTGGCGCTGGCGACGGCCATCAATACCGCCGACATCGTCAACAAGGTCTACGGCGGCATCGTCACCGCTTCCGATCCGACCGGCCTCCTGCCGATCTTCAGCAAGTACGTCGATACCGCACAGCGGGACGCGCTTGGCTTCAAGTTCGACACGGCGAAAGCCAAGTCGATCCTCGCGGCCGCCGGTTACAAGGCCGGCAGTGACGGCTTCGTCACGAACAAGGATGGCTCGGCGATCAAGCTGACCCTCGAAGTTCCGGATGGCTGGTCTGACTGGATGGCGGCCGAGAATTCGATCGCTGCCAGCGCCAAGCTCGCCGGTATCAACATCGATCCTCAGCATCCTGACTTCAACACGGTCATCGCCGACCGCAACCGACCCGACGCAACCTCGCCCGCGAAGTTCGACCTGATCATCAACAACGACATCCAGGTCGGCAACACTCCGTGGACTTGGTACGACTACGTCTTCCGCCAGCCCCTGCCGAACGGCACCAACGAGACCCGCAACTTCGAAGGCTATTCGAACGCGGACGCGTGGGCGCTCACTCAGCAGATGGACAAGACCCCCGTCGACGACCTCGCAACGTTGAAGACGATCGCGTCCAAGCTGCAGAAGATCCAGCTGACCGACATGCCGGTGATCCCGCTTTGGTACAACGGCGTGTGGTCTCAGGTCAACAACTCCGTCTGGACCAACTTCCCGTCCGATACGGGCGCTCAGGTCCTGCCGGCCACGTGGAACGGCTACTGGAATATGGGTGCAGTCCTGATGCTCACCCAGATCAAGGCAGTCCCGCCCGCCAAGTAACAGTCAGTTGACTGAGCCCCTCCCCCCGAGCAACCCCGGGGGGAGGGGCCTATCCTTGTGCGAGACCTGACGGCGACCGGGAGATCGCGTGCGAAAGTACTTCGGACGAAAGCTCTTCACTTACACGCTCACTTTCTTTATCGCGGCGACGATCGACTGGTTGATCCCGCGTTTCATGCCGGGGGATCCGGTGGCGGGCCTCATGGCGAGGCAGGGCGCTCTCAGCCCTGAAGGAGCCGCCGCTCTCTCCAAGTACTACAACGAGTTGTTCGGACTGAACCGTCCCTTGTGGGAACAGTTCTTCGGCTTCTGGACTGCGTTGATCCAGGGCGATCTCGGGCGGAGTGTCTTTGGACATGGCCGGCCGGTCGCTGAAACGATCATGTCCGCCCTGCCCTACACCCTGGCCCTTCTCATCCCCGCGATTCTGCTCAGCTGGTGGGCCGGCAATACCTTCGGAGCCATGGCCGCGCGCCGTAAGTGGCTTGACAGCGCCGTGCTTCCGGTCGGGTACATCCTCACCGCAACTCCATATATGTGGCTCGGGCTCGTGCTCGCGTTCGTTCTGGCCTTCCTGCTGCGGATCTTCCCGCTCTCCGGGGGGTATGGCTTCAACCTCGAGCCGTCGCTTACGTGGGCCTTCTTTGTTGACCTTGTTGCGCACTGGATACTTCCATTCCTATCGCTCTTCCTCGTGGGGTTTGGCGGTTGGGCGATCGGCATGCGGAACATGATCATCTACGAGCTCGAGTCGGACTACAGCCGTTACCTCGAGGCGCTCGGCGCCCCGCAGTCGCTGGTCCGCAAATATGCATTCCGTAACGCGATGCTTCCGCAGGTCACAGGCCTGGCTCTCCAGCTGGGTGTGATCGTGGCGGGCTCTCTTGTGACGGAGATCGTCTTTTCGTATCCAGGGATTGGATTGCTGCTCTTCAACGCAATCAAGAGCGAGGACTACTTCCTGTTGCAAGGGATATTCATCTTTGTCATCGCCGGCGTCCTGATAGCCAATTTCCTCGTTGACATCGCCTACGTCATCGTGGACCCGCGAACCAGGGTCGGAATGCGAGGGGGCACGGCATGACAGGCTTGGCCAATACCGAGCCCAAACTCGAGAGCCCCGTCGGCGCCCCTGCGGCTGTGGCGACCGTCGCTGCGTCCAGGAAGGGCCGCGGCGAGTTCCTCTACTTCGCACTGCGCTCCAAGAAGTTCCTCTTCGCCATGGGCATCCTGCTCGTGCTTATCGCCATCGCCGTCCTCGGACCGATGATCGACGGCACCGATCCGGTCGCCACGGACCTGCTGCCGATGCAGCCTCCGTCAACGGACCCGGGCTACTGGCTCGGGACGACCTCATTCGGCGAGGACGTATTCGCCCAGTTCGCGAATGGCTTGCGGGCGACATTCTTCGTCGGGCTGCTTGGCGGCGGTCTCGCGGCCCTGATCGGGATGGCGGTAGGGTTCACTGCAGGCTACCGGGGCGGCTGGACCGACGAGATCCTGAACATGCTGACGAACGTGGTCCTGGTCATCCCCTCGCTGGCCGTGCTGATCGTGATCTCGTCCTATCTCAAGGCCAGAGGAGTTCTGTTCGAGGCCGTCTTCATTGGAGCGACTTCGTGGCCGTGGGCGGCGCGCGCGATCCGGGCCCAAACCTTCTCCTTGCGGTCCAGGGATTTCATCGACCTGGCGAAGCTGAGCGGTAGGAAGGGCTGGAGGATCATCGTCGAGGAGATAGCGCCCAACATGAGCTCATACCTGTTCATGACGTTCATCCTCCTCTTCGGCGGCGCGATCCTGATCGCTGCCAGTCTCGACTTCATCGGCCTCGGTCCGACGGGCGGGATGTCGTTGGGCCTGATGATGTTCAACGCAGTCACGTACGGGGCCGCTCTATTGCTCGGCTACTGGTGGTGGTTCATTCCGCCGGGCCTCGGGATCATGGCCACCGTCGGGGCGCTCTACGTTATGAACGTGGGCCTCGACGAGATCTTCAACCCCAAACTCAGGGATATCTAACCCGTGAGCCTCCAGGTTTCAGACCTCAGGGTCTACTACCGGTCATTGGCCGGTGATGTGCAAGCGCTCGACGGCGCGACCTTCTCGATCGCCGACAAGGAGATCATGGGTCTCGCGGGTGAGTCCGGGTGCGGCAAGTCCACGCTCGGCAACAGCCTGATCCGTCTGGACGGACGCATGAAGTACGTCGCCGGGAGTGTGACTCTCGACGGCAACAAGCTGCCTATCTGGGACCAGAAAGGCATGAACGAGTTCCGCTTCAGGGACGTCTCAGTGATCCCGCAGTACGCCATGAGCGCCATGAACCCGACCCGCAAGATCGGGAAGATGACGGGCGAGCTGCTCGAGTCGCGGGGTGAGAGCTACCAGGACATCAAGCCCGAGTTGTTGCGTCGTCTCGATTTGGTCGGGCTTTCGCAGGACGTGCTGAACCGATACCCGATCGAACTGTCCGGCGGCATGAAGCAGCGAATGGTCATGGTCATCTCGACCCTGCTCAACCCGTCGCTGCTCATAGCGGACGAGATCACGTCCGCCCTTGACGTTTCGACCCAGCGGGCCGTAGCGGAGACTCTGGTGAGCTTCCGCGACCACGGCTTCGTCAAGAGCATGATGGTGATCACCCACGACCTGTCGATCCTCTACCAGACGGCCGACTCGATCCTCGTGATGTACGCCGGCAAGCTGGCCGAAAAGGCGCCGACCGCGACCATCATCGACAAGCCTCGGCATCCTTACACGAAGATGCTGATCTCCTCTCTTCCGGAGGTGGGCATCCGGTACGCGAACAAGAAGCTGGCCGGCATTCCCGGCAGCCCTCCCGCGCTGTTGAACCCGCCGGCAGGCTGCCGCTTCCGGGCGCGCTGCCCTCTCGCCTTCGAAAAGTGCGTCGAGGAGCCGCCGTTCGTCCAGATCGCCCCCGACCACTCGGTCGCCTGCTGGAAGGTCCCCGGATCAAATGCTTAGCCTCAACAGGGTCTCCAAGTTCTACAAGGTCGGAACCTTCGGCGGCAAGGAGATGGCGGCCGTCCGCGACGTCAGCTTCGACGTCAAGGAAGGCGAGGTCGTCTCGCTGATCGGCGAGAGCGGCAGCGGCAAGACGACCATCGGCAAGATGGTTCTCAAGCTAATCGAAATCAGCCGCGGGTCGATCGTATGCGATGGGACCGATGTGGCCGCGATCCATGGCGCCGAGGTCAAGGCCTACTACCGTCACGTACAGGGCGTCTTCCAGGACCCGTTCAGTTCCTACAACCCGATCTTCAAGGCGGACCGAGTCTTCGGCATGATCCGCAGCGAGTTCTTCCCCGGCGTGCCAAATTCGGAGTGGGACGCCAAGGTCGACGCGGCGCTGAGAAGCGTCAGCCTTGACCCCGGTCAGGTTCTCAACAAGTACCCTCACCAGCTCAGCGGCGGCCAATTGCAGCGGCTGCTCGTGGCAAGGGCGCTCCTGCTCGAACTCAAGATCCTCGTTGCGGACGAGATCATCAGCATGCTCGACGCCTCTACCCGTATCGATGTCCTGAATCTGCTGGCTGAGCTCAAGGGTCGAGGTATGGGAATCCTCTTCATCACCCACGACCTGTCGCTCGGCAACTACATCAGCGAGAAGACGGTCATCCTGCGTCGCGGCGCGGTCGTCGAAATGGGTGCCACGGACAAGGTCTTCGGAAATCCCACGCACCCTTATACGAAGGTGCTCATCTCGTCCGTCCCCCAGCTCCACAAGAAATGGGCCGAAGTGGAGGCGGAGATCCAGGCTCGCGGCGGCGACGACGCCGGCACGTGCCTCTACCACCGCTTCTATCGACCGACGGAGTTATCGGGCGACAGTACCGAAGATCGGCCGGCCATGATCAAGGTCGAGGACGATCACTATGTCGGCTGCTTCGAGCTCGGCCAGGGGATCTGCAAGGTCTAGGCTTGTCGAGCGCCGGAGGGACATCCGGGGGCCGAGGAGCGCTTCGGGCTGCAGTCGGTACCCGGTCGCGGGTCGGAGCGCCGATAGCGGCGTGTCTAGTCGGCGGGATCGGTCGCTCCAGGAGGACTTGAGTGCGCTACGGGCACTTTGACAACGATGAGCGCGAGTACGTCATAACCCGGCCGGATACGCCACTGCCGTGGATCAACTACCTCGGGAGCGAGTCGTATTTCGGGATCATCTCGAACACGGCCGGCGGCTACTCCTTCTACCGCGACGCACGCCTTCGGCGTTTGACCCGCTACCGCTACAACAACGCGCCCCTTGACGTGGGCGGGCGCTACATCTACCTGCGGGATGACGACTCGGGTGAATTCTGGAGCCCAAGCTGGCAGCCGGCCCAGCGCGAACTCGAGGACTACAGCTGCCGGCACGGCCTCGGCTACTCGATCATCGGTTCGAGGTTCGCCGGGATCCGATCCGAGACCTGCTATTTCGTGCCGCTCGGCGAGAACCTGGAGATCTGGCGGGTCCGGGTCACGAACGAGCGCGACACTCCGGCGAGCCTTTCCCTGTTCAGCTCCATCGAGTTCTGTCTCTGGGAGGCGCTCGAAGACAACACCAACTTCCAGCGCAATTACTCGATCGGCCAGGTGGAGATCGAGGACGGCGTCATCTATCACAAGTCGGAGTACCGCGAACGGCGCGATCACTTCGCCTACTTCGCCTGCTCGGAGCCGCTGGCCGGCTTCGATACCCAGCGCGATGCTTTCCTCGGACCCTACCGCGGTTGGGATCGGCCGATCGTCGTCGAGAGGGGCCGGGCGACCGATTCGGAGGCCCACGGCTGGCAGCCTATGGGCTCGCATCACGTCCGGCTGGAGTTGGCCCCGGGCGAGACCAGGGAAGTCGAGTTCGTCCTCGGCTACAGCGAGAACCCCAAAGACGCCAAATTCGACCCGCCCGGTTCGCAGCGGATCGACAAGAGGACCGTCAAGCCGATCATCGAGAAATACCTCAAGCCTGCCGTCGTGGCGGAGGCGCTTGCGGCGCTGCGGGACTACTGGACGGATTTGCTGAGCACCCTGCAGGTCGAGACCGCCAACGAGCATGTCGACCGGATGGTCAACATCTGGAACGCCTACCAGTGCGTGGTCACCTTCAACATGTCCAGGTCGGCGTCATCGTTCGAGTCCGGCATCGGGCGGGGGATGGGTTTCCGCGACTCGAACCAGGACCTGCTCGGCTTCGTCCACATGATCCCGGCTCGAGCTCGCGAGCGGATCCTCGACATCGCTTCGACGCAACTCCCGACTGGCGCGGCCTACCACCAGTACCAGCCTCTCACCAAGCGTGGCAACAACGAAGTCGGCTCCGGCTTCAACGACGACCCGGCCTGGCTGATCCTGGGCGTGGCCGCCTATCTCAAGGAGACCGGCGACGTCGGCATCCTCGACGAGCAGGTCCCCTACGACAACAAGCCCGGTTCCGAGCGGGCGCTCTACCAGCACCTCCAGCGCTGCGTGGATTACACCCTCGATCGAGTCGGCCCGCACGGCCTGCCGCTGATCGGCCGGGCCGACTGGAACGACTGCCTCAACCTCAACTGTTTCTCGGAAACGCCCGGCGAGTCGTTCCAGACGACCGAGAACAAGGTCGGCGGCGTCGCCGAATCAGTCTTCATCGGCGGGCTGTTCGTCATGGCGGCCGGCGAGATGGAGGCGATCGCCGAGAGGCGTGGCGACATGTCCGAAGCCAGACGCTGTCATCACGCTGCGATATCAATGACAGGCGTCGTCGAGACGGCCGGCTGGGACGGCGCCTGGTTCCGCCGCGCTTACGATTTCTTCGGCAACGTTGTGGGCTCGTCGCAGAACGAGGAAGGCCAGATCTTCATCGAACCTCAGGGCATGTGCGTCATCGCCGGGATCGGCCTGGGCAACGGATTTGGGCAAAAGGCGCTGGCGTCGGTACGGGAGAAGCTCGCCACGCCGCACGGCATCGTCCTCCAGCAGCCGGCCTATTCGCACTACTACCTCAACCTGGGCGAGATCTCGACCTATCCGCCGGGCTACAAGGAAAACGCCGGCATCTTCTGCCACACCAACCCATGGCTGATGATCGCCGAGGCGATGGCAGGCAACGCCGAGGGTGCTCTGGACTATTACCTGCGGATCAACCCCTCGGCCCGCGAGGAGATCTCCGAGATCCACCGCTGCGAGCCGTACGTCTACGCCCAAATGATCGCAGGCAAGGACGCCCCAACTCACGGAGAGGCTAAGAACTCGTGGCTCAGCGGCACGGCCGCCTGGAACTTCGTAGCCGTCAGCCAGTGGATTCTCGGCGTCCGTGCGGAGCACGACGGCCTGCGCATCGACCCCTGCGTGCCCGCGGAGTGGGGCGATTTCAAGGTAACGCGCAGATTCCGCGGCGCCACGTACCGGATCGCCGTGCGCAAGGCGAAGGGGACTAGCGGCAGCGTTTCGCATCTGGTCGTGGACGGGCGGACGATCTCAGGTAACCTCATTCCAGTTCCGGCCGGCTCCGGAAAGGTGGTCGAAGTCGAGGCGTTCGTCGAGTGAGCCACGAGGCGGCACGGATCGGTGCCAACGCATACGGCTACTTTGATGAGGCGGCCCGCGAGTACGTCATCACCCGGCCGGACACGCCGACCCCGTGGATCAACTACATCGGCGAGGGCCGCTACGGCGGCATAGTCTCGAACACCGGCGGCGGCTACTCGTTCGATCGCGACCCGCGCAATCGCCGCGTCACCCGCTACCGGTACAACGCGGTTCCCGCCGATCAGCCGGGCCGCTATGTCTACCTGCGCGACCAGGAGTCGGGGGAGTATTGGAGCCCGACGTGGGAGCCCGTGCGCCGGGATGTCGAGGCTTACGAGTGCCGCCACGGGACCGCCTACACGCGCATCTCGAGCACGCGCTCGGGGATCGCGGCCGAGGTCACGTACTTCGTCCCGCTCAGCGCGGCAGATGAGCCCGCGCCGTGCGAACTGTGGGTGCTCCGGGTTCGCAATACCGGCACCGTCCCGCGGCGCCTGCGAAGCTTCACCTACGCCGAGTTCAGCCTGTTCGACGCCTTCAACGACATGGTCAACCTCGACTGGGCCCAGCACATCGTCTTCAGCTCGTGCGAAGAGGGCATCATCCGGGTTGCGACGAAGTTCAAGCCGGTCGTCTACTTCTTCGGCTCGAGCGAGGAGCCGGCCGGCTACACGTGCGACCGGGAAGACTTCGTCGGCCGGTCGCGCGACCTGTCCGACCCGATCGTCGTCGAGACGGGCGAGCCATCCAATGCCCCGTCACCGCGCGGCAACAGCGTGGGGTCGCTGACCCACGACATCGAGCTCGCTCCCGGCGAGGAGCGCCGCATCGTCTACGTCATGGGTGCCACGAATCGGCCCGCCGAGATTGCCCGGACCGTCGCCCGGTTCAAGGACGCTGCGGAGGTCGACGTCGCATTCGCCGCTCTGCGCCGGGACTGGGACGGGTACCTGTCCTCCTTCACGGTGAAGACGCCCGACGCCGACACGAACGCGATGATCAACGTGTGGAACCAGGTCCAGTGCAGAACCACGCTGTTCTGGTCGCGCTTCGTGTCGGGGTACGAGACCGGCCTGGGCCGCGGCATGGGCACGCGGGATAGCGCCCAGGACGTGCTCGGGACGATGCACACGGTGCCGGACCATGCCCGCCGGATGCTGACCCGGATCTGGGAGATGCAGTTCGCCGACGGCCACACGTGGCATCAGTTCTTCCCGCTGACCGGCGAGGGCGGCCCCGGGCTCGCGTCGGAATATCCCGACTGGCCGCAGTGGTTCTCGGACGACCACCTCTGGCTTGTCATCGCCGTCTGCGCCTACCTGCGCGAAACGGGCGATTTTGCATACCTCGACCAGCGAGTGCCGTTCGTCGACGGCGGCGACGAGTCGGTCTGGGGGCACATCCTTCGGGCGGTCGATTTCACCCTTGCGAACCGAGGTCCCCATCGCCTGCCGCGCTCGGGCTTTTCCGACTGGAACGACACCCTCAACATCGATCACGGTTCGGGTAAAGCGGAGAGCGTCTGGACGGGCATGCAGTTCTGCCGGGCGATGCTCGATCTGGCCGACCTGTGCAGGCACTCCGGTCGCACCGCCGCTAACGGCGCCGCGGAGGCTTCGCAAGCGGAGCGGTTCGAGAAACTGCACGCCCAAATGGCGGAAATCATCAACGCCTCCGCCTGGGACGGGTCCTGGTACTCCCGCGCATTCGACGACGATGGCCTCGCGATCGGCGTCGCCGGTGCGTCGCATCACGCCATCGACCTGATCGCCCAGAGCTGGTCGGTCATGGGCGAGGTGGCGCCTCCTGAACGCGCAGAGATGGCGATGAACTCCGCCGATGAAAAGCTCAACACGCCGTTCGGGTTGGCGCTGATCTGGCCGCCCTACGATGGCTTCGATCCGATCACTTGCGGCATTTCGACCTTCGTTCCCGGGGCCAAAGAGAACGGCGGCATCTTCTGCCATTCCAACCCGTGGTCGATGGTGGCTGCGGCGATGCTGGGCCGCGGCGACGACGCGTATCGCTACTACCGCCAGATCCTGCCCCTGGCCC
>JADGQJ010000157.1 GCA_017881885.1 Chloroflexota bacterium
TAGGAGACGGTGCTCAAGGCGACATTGGCCCGCCGGGCCACCTGTTGCATCGTCGGGGCGGACATCGGAACTCCGGTCTGGCTGGCCTCCCGCCGAGGGAGTAACATCGCCATCGAAGCGCATAGTCGAAGCGCATAGTCGAAGCGCTTCGACGGCAAGTTAGCTCGACACCCGGGACGGTGTCAAGGAGCAAACTGAGAGTTGATCGCCACGCCGCAGGCTTCATGATGCAGACGGCGCGAAGCTGAAGATCAGGCGGATGGAGGACTTACCCGTGACACAGGGCTTCTTCTCGGAAGTGGCGGCCCGGATCCCCTTCGGCGGCCTCGGGTCGCGCGATCCGTTGACCTACAAGGTCTACCAACCCGATCGGCTCGTCCTCGGGAAGCGCATGGAGGACCACCTTCGGATCGCCGTGTGCATGTGGCATTCGTTCGCCTCTGCCGGTGAGGACATGTTCGGCTCGGGCACGTTCGACCGGCCCTGGCTCGAGAGCGGGCTGGATCCGCTGGCGGCCGGGCGGGCCAAGCTCGACGCCGCCTTCGAGTTCTTCGACAAGCTGGGCGTCCCCTACTTCTGCTTCCACGACCGCGACATCGCCCCGGAGGGCCGGAACTTCGCGGAGACCAAAGCCCACCTCGAGGCGATGGTCGACTACGCCGGTGAGCGGATGGCTCAGACCGGTGTGAAGCTCCTCTGGGGCACGGCCAACCTATTCGGCCACCCTCGCTTCGCCGCCGGTGCGGCCACGAACCCGGACCCGGAGGTGTTCGCCTACGCCGCGGCGCAGGTGAAGCTCGTCCTCGATGCGACCAAGCGGCTCGATGGGGCGAACTATGTCCTGTGGGGCGGTCGCGAAGGCTACGACACGCTCCTGAACACCGACCTCGCACGTGAGGAAACGCAGCTCGCCCGGTTCCTGAGCCTGGTTGCGGAGCACAAGCACCGGATCGGCTTCAAGGGCCTGCTCTTGATCGAGCCCAAGCCCCACGAGCCGACCAAGCACCAGTACGACCACGACGCGGCGATCGTCCACGGCTTCCTCGTTCGACACGGCCTGGAAGACGAGTTCCGGCTCAACATCGAGGCGAACCACGCCACGCTCTCCGGCCACAGCTTCCACCACGAGATCGCGTATGCCGTCGCCAACGGCATGCTCGGCAGCATCGACGCCAACCGGGGCGATTACCAGAATGGCTGGGACACCGACCAGTTCCCGAACTCAGTAGATGAGCTCGCCCTGGCCATGTACGAACTCCTCCAAGGCGGCGGCCTGACAAGTGGCGGGTTCAACTTCGACGCCAAGCTGCGCCGCCAGAGCGTGGCCCGAACGGACCTGTTCCACGCCCACATCGGCGGCATAGACACGCTCGCGCAGGCCCTTCTCGTGGCCGCCGACATGGTCGAACTGGGAACGCTCAAGCGATTGCGCGAGGAGCGCTATGCCGGCTGGGCGGGCGAACTCGGAACCGCGATCCTGTCGGGAGGCGTCACCCTCGAAGAGCTGGAGCGCCGATTGGCGAAGGGGAAGATAGACCCCAAGCCGGTTTCGGGCGGGCAGGAGCTGCTCGAGAACCTCGTCAACCAGCAGATCTGGGCGGCGGATCGCCGGCCTGCCTCCGGCAAGTCGGCCGACTGACGCGCGGCGTCGCGGCCGCTGCGGTACAGCTCGCCGATCCGACCTCGCCCGAACCTAGCGCCGCGCGCGCTGCTTGATCAGTCGGCCGCGCCGTGTCATGGCATGGGTCGAAAGCGCGGCCACTCCCATGGCCACCACGGCGCGCTCGGCGGTCGGCAGCGGCCGCACGATCGAGAGGAACTCCTGCGCGCGCGCCCGATCCACCAGCCCGAGAAGAGCCTGGCCGCGGCCCGTCAGAGCCAGCGTCCGCTGCCGCCTATCCTCCGTGTCCCGTTTTCGTTCGATCAGTTGCCGCCGCACCAGAGCGTCGACCATGCGGCTCACCGCCGACGGCGAGCGGTCCAGCATGTCGGCAAGATCCGCCACCGTCATCGTCCCACTGTCCGCCAGGGCGTACATGGCGGCGAGTTGCGTAAAGCCCAGGTTCAACTCGCCGAGTTGCGCGGCAAAGCCGATCACGAGATCCCGCCAGATCGCACGGCCCATCGCGATCCGATCCGATAGCTCGCGCGGGTTCTGCATCCTGTTGCGAGCCGCCTCGACCGGCGCCGACAGCAATTCGCGCGCCGCCGATTCCACTGCGGCTCGGCTCGGAACCGTGAGCGACGGTAGGTGAAGGAACGGCCGCGGCGATCCGCGGAGCATCCTCAACGCCGTTCGTGCCGGAGCCTCGGGAGCGGCCGGGGGCGTGGCGGCTCGCGTTTCGGCAAGCCCGTCGCCGCCTGCCGGCTGGTCCGCGCCGGACGGCGGCGCAGCCTCGACGAGCCCGCCTGAAGCCTGACCGGCCCCGCCGGGCGGAGCCTCGGGCGGACGCTGAACGAGGGCAGGAAGCTTCGGACGGAACTGCGGCATGGGCCCACAGTAAGCCTTTTCGGCCGATACTTGCAAACATGCACACGATTTCCGCGGGTACCCCTGAGGCCGACTTACTCTAGAAACAAAGTTCCCGCCCATCCGGCGGAGGCATGTCCGGCAGCAATTGGCCAGAGCGGGGCGCTCCCACGAGTTCGCACCCGCCGGCCGGAGGAGAACAAGCGGAGGCTCATGGATCGAATCGCGTTCGTCTTTCCGGGACAGGGGTCCCAGTCGGTGGGCATGGGTAAGGCCCTGGTCGAGTCATCACCGGCCGCGGCAGCCGTCATGGCCGAAGCCGACGCCGCCCTGGGCGAGCCGATCAGCCGGCTGGCGTTCGAAGGCCCGGCCGAACAGCTGGATCTGACGGCCAACGCCCAGCCGGCCCTCGTCGCCACGTCGATCGCGTTCCTTGCGGCTCTGCGCGAGCGGTGGGCTGCCGCCGGCATTGCCGCCCCGATGCCCACGTATTGCGCCGGGCATTCGATGGGCCAGTACTCGGCCCTCGTTGCCGCCGGTGTCATCTCGTTGGGCGACGCCGTTCGGCTGGTACGCGAGCGCGGCCGCCAGATGCAGACCTCGGGTCAGGGTCGCATCGGCGCTATGGCGGCGCTGATCGGCCTCGACGACTCCCGGCTGCCGGAGCTGATCGCTCTGGGCGAGCCTTTCGGGGGTCTGACCGTCGCGAACCGCAACTCCCCCGGCCAGATCGTCATCTCGGGCGACAAGGCCGCGGTTGAAGCGGCCGTTGAGGGCGCCAGGGATCTGGGAGCTCGCCGAGCGATCTTGCTGCCGGTTTCGGTGGCGGCGCACTCGTCGCTGATGAAGGAGGCCGCAGAAGGGATGGCCCGCGTCCTGGAGCCGATCGCCTTCGCCGAGCCGACCGTTCCCTTGCTGGCCAACGCCGACGCCCGACCCATAACGACGGCGGTCGGCGCTCGCGGCGAGCTGATCGAACATCTGACTCGTGGCGTCGATTGGGTTGCCGCGGTGCAGCGGATGACCGCCGACGGCGTCACGACCTTCGTCGAGATCGGACCCGGCAAGGTCCTGACCGGCCTCATCAAGCGCATCGCGCCCGAGGCCACGGCCTTCGCCACCGACGATGCTTCGGCGGCCGGCGGCATTGCGGTGCCGTTCCTCGACGCATGAACCACCCCCGCCCCGTCGCCACGAGAGTGGCGCATCCGAGCCCCAGGAGGATCTGACCCCCGTGCGCAAGCCTGACTACAACCGACGAGTCGTCGTCACCGGAATGGGGGTCGTGAGCCCGATCGGCAACGATCTGGAAACCGTCTGGTCAAACCTGGCCAACGGCCGGTCCGGGATCGGCGAGATCACCCATTTCGACACCACCCCCTACGAGCACAAGGCCGGCGGCGAGGTCCGCGACTTCGACGTCACCAAGTACTGGAACTTCAAGGACGCGCGGCGGACCGAGACGACCGTGCACTTCGCGGTCGCGGCGGCGCGGATGGCAGTTGCCGATTCCGGCCTTGAGATCAACGAAGCGAACCGCTACGACATCGGCGTCATCTTCGGCTCGGGTGGCGGCGGCCAGGGCCTGTTCATCTCCAATCAGGAGAGCTGGCACTCCAAGGGCGCCCGATCCGTCAGCCCGTTCTTCATCGCCAACGGCCTGGTCGACGCGAGCTCGGGTACGATCGCCATCGAGACCGGAGCCAAAGGGCACAACTTCTGTCCGGTTTCGGCTTGCTCCACCGGCACGACCGCGATCGGCGAGGCAGCCGAGGCGATCCGCCGAGGCGACTGCACTGCCGTCATCGCCGGCTCGGCCGAATCGCCCCTCCTCGAACTGGTCCACATCGGCTTCACCAATATGCGCGGCCTGGGAACACCGTTGCCGGGCCGACCGATCGGCACGGTCTCCCGCCCGTTCGACCGCACTCGCGACGGCTTCGTCCTCGGCGAAGGCGCCGGCGCGCTGATCCTCGAGGACCTCGAGCTGGCGAAGGCGCGCGGCGCGAAGATCTACGCCGAGGTCGTTGGCTACGGCTCGGCCGCGGACGGTTTCGACATGATCGCTCCCGCCGACCGCGGCGAGGGTTCGGCTCGCGCCATGAAGATGGCGCTCGAGCGAAGAGGCGTGCCGGCCGGCGAGGTCGGCATGATCAACCCCCACGGCACCTCGACTCCGCTCGGCGACAAGCGCGAGAGCGAGGCGATCTGGAGCGCCTTCGGCAACCACACGCCCGAGATCCTGATCTCGGCCACGAAGTCGATGACGGGCCACATGATGGGCGCCGCCGGAGCGTTCGAAGGGATCGCGACCGTTCTCTCGCTTCACCACCAGGCCGTTCCTGGCACGCTCAACTACCTCGAGCCTGATCCGGAGTGCAACATCACTGTCGTCACTGAAACGATCGAGACGCCGCTTCGATATGCGCTCTCGAACAACATCGGGCTGGGCGGTCACAACGCGGCGGTCATTTTCGAGCACTACACCGGCGACTGAATCCGGGTCGGCCGCCTTTGCGGCGGCGACAACGTCAGGCCCGGTTCGGGTCCGGTAGAGCCACCTGGTTTTCGCTACGCTCGGGCGCGACCGCGTCCTGCGGCTTCCTGACCCGCTGGGTCTGGGTACCGGGCAGTCCAAATTCGCGCGCAATAGATGCAACAGCGACGTTCACGGTGATCGCATCGACGATGATCATCGCCACGCCCACGCTGAGCATGGCGAGGCCGAGCCAGCGCCGGCGCGGATCGGTGGCGGATATCGTCGAAGCATAGTTGGCAAGAGGGTCCATGACGCCAGACAGCCCGGCCAAGCCCCGAATATCGGACGAAGCCCTCGAAACCAGCAAACTGCTGGTGGAGTTCCTGCACGCCACCTACGCCACCCGTCGTGGACGCCAGGGTGCCGCCGAGGGTGACGCGGACCCACCCGCGCCCGACCCGGCTTCGGGCGACGGAGAAACGGTTCGGCCGCCCATGTCTGCCCACGCCGTTCGAGCGGCCATCCACGTGTATCAGCACGGTGAGCGCACCGTCGGCCAGCTAGCCTCCGGCCTCGGCATCTCCTACGGCTGGGCGAGC
>JADGQJ010000158.1 GCA_017881885.1 Chloroflexota bacterium
GGGAGCACCTTGTCGATGCCGCCCTGGATGTTGTAGGCACGGGCGAAGATTCCGCCCGAGCAGGCGCAGGCGCCCACGGCCACAACGACCTTGGGATCCGGCATCTGGCGATGGAGGTTCTGGATGACGTCGATGTTGCGCTCGTTGACGCTGCCGGTGATCAGCAGGATGTCCGCGTGTTTGGGGTTGCCTGTGTTGACGATCCCAAAGCGCTCCACGTCGTAGAGAGGCGTTAGGCAGGCCAGGACTTCGATGTCGCAGCCGTTACAGCTCGACGCGTCGTAGTGGAGGATCCAGGGCGATTTCGAGAAGAAAGACACCGGCGGCACCTATTTGATGAGGAAGAGCGCCAGGAGGTTCCCGCCCGAGAAGAGCAGGGTCACGACCCAGGTCGAACGCAGGACGAGCTGCCATTTGGCGCGCGAGGTCGAGTTATCGACGAGGACCTCGAGCCCGTAGGCGCCCGCGAATACGAGCAGGCCGAGCGGTACGCTCCAGTTGAAGAAGAGGATCACGAAGACGGCGAGGATCACCGATTCGTACCAGTGAGCCATTTCCACATAGCCGAGGAGTCGGCCCGACATATCCGAGGTCAGGCCGCTGACCAGCTCCTGGTGGGCGTGGTGAGAGGTCGAAATGTCGAAGGGCGACTTTCGCAGCTTGATCGTGGCCACGAACGAGAACGCGATCAGCATCCCGGGCAGCTTGGGTGCCACCATCACGGCGGACCCGAGAACTCCACCGAGGGTGCTCTGTTCTGTCACCTTGCAGATCGCGGCCAGCATCAGGATGAAGAACGGCTCGGACGCGAGGAGAATGATCAGCTCGCGTTCGGCGCCGGCGAAACTGAACGGCGAGTTCACCGAGCCGGCGGCGAGAACCAGGAAGAGCGCGGCGAGGGCGAACACGAAGGCGGTGAAGATCAGGTCGGTGCCGCCGAGGATCATGGCGCCGGTCGCGGCCATGAAGCCGACGTGGCCCAGCAGCAGCGGCTCCACGATCGGGTTGACCTGGCGGGAGTCTTTCTGGAGCAGCTTGCCGAGGTCGTAGAAGGGCTGGAGGAGGGGCGGCCCGACGCGGCTTTGCATTCGGGCGCTGACGATTCGGTCGATTCCGGCCAGCAGGCCGCCGAAGACCGGCGCCAGCAGAACGAAGAGGACGGCATATACGGCGGGGTGCAGGCTCACCAGCGGGCCCCAATTCCAGTCGCGACCAGCGCCACGAGGAGAGTCCCGCAGACGATCGATCCGGCGCGGAAGGCCAGACGGCCGTTCACGACGCCCTCCAGGTAGTAGTTGCGGAGACTCACCGTCCGGGATCCGCCCAGAGCCATCCCCATGACTCCCCCTGACGTAACGGGCCGGCCGGCCGCGTAGAAGTCCGCGAGGTCGTAGCGCTCGTGCCGCGCTGCCCAGAGCGCCAATGCGGGCAGGAAGAGGAGCGCGGCCACCATCGTGGCCAGCATCACCGGGTCCACGTGGAGGAAGGACTGCGACGTGCCCGGGAACGTGGCCAGAGCGTAGGGCCCAACCACCTGTTCGGAGATGACTCCGAGGAAGCAGGTAACGACTATGACACCCAGCGCAAGGCTGGTCTCAGACAGCCACTCGAAGCGGGAGACGCGTTTCTCGATGGTCCGCTCGTGCTCGGTCACGGGCCTCATCGCGAGGACTTTGATGAGCAGCTTGCCCCAGTAGAAGATCGTCAGCGAGCTACCGAAGGCCATGATCACCAACAGCGCCGCGCCCTGCCAGCCGGGGATATCGAGGAAGGCCCGGATCGCCGTCCACTTGGCAACGACCACCCCGAAGGGGGCGATGAACATGCCCGCGATGCCGATCAGGGCCAGCACGCTGACCTTGGGCAGACGGCTCAATAGGGCGTCGAAGTTCTCCATGTCCTTGGTGTAGAACCTGTTCTCGATCGTGCCCACCACGAGGAAGAGGAGGCCCTTCGCGAGAGCGTGGAAGATGATGATCATCACGCCGACCCAGACAAGCTCGGGCGAACCGAGGCCGGCGCAGCCGACGATCAGGCCCAGGCTGCCGATGGTGGAATAGGCGAGGACCTTCTTGGTGTTCTGCTCCGTCACACCGACCAACGAGACAAAGAGGAAGGTCAGCATGCCGGTGAAGGCCACCATCATTCCCAGGTTGGATCCGCCGATAGCCGGCGAAAGACGCAGCAGAAGGAAGACACCGGCCTTGACCATCGTGCTCGAGTGGAGTAGGGCCGAGGTCGGCGATGGGGCGTACATCGCGCCCAACAGCCAACTGGAGAAGGGCATCTGTGCGGCCTTCGTCAGCCCGGCAAGACAGAGCAGAGCCAACGCCGGCATGAGCGCGGCGGTGGCCGGTCCGGCCGTCAGCTTGGCCAGATCCAGGCCACCGGGCTGGCCCGTGAGCATCAGGATCGCGATCGAGAAGCCAAGGCCGCCAAGCATGTTCATGTTGAGAGCGTCGAAGGCGTAGCCGGTCGTCTCCTTGGTCCGCGTATAGCCGATGAGGAGGAACGAGCAAATGGTCGTGATCTCCCAGAAGACCTGCATCAGCGGCAGGTAGTTGGAGACCACGAGGCCGAACATCGCCCCCAGGAAGACGAAGAGGAGGGCGAAGAAGATCGTTCGACGGCCCTTGATCATTGGGCTGGAGCGGTGGAAGCCTCGCATGTAGCCCAGCGAGTGGACACAGATCAGGGTGCCGACGATGCCGATGATCAACACCATGATCATCGACAGGCGGTCGAACCAGAACAACCGCCCCGGCTCGAGCTCCGGCATCTTGCCGGCGAGTTCGAGGTAGAGGGAGATGGCCAGCTGGCCCAGGACCAGGATCGGGGCCAGGATGCGGCGGTTCTGGATGCCCACGGCCACCACGAAGGCGGCGATTGCGATTTCTACCACCAGCAGCGATCGGCCCATGGTCAGGCCGTTCGGGAGATCGAAGAAGACGGCGTTGCCGTTGCCGAAGGTGACGGCGGTGGCGATCGAGGCACCGGCGACCACCAGGCCGGCCAGCACGACGATCACGTTACGCAACTTGCCGTTTCGGACGCCGAGGAGCAGGCCGCCTGCCAGAACTGGGAAGGCGACTATGAAGACGATGAGAGAACCCATCGGCTAGTGGATCACCTTCACGAGGTGGTTTACCTCGTAGGCCAGCACCTCGGGCGCAACGGGTTTGTCCATGAACCGCTGCACGGGCATCCAGTCGTGGTGGTCCTGGCTGTCGCGTTCTGCGGCGGTGAGATGCTCGCCTATGCGACTGAGCATGATCAGGGGTAGAGCCGGCTTTTCGCTGGCAAGCGAGCGGGCCAGGTCGAAGCCCGCGGTGGCTCCGTCGAGCATCGCCTCGAGCACCACAAGGTCGGGAGTCTCGCGGCCGATGGCCGCTCGTGCCTCGGACGTGGTGGATGCGGTCATGACCGTGTGTCCACTTGCCTCGAGGGCGGTGACGTTGCCATCGACTACGTTCGGGTCGTCATCGACGAGAAGGATCCGTCCCATGTTCTCCGTTCCCGGGCGCGGCTCTTGAATCGGCCTGTGCTGGCCGGCGACGGCCTACGCCTTCGATTTGTGTGCGGTAACGCGCCGCGTCCTTAGTTCCTGAGGCCCAGTCTACCGATTTGGCCCCGATTCGAGCCCAGCGGATCGGCCCTATCTGTAGTCCACCTAGTCCAGACTGCCCATGCCCTTTGGCCTTATGACGTGGGTGCCGCCGGAATCAGGCCCAGAAACATCCGGAATCCAGCTCCGTGGAGGGTGCGGGTGGGCGGCATTGGACGGGCCGGCTTGGGACGCTCGGTGCAGGCAGGTCGCGCGCCGTGCGGTCATGCGGCGCGCCGGATCGGCCCGCCGCGGGGCTGAGCCGTCAAGATGACATAGGATGCTGGTCGTGCACGAGTTCTCGATCGCCGAAGCCCTGGCCACGCAGGTCCTGCGTCATGCGCCCCCAGGCAGGCGCGTGCGTGAGGTCGAAATCCGAGTGGGGGCGATGCGCGGCCTGGAGCCGGACGCGATGCAAATGTGCTGGGACGCCGTCACGCACGAGACGGCGCTCGCGGGGTCCGTTCTCGTCATGGACATGCTGCCGTGGTCGCTCGCATGCCCCGCCTGCGGCCGCGTGTGGGAGAGTCCGGTCCTATTCGCCGAATGCAGTTGCGGCGAGGTCTCGCCCCGGCCGACCGCCGGCGATGAGCTGGACCTCGTGTCGATGACGGTGGACGATGATGACGGCGAACCCGAAGCGACTGCGGCCAAAGGGGAGGCGGGAGCCTCGTGAGCGAGCAGGTCAAGACGACGCGGATCCCCATTGTCGAGCGTGTGTTGGAGGCGAACGACCAGCTGGCGGAGACCGTGCGCTCCGAGCTGGCGCGCCGCGGCATCTTCGCGATCGACCTCATCGGCGCGCCCGGAAGCGGCAAGACGGCGCTCCTGGAGGCCACTCTGCGGCAGTTGAAGGGTCGCCGCCGGCCGGCGGTCCTGGTCGGCGATCTGGCCACACGACGTGACGGCGATCGTCTGGCGCGTTGGTGCGACCGGGTCGTCCAGATCTCCACCGGCGACGGGTGCCACCTCGAAGCCGGCCAGGTCCGCGACGCCTTGACCCAGCTGGACCTCGATGGCGTGGACATTCTCTTCATCGAAAACGTCGGCAACTTGATCTGCCCGGTCGGGTTCGATCTGGGTCAGGCGGTCAAGGTCGGTCTGTTCAGCCTGACCGAGGGCGACGACAAGGCCGCGAAACATCCCTATCTGGTCACGGCCGCGAATCTGGTCCTGCTCAACAAGATCGACCTGGCGCCCTACGTATCGTTCGATCGGAGCGGGTTCGAGGCCGACGTGCGGCTGCTCAACGCGAACGTGCCGATACTCTCGGTCTCGGCCACGACAGGCGAAGGGCTCGACCGCTGGCTCGACTGGCTGGACCGGGGGGTTTCCGGCGCGCAAGGCGCCCGCGCGACCTGACGCGACCCTCGGCCGCCAACCGCACGGGGATCGGCGCGAGCGAAAGTGTCAGATACGCCTGGTGGGCGTGTAAGACGCAAGTCGGACCGTCACGGGAGGCGTGCGGGCCTAATCCACGCTCAGAGATCGACTTAAGCTGATCGCGAAACGGACTGAAGCCGCCCCCGGCCGCGTCCTGCACGCCTGCTGGGCGTATCTGACGGAAACCGGCCGGACCTGACTCGGGGCTCGCCGCCACCGGCCCGACCATCACGCCCGATGCCCGAATCTCCGCCGCGGGCCGAGAGTCCCGCCATTTCGGGCCGAAGGCATGCCATCCACGGTCCCCTCGTACCGGTCGGCGGTGCCTCTCGGACGCAAGCCATCGGCTCAAGCGAAGGTACAATCTCCACGAACGTTGTGCGATCCCGTCGTTCGGGCGCGCTTCCCTGCGGCTCGCGGCGCGAAACAAGCCTCCCGTAATCAAGGAGAGAGACATCCCTATGGCCGAAACTGCTAAGCCCCAGAAGGCTGCCAAGCGTTACATCTACGCATGGGGCGGCGGCCGGGCCGAAGG
>JADGQJ010000053.1 GCA_017881885.1 Chloroflexota bacterium
CGCGCTTGCGATCGCCTCGGCCTCGCCCTGCGAGACCGGTTCGCCGTCCGCGTCCTCGAGAACGAACTTGTGGCGGGTCGTGTCATACGGGACCGGCACGGGGTAGCGCCCGTCGAAGCAGGCGAAGCAGAACCGGTCGTACGGCAGATCGAGCCCCTCCAGCACGCCCTTGATCGAGAGATAGCTGAGCGAGTCGGCGCCGAGGGACTGGCGGATCTCCTCGACCGAATGCGTGGACGCGATCAGCTCGGTCTCGATCTGGGTGTCGATGCCGTAGAAGCACGGATGGTGGATCGGCGGCGAGCTGATGCGCAGATGGACTTCGGTCGCGCCGGCCTTGCGCAACAGGGCCACTATCTGGCGGGTGGTGGTGCCGCGCACGATCGAGTCGTCGACGACGATCAGCCGCTTCCCTGCCACGACCTCGCGCAGCGGGCTCAACTTGACCGTGACGCCGCGCTGCCGCATCCCCTGGGAGGGCTGGATGAAGGTGCGGCCCGAGTAGCGGTTTCGAACCATGCCCTCGCGATACGGCAAGCCCGAGCCCTCGGCGTACCCGGCGGCGGCCGGCGCCCCGGTGTCCGGCACAGGCATCACGATGTCGGCCTCGACCGGCGCCTCGGCGGCGAGCGCCACGCCCATCCGGCGCCGCGATTCGTAGAGGTTGCGGCCCAGCATGTACGAGTCGGGCCGGCCGAAGTAGATCAGCTCGAAGACGCACAGCTGCTCGTGGCCCTCGGCGAAGCGGACCGAGATCGGCTCCTTGCCCTCTTCGAGGATCACGATCTCGCCCGGCTCGACGTCCCGAACCACCACTCCGCCGGCAACCTCAATGGCCGCCGATTCCGAGCTGATCATCCAGACACCCGAATGCTTGCCCTCGGGGTCGCCGGGCTCGGGTTCGATCCGACCCAGCACGAGCGGCCTGAAGCCGAACGGATCGCGAACGCCGATGACTCGCTTCTTGTCCAGGATTGCGAGCGAGTAGGCGCCTCGGACGATCGGCAGCACCTTCAACAACGCGTCGACCGTATCGTCGGACGGATCGTCGGCCAGAAGCGCGGTCAGCAGTTCTGTGTCCGTCGTGGCCGAAAGGCGGGACTTGCCGCCCTCGAGGTGAGAGAGCAACTCCCGGGTGTTGACCAGGTTGCCGTTGTGGCCGATCGCGAGCGCCCGTCCGCGCCCGAGCCGGAAGGTCGGCTGGGCGTTCTCCCAAACCGTCGAGCCGGTCGTGGAATAGCGGCAGTGTGCGATCGCGAGCGAGCCGCGGAGGCTCGGCAACCGCCGTTCGTCGAGGACCTGGGCGATCAGGCCCAGATCCTTGTAGAGCATCAGCTGCTCGCCGTCGCTGACGGCGAGACCGGCGGACTCCTGTCCGCGGTGCTGCAGCGAGAAGACGCCCAGCGCGGCGATGCCCGCGGCATCCATGCCCGGTGTCACCGCGCCGAAGATGCCGCACACGGCTAGCCGGCCTTGGGCGTGGCGCCGGAGGAGGACGCGCCGGTGGCGCCGGCGGCCCCGGTCTTTGGTGCGCCGCCGGGAGCGGGCGCTCCGCCACGAGCGGGCGCGTGGGGCTCGGGGTTGCTTTCCGCCGCGGACGGCTCCACGCCGAGGGCGCGGGCCAGGCCGTGGTCCCAGGCGTGGCGCAGATCGGCGAGCGCCACGTCCAGCGCGTCCGCGACGCGCGAGCCGCGCTCTTCGGCCGCGCCCGTCGCTCCTTGCCCGGTGAGCTCGATGCGGAGCCGATCCCCGCCGACGGTGCCCAGAATCACGGCCGGCAGGCCGAACTGGCGGGCGAGCAGCTCGATCGCGGCCGCATGGCGGGGACGGCACGACAGCACGAGCCGCGAGGGACTCTCGCCGAAGAGCTCAATTGCGGGCGAGCCCGAGATGCCGAGACGGAGATGGGCGCCGAGCCCGCCCCACATGGCGCACTCGGCGATCGCGACGGCGAGGCCGCCGCCTGAGACGTCCTGCGCCGAGGCCACCAGACCGCGTCCGATCGCCTCGCGAATGAACGACTGCAGGGCCGCCTCACGGTCGAGGTCCAGACTCGGTGCCGAGTCCTCCGACGCCAGCCCGGCGAGTGCGGCATAGGCCGAGCCGGCAAGACCAGGCGCGCTCTCGCCGACGAGGATCACGTTGTCGCCCTCGGCCGAGAAGGGCGGCCGGACCAGCAGCGAGATGTCGTCGAGCAGGCCGACGATGCCGATTTCGGGCGTCGGGGCGATCGAACCGCCCGGGTATTCGTTGTAGAGAGAGACGTTGCCGCCGGTGACTGGGATGCCGAGCGTTCGGCAGGCGTCGCCGATGCCACGAACCGCCTCCTGAAGCTGCCAGAAGGCCTCCGGCCGCTCCGGATTGCCGTAGTTGAGGCAGTTGGTGAGGCCGAGCGGTCGTGCGCCGGTGATGCTGACATTGCGCGTGGCTTCGGCAACGGAGAGTTGCGCGCCCAGATACGGATCGAGCGCGCTCACGGTCTGGTTGCCGTCGGTGGTGGCGACGAGCCCCTTCTTGGTGCCCTTGACGCGCAGGACCGCCGCGCCGTGGCCGGGCCACTCGACGGTGTTGCTCTGGACACAGGCGTCGTACTGCTCGTAAACCCAGCGCCGGCTCGAAAGGTTGGCGCTGCCGAGAAGCGCGGCGAGGACGGCGGCGGGATCCATGCCCCGCTCCGGAAGCCCGTCGTGGGCGGTGAGCGGGATGCCCGGCGCGGGCGCCTGGCGGCGTCGGGCCGGGGGCGTGGCGAGGCGGTAGTGGACGATGGCCTCGCTCGTGAGCGCCTTCGCCGGAATGCGGGCGATCTCTTTCGCCGCGGGATTCGGCTTGCCGTCGCTGCCGATTCCGCCTTCGATGATGGCGACGTCGCCGTCGGTGGTGACGCGGCCGACGAGAGCGATCGGGATTCCCCACCGCTCGCAGACCTCGCGCACATCCGGGAAGTTTTCGGGCAGGCACGTGGCCAGCATCCGCTCCTGGGATTCGGAGATCATCACTTCCCAGGGCGCCATTCCGGGCTCGCGCCGCGGGATCGCGTCCAGGTCCAGCAGGATGCCGGTCCCGGCCTTGTCGGCCGATTCGGACGTCGCGCACGAAATGCCGCCGGCGCCGAGATCCTGGATGCCCAGGACGAGGCGGCGGTCGATCAGCTCGAGGCTGGCCTCGATCAGCAGCTTCTCGGCGAATGGGTCGCCGACCTGGACCGCCGGCCGCTTGGACGGGTCCTGGTCCTGGAACGTTGCGGATGCGAGAACGCTTGCCCCGCCGATGCCATCGCGGCCGGTCGTCGAGCCGAAGAGGACCACGTAGTTGCCCGGTCCGGGAGCCTCGGCCAGGATCAGCATCCGCTCCTCGAGCAGGCCGATGGCCATGACGTTGACCAGCGGGTTGCCCTGGTACGACGGGTCGAACACCAGCTCGCCGCCGACGGTGGGCACGCCGACGCAGTTGCCGTAGCCGCCCACGCCGCGGACGATCCCGTCTACGAGGTGGCGGGTTCGCGGATCGGACGGGTCGCCGAAACGGAGCGCGTCCAGGACCGCGATCGGTCGGGCGCCCATAGTGAAGATGTCGCGCAGGATGCCCCCGACGCCGGTTGCGGCGCCCTGGTACGGCTCCACCGCGGACGGGTGGTTGTGGCTCTCGATCTTGAACGCGACTGCGAGCCCATCGCCGATGCGGACGACACCGGCGTTGTCCCCGGGCCCGGCCAACATGTTGTGGCCGCGGGACGGGAGGGTCTTGAGGAGCGGCTTGGAGCTCTTGTAGGAGCAGTGCTCGCTCCACATCACGCTGAAAACGGCCAGCTCGGTGTGGTTGGGGTCGCGGCCGAGCTTGCCCCGGATCGCGTCCAGCTCGCCGTCCGTCACCCCCAGCTGTCGGTGGAGTGGCTCCGGCTGGACCGCGGCGGCTGGTCGCATCTCCTCGCTCATCGCGCTGTCTCCCACGCCGCGGCGCTCTCCACGAACGAACGTATCAGCTGCATCCCGTCGTCGCTGCCGAGAATGGACTCCGACATCCGCTCCGGGTGCGGCATCAGGCCGGCGACGTTTCCGGCTTCGTTGCAGACGCCTGCAATCGCGCGGAGCGAGCCGTTGGGATTGGCCGGATCGTCGGGGTCGAGCGCGGGCGCGCCGTCTGCTCGGACGTAGCGGAACAGGATCTGGCCCTTCGCCTCGAGCGCGTCGAGCGTGGCCTCGTCCGCGTAATAGCAGCCTTCGCCGTGAGCAATAGGCATGTGCAGCGGCGCGCCGGTGGCCTTGTTGGTGAACGCCGAATCCAGCCGCTGGGGTTTGATCGCGATGATCTTGCTGGCGAATCGGAGGGATCGGTTGCGCAGCAGCGCGCCGGGCACGAGCCGGGATTCGGCCAGGACCTGGAAGCCGTTGCAGATCCCCAAAACCAGGCCACCCTTCGCGGCGAAGTCAGTGACGCCGCGCATGACCGGGGAGAAGCGCGCGATGACGCCGGCTCGAAGGTAGTCGCCGTAGGCGAAGCCGCCCGGCAGGATCACCCCGGCCACGCCGTGCAGGTCGGGCGATTCGTGCCAGAGCGAGACCGGCTCGACGCCCGCGACGGCAAGCGCGTTGAGCGCGTCCACGTCCGAGTTGGAGCCCGGAAAGGTGACGACGCCGATCCTCACGACCCGGTCACCTTCGCAGTCGAGACGGCCGACGAGGTCGCCTCCAGCAGCTCGATGGCATAGGTCTCGATGAGTGGGTTGCTCAGCAGCTCTTTGGCGAGGCCGTCGACCACGGCACGGGCGGCCGACTCGGCATCGGCAGTTACGGTCAGCTCCACCCGGCGGCCGACGCGAACGCGCGACACGGTGGTGACCTTGAGGTGCGGCAGGCTCAGTTCCACGGCCCGTCCCTGCGGGTCGAGGATGCCCGGCTTTGGCAGCACGTTGACGGCAAACCGGAACTCGCTCATCGGGCGATTACGTCCTCCTGCAGGTAGCGCTCGAAGCCGGCCCCGGTGATCCGCTCGAACGCCGCCACATAGCGCTCGCGCGTCCCGGCCACGATCTCGGCCGGCAGCTCGGGTCCTGGATAGGTCTTGTCCCAGGGCTGGGTTTCCAGCCAGTCGCGGACGAACTGCTTGTCGAAGCTGGCCTGGGCGCGTCCCGGCTCGTAGTCCGAGGCGTCCCAGAACCGGCTGGAGTCGGGCGTCAGGATTTCGTCAATCACGATCAGCTGGCCCGTGTCGAGGGCGGTGCCGAGTTCGAATTTCGTATCGGCGAGCAGGATGCCGGCCTTCTCGGCGACCGCGGCACCACGCTGGTAGAGCCGCAGGGCGACGTCTCGGACCCGCTCGGCCAGCGGGCCGCCGACGAGCTCGACCATGGCGTCGAAGCCGATGTTCTCGTCGTGCCCGACTTCGGCCTTGGTGGAAGGAGTGAAGATCGGCGACGGCAGGCGATCGGACTCGCGCAGGCCGGCAGGTAGCTCGATGCCGCAGATCGCGCCCGTCCGGCGGTAGTCCTTCCAGCCCGAACCGGCAACATAGCCGCGGACGATGACCTCGACCGGCAGCACCTTCGCCCGGCGGCAGAGCATCATCCGGCCCTTCAGCTCGCGGCTGCCGGCGGCGTCGGTGAAGCCCGCCGGCAGAGCGGCCGGATCAGTGCCGAGGAGATGGTTCGGAATGATGTCGGTGGTCTGGTCGAACCAGAAGCGCGACACGCCCGTCAGCACGCGGCCCTTGTCGGGGATCGGCGTCGGCAGCACGACATCGAACGCGGACAGTCGGTCGCTGGCGACGAGCAGGAGGCGGTCGCCGACTTCGAAGAGGTCGCGCACCTTGCCCGATCGGACGAAGCCGCCCGAAGCGGCCAGGGTGTGTCCGGCGGCACGGGGATCGCCGGGGTTCACCATCTCAGCGGACGACATCGGCGGCCTCCTTCTGAAGCGGGACGAGTTCATCCAGTCGGGCGATCGCGGTAGCGACGTTGCGCAGGAAGTGGCTTTCGTCGAAGCAGGCGGCCAGGGCTTCGTCGGATAGGCGGGCGGCCACATCCGGGTCCGCGGCCAGCGTATCGCGCAGCTGGCGGCGGTCGTCGGCGGCTTTCATCGAGTTGCGCTGGACGATGGCGTAAGCCTCCTCGCGCGACATCCCGGCCTCTTCGACCAGGGCCGTCAGGACGCGGCTGCTGCAGTGGAGACCAAGGCCCCGATCGATGTTCTCGCGCATCCGCTCCGGCCGGACCACCAACCGCTCGATCAGGCCGCGCATCTTGACCAGCATGTAGTCGAGCAGGATCGTGGCGTCGGGGAGCAGCACGCGCTCCGCCGACGAGTGGCTGATGTCGCGCTCATGCCACAGCGGCTGGTTCTCGAGCGCCGTCACGGCATAGCCGCGGAGGAGCCGCGCCATTCCGGCGATCCGCTCGCACAGGATCGGGTTGCGCTTGTGGGGCATCGCCGAACTGCCCTTCTGGCCGGCCCGGAACGGCTCCATCAGCTCCCCGATCTCGGTGTGCTGCAGGTTTCGGATCTCGGTGGCGAAGCGCTCGAGCGAACCGCCGGTGACGGCCATCGCGGCCAGGAGCGCGGCGTGGCGGTCGCGCTGGACGATCTGTGTCGAAATTGGATCGCGATGGAGCCCCAGCGCCGCCAGGACCTCGTCCTCCAGGTCCGGTTCGAGATGGCTGTACGTCCCGACCGGCCCGGAGATCTTGCCGGTGGCGGCATCATCGGCCGCGGCGGCCAGGCGGGCTCGATCGCGGGCGATCTCGAAAGCCCAGCCGGCGATCTTGAGGCCGAGGGTCGTCGGTTCGGCATGGACCGAATGAGTGCGGCCCATCATCACGGTCCCGGCTTCGGCGCGGGCGCGGGCAACGAGCGCCTCGATCAGGGCGTCGAGGTCGTCGATAAGCCGCCGCCCCGCAGCCTGGAGCTGGAGCGCAAGGCCCGTGTCGACGACGTCGCTGCTCGTCAGGCCCAGGTGGAGGTAGCGCCCCTCCTCGCCGACGGTCTCGGCGACCTGGCTGACGAAGGCGATGACGTCGTGGTCGGTCGTCTTCTCGATCTCTTCGATACGGGCCACATCGATGCGGGCGCGGCTCTCGATCGCCCGGACGGCCGCCGCCGGCACCGTGCCCCGGCTCACCTGGGCGCGCGCGACCGCGATCTCCACGCGAAGCATCTGCTCGAAATGGGCCCGCTCGGTCCAGATCGCGCCCATCTCCGGAAGCGTGTACCTCGGGATCACCTCGGCGCCCCTTTCTCCCAGCCGGCGGCCAAAATCGGGGCCGGCGAGGCGGCCGCGACCTTCGCGTCGGACGCGGCAGGCAACCTGGCGGCGATGTCGTGGCGGCGCTGCATGCCCGCCCAGTCGATCTTCTCGGCGGCCTGCTCGGCGCACACGCGGGCGGCGGCGAGCGTACTGCCCAAGCCAACGACCGAAAGAACGCGCCCGCCGTTGGTGCGGTATTCGCCGTCGGCGCCGCAGACCGTGCCTGCGTGGAAGACCGTGGCTCCGGATCGTGTCGCATCGGCCAGGCCGCCGATGACGTCGCCCTTGCGCGGCGTCTCGGGGTAGTTCGCCGCGGCCAGAACCACGGCCACCGCCGCGTCCCCGGTCGTCGGCAGCATCCGGCCCACCAGTCCCAGCCCGGCGGCGGCCCCGGCGAGGTCGCCCAGGGCGGCGCCCAGGAGCAGCGGCCCAAGCGGCACCGCGAGCCGTGGCAGCAGGGCCTGGATCTCCGGGTCGCCGAAGCGGGCGTTGCACTCGATCAGGACCGGACCCTCCGGAGTCAGCATCAGGCCGGCGTAGAGCGCGCCACGGAACGGCGCCCCGCGGCGGGCGAGCTCCGCCAGGATCGGCACGTGGATCATGTCGATGAGCGTGGCGCAGAGGCTCTCCGGCATATCCGGCACGGGGCTGTAGGCGCCCATGCCGCCGGTGTTGGGGCCCAGGTCGTTGTCGAGCAGCCGCTTGTGGTCACGTGCCGGGGGCAGGGCCAGCGCGCTGTGGTCGTCACACAGGGCGATCAGGCTGGCTTCTGCACCGATGAGGCGTTCCTCGAGCACTACTACCGGCGGGCGGCCACTCAGGGGGCCCGCCTGGGCCTCGCCGGCACCGGAGAAGAGTTCGCGCAGCGCCTTCTCCGCGCCTGCGAAATCGTCGCAGACGGTCACTCCCTTGCCGGCCATCAGTCCGTCTGCCTTGACCACCACCCCGCGCGACCCCGGCGCGGCGGCCAGCTCGCGGGCAAACGCCAGCGCCGGCCCCAAGGCCCAGAAGGCCTCGCCGCACGCCATTCGGACGCCGGCCGCGGCGGCCACGTCGCGGCAGAACGCCTTGCTCCATTCGATCCTGGCGGCGGCGCGGATCGGCCCGAATGTGGGCAAGCCGGCTTCCTCCAGCACGTCGACGACGCCGGCGGCGAGCGGTGCCTCCGGACCGACCACGACCAGATCCACGTCCTCGGCGGTGGCCAGGGCCAGCACCGCGGCCGGGTCCGTGGCCGCGACCCCCGGCACGCACCGGACCTTTGGCTCTTCGCCGATGGCGTCGCTCCCCGGCGCCACTATGACCGCCTCCACTCCGGCTTCGCGGGCCAGGCTCCAGACCAGGGCGTGCTCGCGACCACCGCCGCCGAGCACGAGCACCCGAGCGGGGCCGGGAGCCACGGGATTGGAGCCGGCCTGCGGGCTCACCGGCCGGCCGTCGTCCGAGGGCGCAGGGGACGCGCCTTGCGTTCGATCGTCTGGTGGCGCTCAGGGCCGACGGAAACCAGCGCGATCGTGGCTCCAGAAAGCCGCTCGACCGCGTCCACGTAGAGCCGCGCGTTCTCGGGCAGATCCGCCATCGAGCGGCAGTCGTGGATCGGCTCGGTCCAGCCCGGGAACCGCTCGTAGATCGGCGTCGCGCGAGCCAGGATGTCTGCATCCGACGGCCACCAATCGACGCGCTGGCCATCGACTTCGTAGGCCATGCAGATCAGGACCTCGTCCAGACCCGACAGGATGTCGATCTTGTTCAGCATGATCGAGCTGACGCTGTTGACGGCGACCGCATATCGCAGCGGCACGGCGTCGAACCAGCCGACGCGGCGGCGCCGCCCCGTGGTCGTCCCGTATTCGCGGCCGCGGTCGATGATGCCCTCGCCGATCGACTCGGTCAGTTCCGTCGGGAACGGGCCGGCGCCCACACGTGTGGCGTAGGCCTTCATTACGCCGATCACTTCGTCCACCTGGAGCGGCCCGATGCCACCGCCCGTACAGGCTCCACCGGCGATCGGGTTGGACGAAGTCACGAACGGATAACTGCCGTGGTCCAGGTCGAGCAGCGTTCCCTGGGCCCCTTCGAACAGGAGGTGTTCGCCGCGGGCCATGCGCTCTTGCACCAGCTGGGTCGTGTCGGCCAGGTGCGGTTCGAGGCGGCGGCCCCATTCGGTCGCCAGCGAGACCAGCTCGTCGAGGTCGAAGCCGTCGACCCGATGCTGGCGCTGCAGCGTGGCGTTCTTCTCGGGCAGGATGCGGGCGAGCTTGCCGCGCAGCGCCGGACCGTCGAGCAGGTCCTCCATCCGGATACCGATCCGCCAGGCGCGATCGGCGTAGGCAGGCCCGATTCCCCGCCGCGTGGTGCCGACCGCCGCCTTCGCCAGCCGGGCTTCCATGGCTCCGTCGAGGGCGATGTGGTAGGGCATGATCACGTGAGAGTGCTTGCTGACCCGAACGCGATCCACCTCGATGCCGCGGCTGGCCAGCATGTCGAGCTCGGAGATGAGCGTCGCCGGGTTGACCACGACGCCGTTGCCGATGACCGGCGCGATGTGCGGGTACAGCACGCCCGAAGGCACGAGGTGGAGCTTGAAGACCTCCTCGCCGAGCATGATCGTGTGGCCGGCGTTGTCGCCGCCCTGATAGCGGACGACGGCCGAGACGTCCTCGGCCAGATAGTCGGTCGTCTTGCCTTTGCCCTCGTCGCCCCATTGGAGGCCGACGATCACTGTGGCGGGCATCTAGTCCTCCCGTCGGTGCTCGCCCCGGCGGTCGTCCCTGCGGGAACCCCGGGAAACTAAAAAGCCCTCGGCCGACCGGCCGGGGACCTGGGTAGACTGCCCCTCCGTAGAAGCCGCCGCGGCTCCGGGGGGCGGGAAGGTGGTGGTTCGTCTCACGGGGCGAACGGCACGCCTTCGTGCGGCAACGTGCACTCCTTGGCGATTGGCATTGGCAGCCCGGGGGCCCTCGGTTCCCAGGCGGCCGAAGTATAGCAGGCGGCCGGGGCCGGCCGAGACGCCGACCGCTGCTCGGGCTCCAGGCCGGGGCGTGGCGGCGCAAACCGTGGGGCGCGGCGGCCCAAACCGTGGGGCGCCGCGGGCCCAAACCGTGGGGCGCCGCGGGCCCAAACCGTGGGGCGCCGCGGGCCCAAACCGTGGGCCGCGGCGGCCCTCTGCGTCGCGGGGCCTCAGCGTCGCGGCCTCAGCGTCGCGGCCCCCGACGTTGGCGTGGCTTCTACCCAAATGCAAACCCGGGTAGCACGAGTGCAATTCGGCCGGGCGTTCCGAGCCTGCTGCCGCCGGGCGGAAGCCCTTCCCCTCCTCGGCCACGCTCGGAAGATCGACCGCCCTGGGTACGGGCCGCCGATTCAGCCTGCTTTGGCGCCGGCGGTCCGGCCGCGTGCTACCCCGGTTGGCAAATCGCCAGGTCGCTCGGGCGCGGAGGCCGCGGCAGCGCGCCGGCGTCCGCGGCGGCACCAAAGGCGCTATTCGTCCTCGCTCGAGGCGGGTCCCGCGGCGGCCTGCGGGGCCGGAGCGGCGGCGATGATTGCCCTGACCGCCTCGGGTCCCCGTGCCCGCCACTCCGCTCCGATCGCGGGCGTGGCAGTCGCTCCCACCCGACACGCTCCCGCGGCGATCATCGCCAGCATGGCGTCCAGGGTCCGTACACCGCCCGCGGCTTTGACTCCGACGCGATCGCCGACGACCCGGCGCATCAGAGCGATCTCGCCCGGTTCGGCGCCCCGTGGCGAATAGCCGGTCCCGTTCTTGACGAATGCGCCCCGCGCCTCCAGCACCAAGCGGCAGCCGGCTTCGACTTCCTCCGGAGTGAGGTACGCCGTCTCGAGAATCACCTTCACGGGCGTCGGGCCGACGGCGTAGACGAGGCTCGCCAGCTCATCGCGGACGTAACCGAGATCGCCGGATCGGAGGGCTCCGATGTTGATCACGACGTCGAGCTCGACGGCTCCCTGGTCGACCGCGACGAGGGCCTCACGCTCCTTTATCTGGGACATGTGGGCGCCGTGCGGGAAGCCGATCACGGTCGTGGGTCCGACGACCGATCGCCGCAGCTTCGAGACGACAAGCGGCAGGTCGGCCGGGCGGCAGCAGACCGTGGCCGTCTCCCATTCGATTGCGACGTCGATGGCGGCTTCGACTTCGGCCCTCGTCAGTTCGGGCTTCAGGATCGAATGGTCGATGCACCCCATGAGGGCCCGCTCATCGAGCGTGGAGAGATCGATCGGCCCACGATTCGCGAGCCGGGCCTTGATCTGGCGAACAGCCACCACGGAAGCCCCCTGTCAGGAGTGGGAACGAGTTTTGGGACTGCCTTTCCCCGTTCAACCGGCAGTTATGGCACTCAAGCAGGATAGCGAAACTGCGATCTTGCGCACGCTCCGGGTCTATCGATCAAAGGTTGCCTGTGACGGCGACGCTGAACCCGCCACCACCGGCGGCGAAGGACACGCTGGCGAGGCCGGTCGGCACCGCGGTCTGACCGTGGCCGTTGTCGCCCCAGGCGACGATGCTGCCGTCCGACTTGACGGCGAGGTTGTGCCAGTCTCCCGCGACGATCTTCGCGACGCCGGCAAGACCGGCCGGGACGGTGGTCTGGCCCTTGGAGCTGCCGCCCCAGGCAACGACCGTGCCGTCCGCCTTGAGCGCGAGGCTGTGTTCATAGCCCGCCGCAATCGCGACAACGCCCGTCATGCCTGCCGGAACGGTGGCCTGGCCTTTTGAGTTGGAGCCCCAGGCGACCACGGTGACGTTCGACTTCAACGCGAGGTTGTGATAGCCCCGGCCGCAATAGCGGTGACGCCCTTGAGGCCGGCCGGAACTTTCGTCTGGCCGCTGGCGTTGGCGCCCCAGGCGACGACTGTGCCGTTCGACTTGAGGGCGATGCTGTCGTAATAGCCGGCGGCGATCGCGGTGACGCCCGTGAGGCCGAGGACGATCTGCCCCGTCTGACCTCCAACATCCCGGTGTGACCGGCAGGATCAGCCGGTCGGCCGCTGTCGTCGCTCGTGTCGTTGAAACGTGAGAGCCCTTGGTTGGTGTCGAGCGTTAGGCCCCAATTGGACCAAGGGTTCTCACCCCGAATCGTCCCAATTCACTGTTCATGGTCACCGTGTCTCGACGATCGAACGTCACGTTCAGCGGCCACAAAGGCCAACTCCTTGAACTGCCCTGGGTTTGATGGAGACCCCTGGCTGCCTTGGTCTTCGAGCGACCGCGTCGGGGGCTATCCGGTCGTGGGTCAAACTAGGCACTGGCGGGTGCGGCGCTGCTCGCCCGACGATCCCGGCCCGGTGCCGGCCAGCTCGGCGGGCGGATCGGGCTCAAGCGGCGGCCGACCCGTGACCTACGGCCCTGGCAAGTTGTCGCCGTCACCAGCAGGCTGCGACACGTTGGGGAACGGACGAGGCGCGTGAAGGCCCGCCGCCACCGAAGGGGAGGCGGCGGGCCTTTCCACCCCGGCGGCCCGTCCCGATTGGCTGTGGGATAGCTGGGACAGCCCCGGTGGTGCAGTTCGCTCCCGTCGGCGGTTTTCATCGTGCGGACCCGACTCGGCAGACGTCAGCGGGTCTATTCGACGTGCGAGAGGCTCTGCGTGGCGTCCCGTCCTCTCTAGTGAGCGCCCGCCTCGGTCTCCCATCTCCGCGAGGCGGGCGTTCTCTATGTTCGGGCGCGCCGCCTCAGATCTGAAGCGCGGGGCCAACCGCTTGCCGCGGTCCCCACCCTGATTACGAGCCGAGTTGACGAGAGGCCCGACCGGGCCTGTGGCGTCCGCGCCTGCTGGTAGGTGGGTGAATCCTAACAGTGGCGTGCGCGCCGCTGGAAGTCCCAACCCGACGATCCGCGCTTAGTGCCTGATGCCTGGCCCCTTTGGCGAGCCGCGGCAGCGTCCAACCCCGGTACCCCCACCAGCTAGCGGCGGGAGAAGCGCGACCGGGGGTGCTCCGGTCTAGAGGTGGTTGGCCGTGATCTTGCCAGAAGGGCCTCGATCTCGGGCCGGAGCCTGTGGCCAATGGGCGTGCGTTCCAGCCACTCGAGATAGTCCGGGTCATCGATCGCCAGATCTCCGAGCGAGAGCCCGGCATAGCGACCGAAGTCGAGGACTGTGCCAGCCCGAGCGCGAGGCGACCTCCGCAGCGGTGACGCGGATGTCGCGGGTGGGCGCTCGTGCACCGCGTGACCCTCTGTCTGTGCCGTCTGCTCGGCTTTGGCTGCCCTCTGCTCCCGGTCGTACCGTGCCCGCCCCCCACGATCGCGCACGGTTTCCCACGCAGCATTGAGCTTCGCCATCTGCAGGTCAGAGCCGCCCATGTCGGGGTGATACTTCCGCGCCAATGCCCGGTACGCGGCCTGGATCACCTCCGGCTCGGCGTCAGGGGTCACCTGGAGCACGTGGTACGGGTCGAAGACTAGAAGCATTGCGTCCAAGGGTCGCCAGGGCGACAGTCTGGCGCCAGATCCCTAGTGTCACAACTCGGCCGTACTTACCTGCCGCCATCGAGTAATCCGACTTTCGTAGCCATTCGACAGCTTGGCGGCGGACGCTGACTTATCCGTGTTGACTAGACGAAGAGGAACACGGACTCGGGGCGTCCATGACGTGGTGGGAGGTCCTTGGCCGACGGGTGTCCGCTGCTCAGAGCATCTCGAACCCTTGCGAGTGGTCGCGATACCCAGGGAGCGTCTAGTAGTCGGTGGCTCGTAGCTGCCTAGCAGACCCGCCCATGCGACTTTGGACCGCTTGCCGCCCTGGGAGGTAACAGGAGCCAGCGGCACTATTCGGCGGATCTTGTTTCGGTGCGTGGAGCAGCGGGGCGAGCCAGCCCCTCGACCACCGCCACCCCTGGCAGGGTCAGCAGGATGGAGGGCGGCGCGATCACCTTCCAGCGGCGGCTGCCGCCGCCCAGCACGAGGCGGGAGCGCTCCATAACGGCGGTGTCTACCCAGATCGAGAGCCCGTCGGGCAGGCCAAAGGCCGTGACCCCGCCGATCTCCTGACCGGTCAGCACCTGCGTCTCGGCGGCTGAGGCGAAGGAGGCCCGGCGCGTGCCGAGTCGATCGCGGATCGTGTGGTTCGCATCGAGCCGGTGCGTCGCGAGGACGATACATGCGGCGTACCGGGGTGGGTCCGACTTGCCGGCCACGACGATCGTGTTCGCCGCATCCTCGAGTGCGAAGCCATACGCGGCACAGAAGGCCGCCGTATCCGCCAGCGCCGGGTCGCAGGCGAACAGCTCGTACTCCCCGTGGCCAAC
>JADGQJ010000159.1 GCA_017881885.1 Chloroflexota bacterium
TCCTGGAGACCGCCCTCGAAGTTGTAGCCGAAGGCGGCGTTTGCGGCCGCGGTCAGGAGGTGCCGGTAGTCGGTCTGGATCAGGCAGCGCTCGCCCAGGCGATGACGGCGCACCTTGTCGCCGATAGCGACGATCCGCCCAACCGGCTCGTGCCCGGGGACGGTGAACAGCGATCCGGGTGCGTAGGAAGGAATCTGGGCGAGCACTTCCGTGTCCAGCCCAGCGATGACCGGGCCCTTTCGGGGATGCTTCGTGAACGCATGCAGGAGCTTCGTGTCGGAGAAGCAGATCCCGCATGCCTCCATGCGAACGAGGACCTGGTGCGGCCCCGGCACCGGCACCGCCTTCGCGCGGTTGTGATTGGTACGGCCGGCGTCGACGATCTGGATGGCATGCTGGGTGGAGGGAATGGGTCGCTCGTTCGGATCGGCTCGGTTCAAGCTTCGGCTTCTCCTATCGCAGCATGACTTGACCGCCCGTGACCGCGATGGCCTGGCCGGTCTCGTACCGCTGCGCTACCACGTAATAGAGGGCCTCCAGCACGTCGGCAGGCGTGCAACCTCGACCCATCGGCACCTTTGCTTCGTAGAACCGGCGCACGTCCTCGAGGGTCTGAGCGCCCGGCACCTTGCCCTCGCGCAGGTACTGCACGAATAGACCGTTGCCCGGATCGGACCAGAGCGGACCATCGAGGAAGTTGCCCGGGCAGATGGCGTTGACCTTGATCCCGTCGCCGACGAGCTCCAGGGCGAACGACTGCGTTAGGCCGATGCCGCCGAACTTGCTGCCGGCGTAGGCGCTGTTGCGGCTCGAGCCGGCTAACCCCGATTTCGAGTTGATCTCGACGATGTCTCCCCAATATTCGGGCCGGGACCGATGCTGGCGGGCCAGGATCGGCGCGGCGTGCCGCACGCAGAGGAAGTAGCCGCGGTAGTTGACGCGTGTGACGGCGTCGAACTCCGCGACGGGCTGGGTCGTGACACCGCCCGCCCGGAGGATGCCGGCGTTCGAAACCAGGAGGTCGAGGCCACCGAAGCGCCGCACGACCTCATCGAAGCAGGCCGCAACCGAGGCATCGTCGGTGACGTCGAGGGCGACGCCGACGGCCCGGCCGGCGCCGAACTCGGAAGCCAGAGCCTGCGCCTGGCGGGCGGCGAGGTCGGCG
This sequence comes from Chloroflexota bacterium, assembly GCA_017881885.1. GTDB lineage: Bacteria > Chloroflexota > Limnocylindria > Limnocylindrales > CSP1-4 > Fen-1039. The sequence continues at coordinate 1,166 of JADGQJ010000159.1, forward strand.
TTGATGTCGGCCAGCACGACGTGGCCGCCCTGGGCGACGATGTCGGCCGCCAACGCATGCCCGAAACCCTGGGCGGCGCCCGTCACGACGACCACCAGCCCTCGAGCTCGACCGGCGACGGCACCTCCGGCGGCAACGCCTCGGCGATACGCCTCGGCTTCCCAGCGGTCGATGAACTGCCGCTCCGCATCGGCGAGCGGGCGAACGCCGCCCATGCGGTGCGCTTCGACCGAAACCCCTGCCGCGTCGAGGTAGACCTGGCGCGCGGTGTCGGCCTCGGCATGCGAATCGCCGGCCGCGAAGAGCCCGAGCCCGCGCACAAGGATGATGATCGGCGCCGCGGAGTCCGTTGCGGCCCGCGCGGCAAGAGCGCTCGTCACGGCTTCGACCAGGCTATTCGGGCTCGAGTCCGCGGGCGCCTCGACGAGGACGGGGAATGATCCTGCATACACGATTTGATCGGGTGTGAGCGGACCGCCGAGCGCGAATTCACGCCCCAGAGGCGAGCCCGCCATCGAGACGGCGAGCGGCGAGTCGTCGAACTCGATGACCTTGAGCCTGTCGCCGGTCGCAAGAAGCGCCCGCAGCGCCGGACCGACGGCATGCAACGCGGCCCGCGCGTCGTCGGCTTCAAATCGCTCGACGTCGCCCCACGAAATGGCCGGAGCCGCCTCGAGGTGCGCCTGAATGACCGCGACCAGCCGGCCGGAGATCTCCTCGATTTGGGCAGTCGTGTCGCCCGTCACGATCATGCCGTGGTTCTGAAGAAGCATCGTTCGCGGTGCGGGCGTACCGGTGCGCTGCTCGTGGCTTCGCCTCGCATCTCGGATGACGCGAGCGAGCGGCAGCCCGGGATCCGAGTACGGGATCCACAGAACGCTCGAGCCGAGGATCCGCTCGGCGATCTCGGCTCCCTGCTTGGCGCAGGTCAGCGCGTTCACCGTCGTCGGGTGGGTGTGGAGGACGAACCGCTCGGGCAGGAGCGCGTGGAACAGGCATTCCACGGAGGGGCGCCGGTCGTCGAGCGCTCCGACTCGGGCGCTCAGGGCGACCTGCATTACCTCATCTGTACCGCCGGCAACCGGTCGCGCCGGGGGCCCGTCCAGGAGATCCATCAACGGCGCGACGTCGAGCGCGATGACGGATTGGGGCGTGAGGGCGGCGAGCGAGGTTCCGCTTGCCTTTATGTAGAGGATCCCGTCTTCCTTAACCGAGATGTTGCCGCCGCCGCCGCGGGTGAACTCGGGATCTTCGCCGAACCGGCGCGCCAGAGCCACGAGGTCATCGAGAAGGCCCTCGGTACTGGACCGCGGCTGCGGCGTCGACTTGGTGCTCAAGCTTGGAGCCTCGCAGAAGATCGGTTGGAGAATAGATCGGCGCCGATCCGGTGCAGCGATCGGATGCGCGCTTCGCCGTCGGGGAACCCGGTCGTAAGCCGGCCGTCGCCGTCGACGTAGCCCGGCCGGCCGGACCCAGACAACGCCTGGTGGGCCGCCACGACGCAGGTGCCCTCCCAGAAGAGCTCAAGCGACATATCGGATAGCGGTTCGCCGCCGAGAGTCGCCGGCGTCAGAGGGATCATCCGCCTGGTGTTGTGTTCCGTGCCGGCCACTACGACGATGCCGGCGCCGCGGAGCGTCGTCACGTAGCGATCGACGACTTCGCGCCGGTTTCGCCCGGGGATCAGTTCGGCACAGTAGATGCCGCGGCGAAGCAGGCGCTCGGCGAGAGTCTCGGGCGGGTCCTCGAAGGGGCAAATCGGCGAAGCCCCGTCGGCAAGGATCGGATAGCAGGGGATGCCGCCGAGGTCGAGGATCAGCCGGTACGCGTCGTCGAAGGAGACGGCCGCCTCGGGAACGAACGCAGGTTTGCCGGCCTTCATCAGGTTCGAGCGGATCGCCTCCTGAACCGCCACGGCGTCGATGGTGTCGACGCCCGTCGGCGCGCCGAACAGCCGACCCAGCCCGGCCGCCCGATCGTCCGCCAGAAGATCGCGGAAGAGCGACTCCTGGAACGCCTCGGCGACGTGGCGCTCCTGGAGCGAAACCCATTCGATCGGGACGCCGCTGCGCTCGGCTACCGTCGCCGCAATCTGCCGATCGCTCGTGCCACCATCCAGCCCGGCCCGACCGAAGCGCTCGGCGATCAGGGCGGTCATCCGTCGCAGCCGGTCGTCGCTGGCTTCCCGGATCGCGGCCATCCGTTGCGCCGCGGCGGGGATGGGCGGATCGAGGCGGGTGATCGCCTTGCCGCACAGATACATCCGGTTGAGATTCGTCGGATCGTTGACGAGCGAGCCGCCGTCGGGCAGATCGTCGATGAGGGTGATGATCTCCAATCCGAAGAGCGGCATTACGCCGGCAGTCGTTGCCGCAGCCGCGAAACGGCGATAGACGCCGAAGTCGTAATAGTTCGCGGTGCCCAACGCCGCAACCCCCTCGGCGGCAGCGAGCCGGACCGCATCTTCGACCGTGTCGAACGCGGAGAAGTTGGGCGGCAGATGGACATGCGTATTGACGATCGGCCTGCCCGATACCGCGTTCGGATCCCCATTCAGACGATGGCTGTCGTCCATGATTCCTTTCCGACCTATGCCGACCGGCTGCGGCCCTTGTTCAATAGCGACCCCTGGAAATGACCCGAGCGTCCGCTTGCGGGCCGCGTTTCGCGTAGTTTCGGCTCTTTACGAATGGTTGCCGGTGGGCATCATCTTACGTGTCCGTGGTTCGACGATCAAGCCGAGGCCATCGAGAGCTGAGGTGGTGCCGAACCGGATCCCATTGGGTCGCGCAACTTGCGCCGGCGAGGGTCCGGCGCCCCAATCGGCGCCACCTAGCCGCTCACTTGAGCGCTTGCCGCTCAGATGTGACGATGATAACATTCCGCTGCCCCGCGAGTCGAGGCGGTCCGCAGAACCTTTCGGTGCCGCCACGTGGGTGCAAACGAGGAGCCGATGCACCCGTTGGACCGGTCCGAGGGACATGCCACGCGCCTGCAAGTGGTCAATACCGTGCTCGCCGCGCGGCGTTACTTCCTGGACGGCGCGAGCAAGAGCGAGATCGCGCAGGAGCTCGGCATATCGCGCTTCAAGGTCGCACGCCTGCTCGAGGCCGCGCGCCGCGACGGAGTCGTCCGGATCGAAATCGGAACGCCCGCGGACATCGACCTGGACCTTTCGGGGGAACTCATCTCGCGTTACGGATTGAGGGACGCGCTGGTCGTCCGCGCGATCGAAGGAACCGACGAGTTCAAGAGAGAGCAACTCGGCCGGGCGTGCGCGGAACTGCTTACCGAAACGCTCGAGGCGAGCGACGTGCTGGGCATCTCCTGGGGACGGACTCTCCACTCGATGGTCGGGCACCTGACCCGGCTCCCCGGCTGCACGGTCGTCCAGATCGTCGGCAGCGTTCCCACGCTTGAGCTCGACATCAATTCAATGGAAGTGGTCCGGCGGGTGGCCGATTGCTCCGGCGGCCCGGTGTATCCGCTTCCGGTGCCGTTGCTCGTGGATAGTCCGGAGATGGCCGCCGCGCTCCGGAGCGATCCGCATGTGCACAAGACCATCGCCATGTTCGACCGGCTGACCATCGCGGTCGTGGGCATCGGCGCATGGACGGCCAGCGGATCGACCGTTCGCTCGGCGCTGCCCGAGGACCTTGCGGCGGCTCTCGACGCGGCCGGCGCCGTGGCAGATGTCTGCTCGAACGTCCTCGACTCGAGCGGTCGCGAGATACGAGCCGGCGGACTGCCCGGCCGCTTGATTGCCATCAGCCCCGAACAACTTCGAGCCGTGCCGGACGTCGTCGCAATCGCCGGCGGGGCCGCCAAGGCACCCGCGATCCTCGCGACCCTCCGGAGCGGACTAATCCATCGATTGATCACCGACGAGGAAGCGGCCCGGCTGCTCCTCACCTCATGAATAGGACGACAGCGAGCAGCATGAAGACGACCATAGATTCGAAGCCCGAGGTACACGCAATGATCACGGGTCCGGCCTACCGGAGCGACAATCGACCGGACTTCGCGCCGTTCGAGGAGTCGCTGGGCTCGATCCATGGTTTCGATTTCGCCGGCGACGCCGGCTCGGAGATTGCCGCGGGGCGGATCACCGGCACTGCCGCGCTCGACCTGCTCGACGACATGCTGGCCATCCGCGAGCTGGAGGAGATGATCGTCCGCCTCCGCTCCGGCGGCTACGACCCGCTGCCTGGCTACGACTACCGCGGCCCCACCCACGTCTCGATCGGCCAGGAAGCGACTTCCGTAGGCGCATGCGGCGCGCTGCGGGCCGACGACCACGTCACCAGCTCGCACCGCGGCCACGGCGACGC
>JADGQJ010000160.1 GCA_017881885.1 Chloroflexota bacterium
TTCGACGCCACCAACGCCACCGACTCCGCCGGCGTGGCCTTGCTGCCGGTCGAGCCGCTCACCGTCCAGACCCTGGCCGCGCCCGACGTGGTCCGGTTCCGGCCTCAGAACGGCCACACTACGGCCGACCCGAACCAGGTCATCTCGGTCCGCTTCACCGTGCCGATGAACCGGGCCTCGACCGCGGCCGCCTTCTCGGTCACAGTCGCCGGCAAGCGCGTCCGCGGTGCTGTCACGTGGGACGAGAACAACACCGTCCTCATCCTCGACCCCACCAGCAAGCTGTCGGTCGGGTCGACGGTCAGCATTCACATCGCCACGACCGCTCGATCGATCACCGGCCAGCGCCTTGGCGGCGCGGCCAACTCCAGCTTCAGGGTCGTGCGGCCGACCGTGCGCGGTATCGCGTGGCAGGGCGGCGTGGCCTCCAAGACCGCGCCGTACCATCCATCGGAGCTGTATTACCTGCAGCTGATGAACTGCACCCGCACGGGCGGCTGGGTGACGCGAAGCGGCACCTGCAGCTCGATCGCCCACCATGTCATGCCGGCCCAGGATGCGCTTCGGTTCGACGCTGGCATCGCCAATCGGGTCGCGCGGCCCTATTCGAAGGCTCAGGCGGACCGGGGAGTTCTTACTCACTACCTCGACGGGACGACTCCGCACAGCCGGATGACCGCGGGTGGATATCCCGGCGGTTCATGGGGTGAGAACCTGGCGTCGCCACCCAGTTCCGGGAAGTCCGGAATGATCGACGCGGAGATCTTCTTCCAGAACGAGTACCGCTGTCAGAACAGAGGCTGCGAGTTCGCGCACTACTACAACATCATGAACGTGCACTTCCACCGGGCTGGCATCGGCGTCTGGGTCTCTCACGGTCACGTGAGATTGACGATCGAGTTCTACGGCTGATCGTCGTCGGAGACCCGGCCTGGGTCGGCGCGGACGCGCCGCAGAGGGAACCTCAGGCCGGCACGTGAGATCGGACAGGGGTGCGATTCCTGCCCCCCCGCAATGCCGCGCAACGGCCCGGTGAGGCCCTGATGCTAGACTCCCGCCGATGAGTGGCAACCTTGTGATCGTCGAATCGCCTGCCAAGGCGAAAACGATCGAACGCTATCTGGGTCCGGGCTACACGGTTCTGGCGTCGTACGGGCACGTACGCGACCTGCCGGAGAACCCCGGCAAGAACCAACTCGGCGTGGACGTCGAGCACAACTTCGAACCTGTCTACGAGGTCGTTGCAGATCGCAAGAAGCAGCTGTCCGCCATCCAGAAGGCGGCGGCGCGCGCCGACCTGATCTACCTCGCCACAGACCTCGACCGTGAGGGAGAGGCGATCGCCTGGCACGTCGCCGAGGCTGCCGGCCTGGCCCCGGACAAGACTCGGCGGGTCACTTTCTCGGAGATCACGGAAGCCGCGATCAAACGAGCCTTTGCCGAGCCGCGCTCGATCGACACGAATCTGGTCGACGCGCAGCAGGCCCGCCGAGTCGTCGACCGCCTGGTCGGCTATACCTTGAGCCCTTTGCTGTGGCGCAAGGTCCGAGCGGGCCTGTCGGCCGGTCGCGTCCAATCGGTAGCGGTCCGCATCGTCGTGGACCGGGAGCGCGAGATCCGCGCTTTCCTGGCGCGCGAGTATTGGACTCTCAAGGCAGCGCTTCTCGCGCCAGACGGCGAGCAGTTCGACGCCGACCTCGTGCGCGTCGACGGGAAGAAGCCCGACATTTCCGACGGCAAGACCGCCGAGCGCCACGCCGCGGCGATCCGCGCCAGTCACCCGGTCGTGACCTCCGTGTCGGTCAAGCAGACCAACCGGAACCCGGCGCCGCCCTTCACTACCTCGAGCCTGCAGCAGGAGGCGAGCCGCAAGCTCGGCTTCTCGCCCAAGCGAACCATGAGTGCCGCTCAGCGCCTGTACGAAGGCGTGGCGACCGACGAGGGCCAGGTCGGCCTGATCACCTACATGCGCACCGACTCGGTCGCGCTTTCCAGCCAGGCCATGGCCGAAGCCGCACGCGTGATCGAGTCGCGCTTCGGCGACGGCTACACGACGCCGAAAGGGCGCGCCTTCAAGACCAAGACGCGCAACGCCCAGGAAGCCCATGAGGCGATTCGGCCGACGTCGTTCTGGCGCGACCCCGATGCCGCCGCGAAGTTCCTCAAGAGTGACGAGGCCCGCCTGTACCGGCTGATCTGGCAGCGGGCTCTGGCGAGCCAGATGGCCGCCAAGGCGCAAGAGACGACCACGGCCGAACTTGCTGCCGACGGCTACGACCTGCGAGCCACCGCGACCCGGACCACCTTCGACGGCTTCTCGCGCGTCTACACCGAGGGCCAGGACGACCTGGAGGAAGAAAAGGAATGCAGCCTTCCGGCGCTCAAGGAACGGGATGTCACGACCGTTCAGGGCGTCGACGCGCTGCAGCACTTCACCGAGCCGCCACCGCGCTATACCGAGGCGAGCCTCATCAAAGCCCTCGAGGAGCACGGCATCGGCCGGCCGTCCACCTACGCGGCCACGATCTCGACGATCGTGGATCGCGGCTACGTCAAGGTGAAAGAGCGGCGGCTGTATCCGGAACCGGTTGGCGAAGTCGTGACGGACCTGCTCGTCGCCCACTTCGGCGAGTTTGTGGATCTCGAGTTCACGGCCCGCATGGAAGAGGAACTCGACGACGTCGCCAGCGGCAAGCGGGCGTGGGTTCCGGTCGTGCGAGAGTTCTACGGGCCGTTCCACACGCGCATCGAGGAGAAGACCAAGGAGCTGCGCCGGGCTGACTTCACGACTCGTCCCTCGGACGAGGTCTGCTCACTGGGCCATCCGATGGTGATCCGGCTGGGCCGGTACGGCGAGTTCCTGGCCTGCTCAATGTATCCCGAGCACAAGGAGACGCGCGAGCTTCCGGGCGCCGACGGCCGAACGCCCGGCGCTGCCGAGGTCGGCCCCGACGGTGCCCCTGCGGAACCCGCCGCGGTCGAGGTCTGCCCCAAGTGCGGCGAAACCGAAGGCGGCGTCCTGGTCGGGCGGCGTGGCCGATTCGGGCCGTTCATGGGCTGCTCGCGCTATCCGGACTGCGACTACATCAAGAAGGAAGGACCACCTCCACCGGATCCGCTGGCGTTCGAGGTGGTTTGCCCCACATGCCATACCGGAAAGCTGGCGACGCGACGCGCCCGGCGCACCGGATCGCTCTTCTGGGGTTGCTCGCGCTACCCGAAGTGCGACTACACGACCTCACATGAGCCCCTCGGAGCTCTCCACGATGCCGACGAGGGGCCGGTGGCGCGTGGGGCCGGTGGCGCGACGATCTGCCTCGTCTGCGGCGCAACCGTGGAGCTGCCGGCCGGAGAGGACATCGTCGGCAAGCGGCTCGTGGGCGGCGAGGCGAATCCCGCGGCTCTGGCGCGACCCAGCTCCGGTCGCGCCCCGCGACGCACTCGGGGCACGAGAGCGGGGAGTGGCAAGAAGACCCGCGCTGCTTCCACCCGCAAGAGCGCGGGAACTCGCGCCGCGAGCGCCGGCCGCGACGGATGACCTCGGGCGCGGGTCAGGGCACAGACGATGCCACGGCCGCGGTCGAGAGGTTCCTGCAAGCCCTTCAGGCGAAGGGATCCTCCGTTCATACGATCCGCTCCTACCGGACCGCCCTCGAGGGCTACTCGGGCTGGCTGTCGAGCAACGGTTACGACTGGCGCTCACCGTCGCGGACCGAGTTGAGGGGGTTTCTGGCGTCGCTGTCTGAGGGTCACGGCCGGCGCACGGTGGCGCAGCGGCTGGCCGCGCTCCGATCGTTCTACCGCTATGCCACGCGCGAGCAACTCGTGCCGGGGAACCCGTTGGCTGCCCTGCCGACGCCACGGCAACCTCGCCGGCTGCCCGCGGTCCTCTCGGTGGCGGAGACGGAGCGGCTCATCGACGCCGCAGGTGAAGAAGGTGACAGGGCGCCCGCCGGGACTTCGCGGGCGGCCATGGAGCGGGCTCTGGTCTTGCGGGACGTGGCAATCGTTGAGACGGCCTACGCCGCGGGGCTGCGCATCGGGGAGCTGGCGACGCTGACTATCGGGGCGGTGGAGCTGCGCCGCGGCGAGGTGCGAGTCACCGGCAAGGGGCGCAAAGAGCGGATTTCGCTGCTCGGGCACCCGGCCCGCGCCGCATTGCTCGCGTACATCGAAGAAGGGCGTCCGGTCCTGGCCCGCCGGGCGACCGGCCCCGAGGTAACCGATCCCGGCGTCCTCTTCCTCAATCACCGCGGCGCCGCCCTGGGCGCTCGGGGCATCCGCTGGCGGATGGAGCGGCTCAGGGTTGCCGCAGGGCTGCCGGAGGGCGTCTCGCCCCACACGCTGCGCCACAGCTTCGCCACGCATCTGCTCGATGGCGGCGCGGATCTGCGGGTGGTCCAGGAGCTGCTCGGACACGAAAGCCTGGCCACCACGCAGATCTACACGCATGTTTCGCCGGCGCGACTGCGGGCCGCGTACACTGCCTCCCATCCGCGCGCTCGGCTGGAGAGCCCGAACGGAGCAGCCGGCTCGGGCTCTTCGTCGGATGGCGCGCCGGAGGATCGGCGCGGCTAGCCTCGCTTATGTGGCGCGACGATTCACGGAGGAAGCTGGATGCCTGAGCAGGTCATGCGGGAAGCAGCGCACGTAGAGAACGACAGATCGTCTCGGGCTTCCGTCGTCGACCTCGCTCCGGACACTGCAACCTGGGACGCCTTCGTCTCGCGTTCGAATCCCGGCTCCTACCTCCAGACCTCGGCCTGGGCCGAAGTGAAGGCTCCCAATGGGTGGACACCGCTCCGCTTTATGGGCTCGACCCTGGTCCTCAAGTCCGACGCCGGCCCGCAGGCGGTCGATCCGGAGGCCCCGGAACACGAGGATTCAGGGGCAGATGAGCAGCCCAGACGCGAGACAGGCTTCGGCGTGCAGTTGCTTCTTCGCCGGCCGCGGCTCTTCCCCTGGGCGTTCGCCTATGCCCCTCGCGGCCCGGTGCTCGAGGCCTGGAATCCGGCGACGCTCGGTGCGTTTACCGTCGGTCTGCGCAACGCGCTCGTCTCCGCCCCGACACGCGTGTCGCACGTTCGAATCGAGCCCGAGATCGAGCTCAACGGGCCCTGCGACGTCGACGGCGACCTCCGCCATGCCCTGCGCCGCTCGGGCTGGCGGCCCGGCGCGCCAATTCAACCGCCCCGGACGCGCCAGATCGACCTGCGGGCGGACGAAGAAGCGCTCTGGGGGGACCTCCGCAAGAAATGGCGCCAGTACGTCAACAAGGCCCGCAAGAGCGAGATACGCGTGATCGACGCCACGGTGGAACGCCTGCCGGAGTTCTACTCGGTCTATCGGGAGACCGCCAGACGGGCCGGGTTCATCATCCGGAGTTACGACTCCTATCTCACCGTGTGGCAAGCCTTTGCGAAGCTCGGGATGGCCCGACTCCTGATCGCGGAAACCCACGAGGGCGAGGCC
>JADGQJ010000006.1 GCA_017881885.1 Chloroflexota bacterium
ATCACCGGCTCTACCAGCCGATCCCCATGTTCCACAACAACCTGTGGCAGTGCCCGCTCCCGGTTCGGTTGATCGCCGTGAGCACGACTCACGTCCAGATGTGGCGGCACCTGACTCCCGAGCGGCTGGTCAGCTTCAGCTCCTATGCGATCTCGCTTCAGACGATCCACGACGTGGATTACTGGGCGACCGACGCCATCCCGGAGGACAGCCGCTTCTACTGGAAGAGCTTCTTCCGGTATGGCGGCAAGTTCCATTCGGTGCCGCTGTTCATGCCGGTCTACGGCGACGCGGTGCGGGCTCGCTCCTATCCGCGCAGCCTCGTGGAGCAATACCTGCAAATCAGGCGCTGGGCTTGGGGAATCACCGACATCCCGTATTTCATCGACAACGCCCTGCACCACTCCGAGATCCCGCTTCGCCAGCGGGTCACGAGGTTGCTGGCCCTCTGGGCGGACCACATCAACTGGGCCGTGGCGCCGGTCATCCTGATGCTCGGGCCTACGCTCCCGCTCCTGCTCAACGACTCATTCCGGCCGACCACCCTCGGCCAGCAGCTGCCGGTCTACGCCGCGTGGCTGCTCACCGGGGCGCTCGCATCGCTCATCGTGCTCGTCTTCATCGAGGACCAGCTGGCTCCGCCCCGGCCCAAGGAGTGGGGGATCAGGATGACGCTGGTCTCGTGGCTGCAATGGCTGTGCCTGCCCATCGTGGGAATGGTCTTCACGAACCTGCCGGCGCTGGACGCGCAGACACGCCTGCTGACGGGGCGATATCTGGAGTACCGGGTCACCGAGAAGGCCTGAGCAGCACGGCTCCGGGCATGGGACTGGGTTGGCTCGTACATATGGGGCTCGGACGCCGCGCGAGCACCGTGTCCGGAATTCAGGGAGCGCTCTCAGGCGGGCGGCACCGTCAGATTCAGGTCCGTGCCGGTGATGACGACGAAGCCGACTGCTTCATTCGGCTCGGTCACGGTCTGGATCGCAGCGGACGGATCGGCTGAGGGTGTGCCGGTGAGGCCCAAAGACTGCTCCAGAAGCGCCATCGTGTCGGCGTATTGAGTCTCGGCGCCGTTGATGCACAGCAGTTTCATGGTGCCGCCCATCTGCGCTGGATGATCGGCGCTGGCCTGGGCGTTGAGGCCCAACCCCTGCAGGAACGTAGCCACGGTCGTGTCCTCCCCGGACAACCCCGTGCCGTTCTCGACGATGATCGGGGCGTTCTCGTCGATCGCTGCCTGAAGGTGGCCGACGCTCTTTGGGTCGGCCGCGAAGGCGGCCTTCACGGTGGCCCTGGTCACCGGGATGTTGGGCGTGAGGGGCAGCACGTAGCTCTTGATGTCGTTTGCCTTGATCGACTTCGCGAGCTGGATCATGGGCCCCAGGACGTCGGGGCCTTCGGGAATGTCCGTGTGAACGGTCTTGCCCAGGGCATCGACCAGATCGCCGAGGTGGGCCGAAATCTCATTGGGGTTCGCCTGCTGTTCGATCGCCACCAGGATCTGCTGCTGACGAGCCGACCTGTTCAGGTTGTTGAAGAGGGGGCTTTCCGACCCGTCGCTCTTCAGAACCTTGCGGCTGCGTGCGTATATCAGCGCCTGGCTGCCGTTCATGTGCTGGATGCCTGCCGGAATGTAGACATTCAGATGCGTGCCGTCGCCCGAGAAGCTGACGTCCTTGAGCGGCGCGGGAACGTTTACCGTCACGCCGCCGAGGGTGTCGACCACCTTCTGGAACCCGCTGAAGGTGACCAGGGCGTAGTAAGGGATTGCGTTCTCACTGCCGAAGAAGTAGTAGCCCAGGGCCTGCTTGAGGGCGGCGGGGCCGCCGCCGGGGTACTTATAGCGGTCGGCGTCTTTGTAGAGTTCGTTGAGGTGGGGATAGGGGCGCGTGCACCACCCCTGAAAGAAGTGCGCGAGCCGCGGCGGCAGCGGCAGACAGACCGTGTCGCGCTGAATGCTGAACATCGCGGCCCGATGGCTCACCGGGTCGACGCTCACGACGATCATCGTGTCGGTGAGGCCGCCGCCTCCGGTATCCGCGCCGATGAGGAGGATGTTCAAGCGCCCGGTGCCGGTCCACGGCTTCGTGGTCGGCAGCGGTGCGTAGGTCAGCTGGGGCGGGAAGGACAGCGTCGGTTCAGCAGTCACCGAGGGGTCCGGGCTCGGAGTGTCGAACACCAGCGCCGTGTGAATATCCTTGGCGGCGTTGTAGAACTTGAGATCCCAGTAGCCGACGATCACGTGGCCGGCCACGAGCACGACCAGGATCATGCCCAGCCCTCCGATGGAGATCGGGTCGAGCTGTCCGGGCCTTCGACCGACGCGCTGCATGCCGGTGGTCGACGGCGTTGCAGGTTCGACGGCGAGCCGGTAGGCGTCGATGGACGCGACCGCCCGGTAGGCGAGCAGGATCACGTTCAGGATCGCCAGCGGGCCGAGGACCGATGTCTGACCGATCCAGAGTCCGAAGTCGACGGTTCCCTGGGCCAGGAAGAGGACGATCATGGTCGCGAGCGCGATCAGTGGAGGAACCGCCAGCACGATCCCTCGAACGTACGCGCCGGCGTACGCCTGGCCCAACCCCGGGAAGAGGAAGGACAGGAAGGCAGCACTGAATGCGGATCGATGAGGCGGCGTGCGGACTGCAGTTGTCACTGGTTCGTTAGGATAGCCGCGAACGAGTTGCTTCGTCATGGACTCGGCCCAAGTCGATCCGCGGGGCCTTGCCGTACCCTGAGCCCAACCGTGGCGAAGCCGTCGCCCAAGACGAGTCCAGACGCCCACAAGCCTTCAGAGCACCGAGGACGATGTTTCGACCAGTCAGCTCCAAACCGGATCTCGTTGCGCAGGAGCACGACATCCTCAATATCTGGCGTGAGCGCCGGACATTCGCCCGCCTGCGTGCCCAGAACGCGGGCCGTGAGCGCTGGAGCTTCCTGGACGGCCCGATCACGGCCAACAACCCGATGGGCGTCCATCACGCGTGGGGTCGCGCCTACAAGGATCTCTTCCAGCGGTTCTGGGCGATGCAGGGCCGCGACCAGCGCTACCAGAACGGCTTCGACTGCCAGGGGCTGTGGGTGGAGGTCAACGTTGAGAAGGATCTGGGCTTCACCAATAAGCGCGACATCGAGGCCTACGGCATCGCCGAATTCGTCAGCCTCTGCAAGCAGCGGGTGCTGACATACGCGGCTCGCCAGACCGAGCAGTCGATCCGGCTCGGGATGTGGATGGACTGGAACGACCCGCACGAGCTCCGTCGTCTGCGCGATCGGCTGGCGGAGGATCCGAGCCAGCAGGTCACGATCAGAAGCACCGCCGGAATCGACGTCACCGATACGGCCGAGATGCTCGTTGGGCGACTGGGAATGCCCGACCTCGGCGGCAGTTACTTCACCTTCTCCAACGAGAACAACTATCTCATCTGGTCGTTTCTGGCCGAGTGCCACCGTCGCGGATGGTTGTACAAGGGCCACGACACAATGCCCTGGTGCGCCCGCTGTGGGACCGGCATCAGCCAGCACGAAATGACCGAGGGCTACGCCGATCGCGAGGACCCCGGGCTCACGGTCAAGTTCCCGCTCGTCGACCACCCCGGTGAATCGCTCCTGGTCTGGACGACCACCCCCTGGACGCTGACCTCGAACGTGGCTGCCGCCGTCGGCAAGGAGCTGCGCTACGTCAAGGTGCGCCAGGGCGAGGAGATCTTCTGGCTCGGCCGTGGGATGGCGAAGCGCGCCCTCGAGGGGCCCTTCAAGGTTCTCGAGGAGCGGCTCGGCCAGGAACTCGAAGGCTGGCGCTATACCGGCCCGTTCGATGACCTCGCGGCCGTGCAGTCCGCGTTCGCGGGTGCGGACGGTAAGCCAGCTTACGAGCATCGCGTCGTCGTATGGGATCAGGTGGGCGAGGAAGAGGGCACCGGCATCGTCCACATCGCCCCGGGTTGCGGCGCGGAGGACTTCGCTCTGGGCAAGTCGCTCGGCCTGCCGATGATCGCGCCGCTCGACGAGAGCGGCATCGTCCTTCCGGGCTTCGGCGCCTTTTCGGGCCGCGACGTGCGCGACGTGGCCGATCCGATCATCGAGTCGCTCAAGCACCGGCACCGCTTCTACCGCCTCGAGACGGTCACCCACCGCTACCCGCACTGCTGGCGCTGCGGGACGCCGCTGGTCTTCCGCCTCGTCGACGAGTGGTACATCAGCATGGGAGCGGTCTACGACGTCCCCCGCGAGCAGTTGACGCCCGAGCAAGTGGACGCCAGCCTGCGCTACCAGATCATGGAAGTGATCCGCGACATCAAGTGGATTCCGGGCTTCGGGTATGAGCGCGAGCTCGACTGGCTCGTGAACATGCACGACTGGATGATCAGCAAGAAGCGCTACTGGGGGCTGGCGCTGCCGATCTACGACTGCGACTGCGGCACCATCAACGTCCTGGGTAGCCGCGAGGAGCTGGCCGAGCGCGCCGTCGAGGGTTGGGCCGAGTTCGAAGGCCACAGTCCTCATCGACCCCATGTCGACGCGGTCAAGATCCGCTGCTCGGGTTGCGGACAGCCCGTGGGGCGCATCTCCGACGTCGGCAATCCCTGGCTGGACGCCGGCATCGTGCCGTTCTCGACGATGCCGCACGGCGCTGCCGCCGTAGACGGGAAGAGCTGGTTCCCGGCCGATTTCGTGACCGAAAGCTTCCCCGGCCAGTTCCGCAACTGGTTCTACTCGCTGCTGGCCATGAGCACCGTGTTGCGTCGCGAGACGCCGTTCAAGGCGCTCTTCGGTTACGCCCTCGTCTACGGCGAGGACGGCCGGCCGATGCACAAGAGCTGGGGCAACGCCATCGACTTCGACGAGGCGGCCGAACGGATGGGCGTCGACGTGATGCGCTGGATGTTCGCCAATGCCCGGCCCGAGGACAACATCCTCTTCGGCTGGCATGCCGCGGATGAGGCGCGCCGGCGGCTGCTCGTGCTGTGGAATGTCTACTCGTTTTTCGTGACCTATGCGCGTCTCGCCGAATGGGATCCGCGCCAGGCGGCGCCTGCGGTCGCGAAACGAGCGCCGCTCGACCGCTGGATCCTGTCGCGCGTGGCGAGGTTGGCCAACGCTGTCGAGATGGAGTTCAAAGCCTACGACGCCCTTGCCGCGGCGAAGGAGATCGACGGCTTCATCGAAGAGCTGTCGACCTGGTATCTGCGCCGTTCGCGCAAGCGCTTCGCACGCAACGCCGACCCGACCGATCGCGCGGCCGCGTTCGCGACCATGCACCAGGCTCTCGAAGCCCTGACCCGCATCATGGCCCCGATCATGCCGTTCCTGAGCGAGTCGATCTACCAGAACATCGTGGTCACTAGTGTCGCCGGCGCACCCGACAGCGTCCATCTGACTCCCTGGCCGACGGACGAACTGAAGGGTCTCAACGATCGAGCGCTTCAAGCGTCGATGGAGGTCGCGATGCGCGTAGTCGACCTCGCCCGGACCCTCAGGAGCCAGACCGGAATCAAGGTGCGTCAGCCGCTGGCTCGGCTGTGGTTGGCGATGCCCGGCGCCGACCGCCTGGTCGAGCGCGACGCGTTGCTCGAGCTGGTCAAAGACGAGGTCAACGTCAAGTCGATCGAGCTGATCGGCGACGAGTCGGCCCTGGTCGACCGCCGCGTGAAGCCGCTCCTGCCCAAGATCGGCAAGAAGCTCGGGTCGGCGATCCCGGCCGTGATGGCCGCGGCGCGAGAGAACCGTTTCGAGCTGCTTGCGGACGGCTCGGTCCTGATGGGCGGCGTCACGCTTGCGGCCGACGAGGTCGAGATCCTGGCCACACCCAAACCGGGGACCGTCGTCGCCCATGACGAGGGTCTGGTCGTCGTCATCGATACCGAATTGACGGCCGAGCTGCGGGCAGAAGGCGATGCGCGCGAGCTGCAGCGCGCCATCCAGGATGCGCGCAAAGAGGCGGGCGTCGAGCTCGACGATGAGGTCAAGGTCAGAGTCGATGCCCCTGCTGCGGCCCGTAATGCCCTGGAGGAGTACATCCGCTCGGTCGAGATCGAGACGCGCAGCACGATCGTTTTCGGCGTCGTCCCGCCCTCCGCCGACACCGTTGCGGTGGAGCTCGATTCGGGTGCGGTTACGATCGGTTTGGCGGGGAAGGCCGTCGCCCCTTAGGCTTATCTGAATATCCCAGGAGGCCAAGTCGCTGGACCCCATCGAAACGCACCCCGAAACACCGACAGGCGGATCGGCCATCGGCGCGACGTCGGATCGGCGCCGCTACAAGGCATGGGCGCTCTTCGCCGCTCTGGCCGCCGCGATCGTCGTGAGCGACCAGTTGCTCAAGCAGTGGATTGTGGAGAACTACGAGCCAGGGACGATAACGCCGGTTCTGGGCGATTGGCTGCGGATCGACCTCATCCACAACGCCGGCGGACTCTTCGGCCTGCTGCAGGGCACGGCAGCGGTCTTCGCCGTGGTGACGCTCGTAGTCGTCGGCCTGATCGCCTCGATGGAGCTCCGCTGGGGATGGCGGAGCTGGGTGACGACCCTGGCCCTGGGTCTGCTGCTCGGTGGGGCGATCGGTAACTTCATCGACCGAATTCGCCTGGGATACGTAGTCGACTTCGCCGATATCGGCATCGGCACGTGGCGCTGGTACATCTTCAATGTCGCCGACATGGCGGTGTCGTGCTTCTTCCTGGTCCTGCTCGCGCTGTGGATCATCGGGCCGATGCTTCAATCGCGCGGACGCGGCGCTCAGGAGGCCGCCCCGTCGTCGAAGGATGCCGAGGGGCCGGTAGCCGGATGAGGCGGGAAACGATCGTCGTCCCCGAAACCGCTCAGGGCCGCGTCGATCGTTTTGTCGCCGATGTCTCGGGCCTCTCGCGTAGCTACGTCCAGAAGCTCATTTCCGAGGGTCACGTGACCGCGTCGGGTTCGGCGGTCAAGGCCAACGACACGATCATCCCGGGCTGGGTTCTCGATCTCGAAGTGCCCGATCCCAAGCCGCTCGATCTGGAGCCGGAGGCGATCCCGCTCTCCGTCGTCTACGAGGACGACGACATGCTCATCGTCGACAAAGCCGCCGGCCTCGTCGTCCATCCGGCCGTCGGCCACTGGACCGGGACGCTCGTCAACGCGCTTCTAGCGCGCGACACGGAGTACGGCGGCATCGCCGGCGTCCAGCGGCCCGGCATCGTTCATCGCCTCGACAGGGACACGAGCGGCCTGCTGATGGTCGCGAAGAACGACAAGTCGCAAGCGAGCCTGATGGCTCAACTCAAGGCGAGGGGCGTAAAGAAGACCTACCTCGGGCTCGTTCAGGGGTCGGTTGCCGCGACGACGGGGCGGATTGAGGCGCCGATAGGCCGCGACCCGAACCATCGGACCCGAATGGCCGTCGTGCCCGACGGGCGTGATTCCGTGACCGGCTATCGGGTGCGAGAGCGCCTGGGTGCGTGGACGCTGCTCGAACTCGATCTCGTGACCGGCCGAACGCACCAGATCCGCGTTCACCTTGCTGCGATCGGGCATCCGCTGGCCGGCGATCCCGTCTACGGAAACGGCACTTCGAGGCGCGGGCCGGAAGGCTCGACCCGGCTGTTCCTGCACAGCTGGCGGCTCGAAATGGAGTCCCCAACGGACGGCCATCTCATCCGCGCTACGGCGCCGCTGCCGCCCGAGCTAGAGATTGTGCTCGAGGGGTTGCGGGCCCAGGCGCCCGGAGCGATCGGAGTCTCGCCGTCCGAGGAAGAGGCGCCGCGATGAGCGCGAACCCTCTCGAACAGCCGGCCGGAGCGGTTCCTTCCGTCGACCGCGCACCGTCCACCGGCGAACCGGGTTCACCGAACCCGATGCTCGTCGTCATCTCGGGACCTTCAGGAGTGGGCAAAGACACAATCATCGAAGCCCTCCAGCAACGCGGGCACCGGCCTGCCTATCACTACGTCATCACCTGCACCACCCGAGCCCGGCGCCCGAACGAGATCGACGGCGTCAGCTACAACTTCGTCACCGTCCCGGAATTCCTGGCCATGCGCGACACCGACGAGCTGCTGGAGGCCAACGAGGTCCACGGCAACTGGTACGGCACGCCGCGCGCCGGCGTTCGAGACGCGCTGATCCGAGGCCAGCACGCCATCCTCAAGATCGATGTCCAGGGCGCCGAGGTCGTGAAGCGCAAGGTTCCGGGCGCGCTTCTGATCTTCGTCCTGCCCCCGTCGCTCGAAACCCTGGCCGAGCACCTCAAGGCTCGTCGCACCGAGACAGCCGAGCAGATGGAGATTCGCCAGCGCGACGCGGCGCTCGAACTTGCCCGCAAGGAGGATTACGACTACGTGGTGGTCAACGAGGAGAACCGCGTGGACGTGACGGCGGAGAGGATCGAGCAGATCATCACCGAAGAGGAGCGCCGCGGGCCCCGTCAGGTAGCCGTGTAAGGAGACCGATGGTGGAATCGGTCTGGGGAGACGTCGAAGTCGACGGCGCCGACGCGGAGATCGCGAGCGCCGTGAGCGGGGCCGCCGGCGACGGTCGTGCAACGCCGGTGGAAGTCGCGGTCGATGCGCCCGGCGCGTCGCGAACGTACACGTACCTGTTGCCCGGACGGCTGGCCGACGTCGAGGCCGGCGAGGCGGTGCTCGTGGAGTTCGGCCGGGGGCGGCAGGCTCTCGGGGTCGTCCTCGGGCCGGCGTCCGGCGAGCTGACGGGCGAGGCCAAACCGGTTATCGCGCGGGTTCGGGCCGACGGGCCGCTGCTGCCGGCACTCTCGCTGGCGTTCGCCCGGTGGATCTCGGAGGAGTATCTGGCGCCCCCGGCCGCCGTCCTGAGATCCATGCTGCCGCCCGGAATGCTCGAGCGTCTGGACCTGGTGGCGGAACGGATCCCGGCTCCGGCAGGCGTTCCGGGCGAGGAGACCCTGGGTTCCGGGCCGCTCGACAAAGCCGAGTCGGAGTTGCTCTCGCGACTCGAGAACGGGCCTCGGGCAGTGCCCGATCTCGAGGGCGGGGACGGGCGAGCCGCAACGCTCCGCCGGCTGCGGGCGATGGCCTCGCGCTCCCTGGTGCGGCTGGAGTGGACGCTGACCGCCGCCTCGGCCGGGCCGCGGTATGAGCGCTGGTTTACGTTGACGGACGAGGGAAGGGGAGTGGCAGGCGGGGCAGCCGCGGTGGGTGGCCGGTTGGGGCCGAAGCAGCGGGCTTTGCTGGCCGATCTCGCGGAAGCCGGTGACGCCGGCATGGCCGGTGCAGTGGCGGCGGAGCGTCACGGAAGCGGCGCGGGTACGAGCCTCGAACGGCGCGGGCTGGTCGTGGCTGAGTTGCGCGAGCGACCGCGCCGGCCGCTTGACAGGCGTCCGGTCGGGCGGCGCGGCACGCGGCCGGAGGGAGTGGCGCTGACACCGCTGCAGCAGGCTGCCCTGGACACGATTCTCGCGGCCGTCGCGAGCAGGGACGCCACTCCGCTGCTCCTCGAGGGAGTGACGGGCGCCGGCAAGACGACCGTATACGCCGAGGCGATCGCGGAGACGCTCATCGCCGGTCGGCCGGCGCTGGTCCTCGTGCCGGAGATCGCTCTGGCGATGCCGCTGGTCGACCGGCTGCGGGCGGATCTCGACGCGACGATTGCCATCCTCCATTCGGGCCTGGCCGCGGGCGAGCGGGCCGACGAGTGGCGTCGCATTCGAGCCGGCGGCGCAGACGTCGTGGTGGGCACGCGAATCGCCCTGACTGCGCCGCTCGCCGACGTCGGTTTGATCGTCGTCGACGAAGAGCACGACGCCGCGTACAAGAGCGACCGCACGCCGCGGCTGCAAGCCCGGGACGCCGCGCTGGCACTGGCTCGCCTCGCAGGTGCGGCGGTGGTGCTCGGGAGCGCCACACCGTCCGTGGAGAGCGTCGGCCGGGCCAGGGAAGGTCGCTATCGCCACGCGGTGCTGCCGGAGCGCCCCAGCGGCGCGCCGCCCCGTGTCGAGGTCGTGGACCTTCGGGCCGAGCTGGCCGCCGGGAATCGCGGTCTGCTATCCGGCGCCTTGAGCGGCGCTCTCGCGACCTTGCCGGAAGGCGAACGCGCCATCCTCGTCATCAACCGGCGCGGCACGGCTTCGGTCGTCGTCTGCCGCGACTGCGGCCACGTCCAGCGCTGCCCCGAATGCGAACGGACGCTCGTCTTCCATCAGGCCGGCGTGACGCTGCGGTGCCATCACTGCGGGACCGCGACGCCGCTCGCAAGGCGCTGCCCCGTCTGCCGCTCGCCGCGGATCCGATATCTGGGCGGAGGAACCCAGAGGGTGGAGGAAGAGGTCAAGGCCGCCTTCCCGAACCTTCGGGTCGGCCGGCTGGACCGCGACGTGGCGGAACACAAGGGCGCCCTGGAGCGGGTTCTCGACGCCTTCGCGGAGGGCCGCCTCGACGTCCTGGTCGGCACGAGTCTCGTGGCCAAAGGCCTGGACATCCCCGAAGTCACGCTGGTGGGGGTGGTGTCGGCCGACGTGGCGCTCAACCTCCCCGACGAACGAGCCGCCGAGCGGACGTATCAGCTGCTGACCCAGGCCGTCGGGCGCGCCGGTCGCGGCGAGCGGCCCGGACGGGCCATCATCCAGACATATCAGCCCGACCACGCCGCGATTTTGGCCGTCGCCACCGGCAATGCCGCCGCCTTCTACGACGCCGAGCTCGAGGTCCGGCGCCGCTTTGGCTCGCCGCCCTTCGGCCGGCTCGTGAAGCTCACGGTCGGCCTGCCCGATCATCTGGCCGCCGAGCACGAGGCCGCGGCGATGGCCGATCGTCTCCGCGCGGCGGCTGCGGCCCGGTCCGTGGCATCGGCCGCAGGCCCCGCGAACCAGGTCTCGGTTCTCGGGCCGGCGCCGGCCTACATAGCTCGTCGCGCCGGCCGGTGGCGCTGGAACGTCGTGCTTCGGGGAGATCGCCCGCTGGAGTTGCTCAATCCTTTGCCGGGCGCGCCCTGGTCGATCGACGTCGACCCGGACTCGCTGCTGTAGGCGTCGGAGCCGCCGGGTCCGCAGGGGCACCGGCGGCACCACGCGCAGGTGTCGGCTGCGCGCCCGAGCTTGCGCCACCTTTGCGGTCCAGCACCGTGTATTGCTTGCGCTTGACGACGATGCTGTTCGCGACTCGGTCGTGGATGCCCCGTCCGGGAAGGTCGCGCCTGGTGCCGACGATCAGGACGACGAACCAGGCCACGAAGAGCAGCGTAAAGATCCAGCTCAACGCCTCGATGCTGGAGGCCATTCCGGGAAGGGTCCACCCGAAGAGGAGCAGCCAGCGAGTCGCCGCCTGCCGCCAGGAGAGGGCTTCTCGCGACTCGAAGTCGACGACCCGCATGTCCAGGAACCGTTGCCCGAGCGTCGCACGGTTCAGCCGCCAGAGCGGGATGACATACAGGGCCGAGGCCACGGCCAGCAGCAATTCCGACCACAGCGCCGGCAAGTGGGAGAAGGTGGTGGTCGATCCGTCCTCCGCCACGTAGGTGTTCTGGCCGGTCGCTTTCAGGCCGAGCACCGCGGCAATCGCGACCACGACGGCTACCAGCAGCGCCATGTCGATCAGCCAGGCGCCCGACCTGCGCGCCATGGAGGCGGGCTCCCAGACCTCCTGGGTGACGTAGGTCCGCCCTGCCGGACTTCCGGAAACCGCCATGGCTGGCGCTGCTCCTTTCGCGTCCGGCCGTTCGTCGGCTCGGCTTGAGGGACCATACCGCACGGCCGCCTCGCATGGGCGAGCCCGCTGCCCGCGACCGGCCGGATGCCTGGACCGCGTCCCTCGGTATACTCTGCGGCCATGAGTGTCCGACCGATCGTTCTCCTCGGTGATCCCAGGCTCCGCCTCAAGGGCGAGCCCGTGGACAGCTTCGGCAAGTACTTGCACGGGCTGCTCGACGATCTGACCGATTCGATGCGCCACGCCCCGGGCGTGGGACTCGCTGCGCCCCAGATAGGCGAGGCCAAGAGGGTGTGCGTCGTCGAGGTCGGCGGCCAGCTGCATGAGCTCGTGAACCCGCGCATGGTCCGAGCAGACGGCGACAATCGGGATCTTGAGGGATGCCTGTCGATTCCCGGCTACGTCGCCTACATCACGCGCCGCGAGAAGGTCTGGATCGTCGCCCAGAATCGCCACGGCAAGAAGATCAAAGTCGCGGGCAGCGGCCTGCTGTCGCGGGGGCTGCAGCACGAGATCGACCACCTCGACGGCAAGCTCTACATCGACTACCTCGACTCACTCGACGAGCTGGTCTCGACCGATCGCTCCGAGGACGACGACGAGGAAGGTCTCCCGGCAGCCGCGCACACCGCCGTAGGGTGAGCGGCGGGGCGACGGCCGATCCTTCGCCCGTCGTTCGCGCTGTCTTCTTCGGCAGCGGCTCGTTCGCCGTCCCGATCCTCGACGCGCTGCTGGGAGTTCCGGGCGTCTCGGTCGAGGCGGTGGTTTCGGCGCCCGATCGACCTGTCGGCCGCAAGGCCATTCTCACGGCGACGCCCGTCGCGGCCCGAGCGCGAGAGCTCGGCCTGCCGCTCCTGCAGCCGATCCGAGTTCGAAGGCCCGAATTCGTCGCGGCCCTGACGGCGATTGCGCCCGACCTGATCGTCCTGGCGGACTACGGCCAGCTGATCCCCCGAGCCCTTCTCGATCTTCCGCCGCACGGGTTCCTGAACCTGCACCCCTCAGCGCTGCCCCGCCATCGGGGAGCCGCACCGATCCCGGCCACGATCCTCGCGGGAGATGCCGATTCGGCGGTCTCGCTCATCGTGTTGGCAGAGGAAATGGACGCCGGCCCGATCGTGGCGGTGGAGCCGCTCGAAGTTCGGCCGGACGACACCGCCGTGACCCTGGAGGAGCGAGCCGCCTCGACCGCTGCCCGGCTGCTCGCGCGGGCGTTGCCGGAGTGGCTGGCGGGACGGATCCAGGCTCGACCGCAGGCCGCGGCGGGAATGACGCTGACGAGGCCGCTGCGCCGCGAGGACGGACGTCTGAACCTCCTGGGCGACGCGCTGCAGCTTGAGCGCCAGGTGCGCGCCTATCAGCCCTGGCCGGGGAGCTTCATCGAGACCTCGGCCGGGCGGCTTGTCGTGTGGCGGGCCGCCGTCTGTCCGAGCGAGCCCGGCGACGAACCCGAGCAACTCGTCACGCATGGCAACGGTCTGGCATTGGCCGCCGCCGGCGGCCGGCTGCGTCTCGACGAAGTGCAGCTCGCCGGAAGGGGTCGGGTGACCGGTGCCGACCTCCGCCGCGGGTATCCCGGCCTGCTCGGCAAGTTACCCGGCTGACGGCTTGCCCCCGGCCCGGCCGGCGACGCGTGCGATAATCGCCACCCTGTGACTGATCCATCGACGCCGGCGCGCGCCCCGCGCCCACCAAAACCCATCCCCGATCCGCGCCCCGGCCTGAGCGGTCTGCCCGACGGCGGCCTCGAGTCGTGGCTTGCGTCCGAGGGTCAGCCTGCGTACCGCGCCAGGCAGATCCGCGACGGCGTGTGGCGCCAGAACGCTGCGGCCGCAGAGGATCTTCTTACCCTTCCGGCGGCTCTCCGCGCCGGCCTCGATCGATCTTTCCGGATGGACACCATCGCCGCGGACGAAGTCACGGTTGCGGACGGCGGGCTGACCGAGAAGTCGCTGCACCTGCTCTCGGACGGGGCGCTCGTCGAATCGGTGCTCATGCACTACCCGGCGCGCGGCTTCGGGCGGGCCGGCGCGGGCGAGGATGGGCGCGGCTCGGACGGGCGGCCCGAGCACCGCGAGCGTCACACGCTGTGCATCTCGAGCCAGGCCGGCTGCGCCGTCGGCTGCCCGTTCTGCGCCACCGGCGAGCTGGGTTTCGGCCGCGATCTCGAGACGGCGGAGATCCTCGACCAGGTGCGCCATGCGGCGCGCCGCCTGGCCGCCCGGAAGGCTCACCTGACCAACGTCGTGTTCATGGGGATGGGCGAGCCGCTTCTGAACCTCGACCGCGTCCTGGAGGCGGTTGCCGCTCTATCCGACCCGCAGCGGTTCGGCCTGGGAGCCCGACACGTGGTCGTCTCTACCTCCGGCGTCGTGCCGGGGATCCGGCGGCTGACGGAAATCAACCCGCAGTTCACGCTGGCGATCAGCCTTCACGCGGCGCGCGATCCCCTCCGAGACGTTCTCGTCCCACTCAACCGCCGCTGGCCAGTGGCGGAGGTCGTGGCCGCCGCCCGAGCCCATGCGCGCGTAACCGGCCGGCGGGTCAGCTACGAGTACGTGATGATTTCGGGCGTGAACGACACCGATTTGGATGCCGACGCCCTTTCCGGCCTGTTGCACGGCGATCTGGCGCACGTGAACTTGATTCCGATGAACCCGGTCGCGCACACGCCGTGGCAGGCCAGCAGCCCTCAGCGTGTCACTCAGTTCGCCGCGCGGTTGCGCGAGGGCGGAATCGGGGCTACGGTCCGCCGCAATCGCGGCCAGGACGCCGGCGCGGCATGCGGCCAGCTAGCGGCGAATCGGGCCGGGGAGCCGCCGGCGCCCGCCGTCGCACACCGGCGCGAGCTCATCGTCCGCCAGAGCGAGGTGGCGATGCGAGGCGACCGGAGCGTCGAAAGCCTGCCGGCGGACCTCGAGGCGGCAATGGCGGGCCGGAAGGGAAAGCGCTGATGGCGACCCACAAGACGCTCGTCAGCACGAGCATTCTCGACGCCGATCTCTCCGACCTGGCGCGCGATTCGCTTCGAGCGCTCAACGCCGGCTCCGACCGGCTCCATCTGGACGTCATGGACGGCCACTTCGTCCCGAACATCAGCTTCGGCCCGGCGGTGATCAAGCGACTGCGGCGCATCGGCAAGCAGCCCTTCGACGCCCACCTGATGATCTCCGAGCCGAGCCGGTACATGGACCAGTTCATCAATGCCGGCTGCGATTCGATCACCTTCCACGTCGAGGTCGAAGAGCCGATCGAGCCGACGCTCCTCAAGATACGCAAGGCCGGCCGGCAGGCCGGGCTGGCGCTGAAGCCCGGGACGCCGCTCTCCGCGCTCGAGCCATACCGCGAGCTGATCGACATCGTGATGGTGATGACCGTGGAGCCGGGCTTCGGCGGTCAGTCGTTCATGAGGGACGCCGCCGCGAAGATCCTGCCGGCGCACGACCTCTTCCGAGACCGGGATTCGGGGCTGCCGGGCGGACAGGTTCACGTGGACGGTGGGGTGAACCGCCAGTCCGCGGGGCTGTGCGGTGGGTTTGCGGCCGAGGTTCTCGTGGTCGGGTCGACGCTGTGGAAGAAGGGCGTCGACATCGCCGAGGAGATCCGGCTGATCAAGGCACTCGCCGACGAGGGCTACCGCAACGGCGCGGGGCGCAGCAAGCAGGCCATCCCGTCGCGCACCGACCGGGGAGAGACGGCGTGAGTGACGAACCGGCCGCCGGCCTCGAGTTGCCGGTCGCCGGTTTGCCTGTGGAGGAGCCGGTCGCCGGCGGCGCTCCCTCCGAGGGCGACGCGCCGAAGCCCCACGCCCAACTCGGGCGTCGCAACGACCGGCTGCTACTCGCAGCCCTGGCCTCCTACGCCGTTCTCCTCTCCATCCTGATGATTGCGCGTGGCATCTCCGTCACGCCCGAGTTGATCGTCGTCGCTTTCGGCCTGGCCGCGCTGATCCTGGGCCGCGGCAAGCTGTTCCTGCGCGATTGGATCCCGTTCCTCGCCCTCTTTTTCGCCTACGAGCTGATGCGCACCTACGCCGACAAGTTCGGCCAGGCGGTTCACGTCACCGACATCATTTCGATCGAGCGGGTCATCGGGCTGGGCGGCCTGCCGACGACGTGGTTGCAGGGCCTCCTCCACAGCGGTCCCGCGACCAGTCCGGACAACCTGGCCACGATCTCCGTCGCCTTCTACTTCCTCCATTTCCCGCTGCCGCTGGCGATCGGCTTCCTGCTCTGGATCCACCAGCGGCGGGTCTACTACGACTACGTCGGCGCGATGATCCTGCTTTCGATGGCGGCGTTCGTGACATACCTAATCCTGCCGGTGGCGCCGCCCTGGTGGGCCGAGAAGTTCGGCTTCGCGAGCGGCATCCTCCACCTGCGCGACGTCGGTTTCAACGGACTCGCGAACTTCTTCGGCTTCGGCAACTACTTCTACTCGTACTCGGTCTACAGCATCGGATCAAACGACGTGGCCGCTTTTCCGTCACTCCACGCCGCGTATCCGTTTCTGGCTTTCCTGTTCGCTAGACACGCCTTCGGACGGGCCGGCTGGCTCATGCTCGCGTACACGGCGTGTGTCTGGTTCGCCATCGTCTACCTGGGCGAACACTGGGTCTTCGATATCGTCGGCGGTGTCGCATACGCGTCGGTGGCCTACCTGGCGATCATGCGCGGGCCCAGGTGGGCGCGACGCTTCATGGAGCGGATAGCCGACGAGGAGATCGAAGCCGGCGTCGAGGCCGAGGAAGCCGGCGATGCCGGCGCCTTGCGGCGGATCGGACGGCGTGTGCGCTGGGCACTGGTCCTCCAGGGCGCCGTGGTGGCCGTCGCCGGCGTCGCCCTGGCCGTCGGGATGAACACTCAGGGCTGGCTCGGCGGTTCCCAGAGCGGGTTCTACCTGATCGCGTGGCTCGCGATTCTGGGCGGACTCTGGCGGAGCGCAGTCGGGCTGGTCAGCCGCTAGACGAGCCACGCCGGAGGTCTGACATGCGCGCGCTGCTGCAGCGGGTTTCCCGGGCGGAAGTCCGGATCGACGGCGAGCCGGTTGCCTCGATCGGGCCGGGGTTGCTGATTCTGCTGGGAGTGGGTCCGACCGACGACGAGACGGTGGCGTCCGGCCTCGCGGCCAAGATCGCCGGGCTGCGGTTATTCGCCGACGCCGCAGGCCTGACAAATCTGTCTCTCACCGAGGTTGGTGGCGCAGCCCTGGTGGTCAGCCAGTTCACGCTCTACGCCGATTCGCGCAAAGGCCGGCGACCGTCGTTCATCCGCGCCGCGGGGCCGGTCATCGGCGAGCGGCTTTACGAGGCCTTCTGCGAGGCACTGGCCGCGGCGGGCATCAGCGTCGCCCGAGGCCGGTTCGGCGCCGAGATGGCCGTCGAGCTGGTCAACGAGGGCCCATTCACGATCTGGCTCGATTGGGACGAATTGGGGCTCCGGCCCAGACCGGCGACCTAGGCGCCGCGCCCCAAAACACGATCGGCGCCGAGCCCGAGGCTCGACGCCGAGTGAAATTCGCGTGTTACCGGCCGCAATTTGGCCGGCCGGATGTTACTGCGCGGCGCGCGACATGGTGCGCTGGCAGCGGGTGCAGACGAGCGTCTTCACGGGCCTTCCGTTCTGGACGATCGTGGTCTGCTGGAGGTTGGGTCGAAAGCGGCGGTGGGCGCGGACCCGGTTCATCCCGGACGACTGCGGGTTGAAGCCGTCCATGGAGACCTTCCCGCAGACAGCGCAGGAGCGAGCCATAAGGTCCTCTCGGGTACTGAATATAGGAGACGGCCCCGGCAGGGGCCGAACGGGGCGGTATGATAGCACACCGTTTACGCCTTCCCGGCTTGAGGTCGAACCTGTATGCCCGAGCGCTCGGTGGCTGGTAGGTCGATCGTAACGCGTCGCGCCATTGTCGACATTGTCCGCACGGCGGTTCAGAGCAGCTATGGCGTGACCGGCTTCAGCGACCCCTCGTTCGGACGCCGGCTGCTGCGCTGGATCGGTCTCGATCGACCGGGAATCCAGCTCACGACCGAAGGCGGTTTGCGCGTCAACCTGTACATCGAGGTCGCCTTCGGGATGCCCGTGGCGGAGGTTGCGCGCCAGGTCGATTCGGCCGTCCGCTACTCGCTCCGGCGGCTGGTCGGAGTGGAAATTGCGAGCCTCACGATCCACGTCGACGGCCTGGGCCACCAGCCCACCGCCGCAGATCGCGCCGATGCGATCGAAAACCAGACGAGCGAGACCACCGAACCTGTCCGAGAAGGCGCCGGGGAGCCGCTCGGAGTAGATCAGGCCCACAAGACGCCGGCCGAAGGGGAAACGGCTCCGAGACGACGCAGGACCCGATGACGCATCGAGCTTCCAGATGACCCGCCGGGCCGGTGACGGAGCCGGTCTACTGGCGGCCTTCCGCGCCGCCGTCGACAACCTCTCCGACCACGTCGACGAGGTCAACGCCCTCAACGTCTTCCCGGTTCCAGACGGGGATACCGGCAGCAACATGCTCGCCACGGTGCGCGCCGCGCTGGCAGAAGCCGAGGGCGTCGGGGATCAGACCGCCGACCGTGTGGCCGCGGCAATCAGCTTCGGAGCGCTCATGGGTGCCCGCGGCAACTCCGGCGTGATCGCCTCGCAGATCTTCCGGGGCATGGCCGAAGGGCTCGGCGGAAAGGGCCGTTTCGACGGCGCGGACCTCGCCCGGTCGCTGACATTGGGCACGGCGACTGCCTACAAGGCCGTCGCCAAGCCCGTCGAGGGCACGATCCTGACGGTGATCCGCGAGGCGTCGGCTGCGGCGGCACTCGTGGCCGAGCAGGGCGGAGATCTCGAGTCGGTGCTGATTGCGGCAGTCCAGGCGGCCGAAGAGGCAGTAGCGAAGACCCCCAAGATGCTGGCGATCCTGCGCGAGGCTGGCGTCGTCGACGCGGGCGGGCAGGGTCTCTTCCGGCTGCTACAGGGCGCGGCGAAGTACATGGTCGCCCACAACGCGACGCCGGCTCCGACGGTCGGCCGAGTTGTGGCGCACGTGAAGCCTGCCGGGATGGCGGCTCCGGCCGACGAAGAGTTCGGCTACGAGACGATGTTCCTTCTCCAAACGCGCGACACGCAGCTCGACATCGACCGGCTGCGGTCGGAGCTCGAGGCACTGGGCGATTCCGTCCTGGTGGCCGGCGACGGCGGGGCGGTCAAGGTCCACGTCCACAGCGACCGGCCCGACCAGATCATCGCGCTCGGGCTTTCGATGGGGTCGCTCACGCGCATTACCGTCGAGAACCTCGATTCGCAGAGTCGGGAAGTGCGGGAGAAGCGGGAGGCTGCCCTGATCGTGGGCGCAGCCATTGCCCACTTGGGAGCGGCGGACGAGCCCGGCGCTCATGCCGCCGGACATGGCCGAGGCCCTCACCGCGACGGGCGGCCGCATGTCGATCTGGAGACGTACGGCGCCGCGATGGCGGCGGGACCGGACGGCAAGAACGGCAAGAACGGGAGCGGCATCGGCGTCGTAGCCGAGGAGACGGTGCCGCTGGCGGTCGTCGCTGTTGCCGCGGGTGACGGATTGGCGCGGATCTTCGACTCGTACGGAGTGGCTGCAGTCGTGCACGGCGGCCAGACCAACAACCCTTCCACCGGTGAATTGCTCGACGCGGTCGAGAAGATCGCCGCGGACGAGATTCTGCTGCTGCCGAACAACCCGAACGTCGTCCTGGCGGCGCGGCAGGCCGCCGAGATGACCAGCCGCAGGGTCCGCGTCGTCCCGACCCGAAACGCCGCGGAAGGCTTCGCGGCGCTTCTGGCTCTGGATCCGGAGCGCGATGCCACGACCAATGCGGAGGTCATGACCCTGGCCGGTCGGGCCGTCCAGACTCTCCAGGTCACCGAGGCGGTTCGCGACGCGATGATCGGCGGCCGAAAGGTGCACCGGGGCCAGACGATCGTGCTCGACCCGGACGACGGCCTTCTGGCGGTGAACGGCGATCGAATGAAGGCTATCCTGACGGCGCTCAAGGCGCTGGAGCCCGGATTCGAGCTGGTCACGATCTACTATGGCGATGGGGTCGAAATGGCAGAAGCCAAGGGCGTGGCCGAGAGGATCGCGGCGTCGCTGCCGGGCGTGGAGGTGGAGGTGATCCACGGCGGGCAGCCCCATTACCGGTACCTCATCGCGGCGGAGTAGGGCAGTGGCGACGCGGGGGACCGGACGTTCCACATCTCGCGTGGGTGCGGCCAAGGCTGCGGCTCCGCGCGCACCGGTCGGCGTCGCCACGAAGATCGGTGAGAGCGGCTTCGCGGGCGCGACGACGCTTCGGCGGGTCGGGCCGCGGCTCGGCATCGTCACCGTCCGTGACCTGCTCTTCCACCTGCCGCGGCGATACGACGATCTGCGGGCCTTGAGCAGCGCCCGTGAGCTGGCCCGGATTCCGGACGGCGAGCCGGCCAGCGCGCGGCTCCAGGTCCGGGGAATCAACGTCCAGCCGACGTTCCGGCGCCATATCGAGCGAACCACCGTCCATCTGGGCGACGACACGGGCGAGGCCGAGGCGACGTGGTTCGGGCGTCGATTCATCGCCAACCGGCTGCACGAGGGTCAGTGGATCGTGATCAGCGGCAAGATCCGGCGGCGCGGCTTCACGACCAGCTTCGACAACCCCGAGTTCCAGCCCGACGACGGCTCGGCTCTCCTCCACGCCGGTCGGATCGTGCCCGTCTACAGGCTCACCGCGGGGCTGACGGCGACGACTCTCCGGCGGGCAATCCGTCAGGCGCTCGATGTGGTCGGCGCGGCGTATCCGGAGTACAAACCGGCCGAAGCGCGGACAACGAGTTCCGGTGAAGCGGGCGCGGCGATGGCGATCTCGGCGGCGCTGGAGAGCGTCCACTACCCCGAGGACTTCCCGAGGCGCGACGCCGCCCTGCGCCGCCTCGGCTTCGACGAGCTACTCGCCTTGCAGATCGGAATGGTGGCGAGGGACCGGCAGCGGCGCGTTGCCGTCGGTGAGCCTGTCGCCGTGCCTCCGGAGCGTGTCCAAGAGGCGATCGAGGCCGTGGAGGCGGCGCTGACCGAACAGATCCGGGCCCGCGGCGCCACCGAGCCGGCTCGGCTGACCGTGGATCAGGGCATAGCGGTGGAGGCGATCGTGGCCGACTTGGCCCAGCCGCGGCCGATGATGCGACTTCTCCAGGGCGACGTTGGATCCGGCAAGACCGCAGTGGCAGCCCTGGCACTGGCCTTTGTTGCGGACGCGGGGCGTCAGGGGGCGCTGTTGGCACCGACGGACCTTCTCGCCCGCCAGCACGCGGTGGCATTGCGGCGACTACTGGAGCCGCTCGGGCATGGCGTGACCCTCCTCACCGGATCGCTGCCTGCAGGCGAGCGGCGCGAGGCGCTGAGACTTCTCGGCTCACCGCCCGCCGGAGGAGGCCTGCTCGATCTCACCAGTGGCCGGATCGTCGTCGGGACTCACGCGCTCGTGCAGGAGGCGGTGCAATTTGCCGACCTCGCGCTAGCCGTGGTCGACGAGCAGCATCGCTTTGGCGTCGCACAGCGCGAGGCTCTCGGCGCCAAGGGGCGTTCGCCTCACGTGCTCCTGATGACCGCGACGCCGATTCCCCGAACGCTCGGCCAGATCATGCTGGCCGACCTCGACGTATCGGACCTGCGGACTCCGCCGGCCGGTCGCCTCAAGATCAAGACGGGTATCCGGCACACAGAAGACCTGGCGGGAACGGCCGCGGATCCCTCGAAAGGTGCATACCAGCTCGTCGTTCGCGAGGTTCGCGAGGGCCATCGGGCCTTCGTCGTGGTTCCGCTCGTGGAGGAGGACGAGGAATCGGCCGCTCGCTCCGCCGACGAGGTGGCCGCCGCGCTGCCGGCCCAGCTCGCCGAAGCCGCGAAGCGAATGGGCGAACCGGCGGAACCTGGCCCGCGAATCGGCGTCGTCCACGGCCAGATGAAGGCGGCCCAGCGCGACGCCACGATGGACCTGTTCCGCCGCGGTGACCTGGACGTGCTCGTCGGGACTACGGTCCTGGAGGTCGGAGTGGACGTGCCCGAGGCCACGGTGATGCTCATCCTAGACGCCGATCGCTTCGGCCTTGCCCAGCTCCATCAGCTGCGCGGTCGCGTGGGCCGTGGAGAGGCGCAGTCCTACTGCATCCTCGTCTCCGATTCCTACGACGAGACGGCGAAGGCGCGGCTCGAAGCGCTCGCGACTCACGACGATGGCTTCGAGTTGGCCGAGCTGGACCTCGAGCTTCGGCGCGAGGGCGAATTGCTCGGACTCAGCCAGAGTGGGTTGCCCACGTTGCGGATTGCGTCGCTCCGGAACAAAGAGGACCGCGAGCGCGCCGCCCAGGCCCGCGCCGTGGCGGAGCGGCTGCTCGACGATCGAGGGGCGCTTCTGCCCGGCCACGACGCCCTCGCGGCGGAGTTGCGGGACGGCTGGCTGGCGCGGGTGGGCGCGGGCGAGGTCCTTGCGGAGGTCGAGGGCGCGGCCGACACCGACAAGCGCTCGGCCGACGACACCACAGAACCGCCGGCTCCCGCGTGAGCGACGCCGGACGGGTCATCGCAGGGACGGCGAGAGGGACGCGCCTGATCGCACCCGGAGAGGGAACGAGGCCCTTTGGCGATCGAGTAAAGCAGACCCTGTTTGCGATCCTGGAGCCGGAGCTGCCCGGCGCGCGGGTACTCGACCTCTTCGCCGGTTCGGGTGCCGGCGGCATCGAAGCGCTCTCGCGGGGAGCCGCGCGTGCCGTCTTCGTGGAACGCGATGCCGTAGCCGTCCGTGCCATCGCGGACAACCTGGCGAAGGCACGGCTCGCGGATCGGGGACGGGTAGCACGTGCCGATGTGCCCGCCTACCTGGGCGGTCGGGCCGTCTCGGACGGTCCGTTCGATCTCGTAATCATCGATCCGCCCTACGCCGAACCCAAGCTGCTGGAGGCGGCCCTCGCCCGGCTTGGCGTTCCGGGGACGCCACTTCTCAGCGCCGCGGCGTGGGTTGTGGCCAAGCATTTCTGGCGAACCCCTCCACCATCGAGCGTGGGGCTGCTAGCATCGTTACGAACCCGAAGGTTCGGAGAGACCGCCCTGACGTTCTACCGCCGGGAGGGCTCCGCTCCCAGGGCCGAGGAAGAGTCGGTCGCCGCCATGCCGGATCGGTCCGCGGCCGAGTCGGAGGAGGCTGCCAGGTGAAGATCGCCGTCTACCCGGGCTCGTTCGACCCGCTGACGAACGGCCACCTGGATGTCGTCACCCGCGCCGTTGCCGTGTTCGATCGAGTCGTATTCGCCGTCCTCGTAAATCCCCGCAAAGCTGAGCCGATCTTCTCGACCGATGTTCGATTGGCGGTCATCCGAGAGGCCCTGGACGAGTCCTGCCCGGCCGAGGTGGCCGGCCGAATCGACGTCGAGTCGTTCGACGGCCTGACGGTGGACTTCTGCCGCAGACGCGGCGCCCACTTCGTCGTCAGAGGTCTGCGCGCCATCTCCGACTTCGAATCCGAGCTCCAAATGGCCCACATGAACCGCAAGCTCGACCCCGATATCGACACCGTCTTCTTCATGAGCGCCCTCGAGCACAGCTATCTGAGCTCGAGCCTGGTCAAGGAGATCGCCACTTTCGGCGGCGACGTGACCCAAATGGTGCCCCCGGCGGTAGCCAGGCGTCTGGCTGCCCGGGTGCCGAGTCTATAATCCGAGAAACCGGCAGCCCTACACCTGCCCCAGGAGGGCCAGTCCGATCGACATCACTCATCTAGTCGAGCGACTCGAGTCGCTGGTAGCGGACGGCTGGAAGGTTCCTCTGCGGAACAGCGTCGTCATCGATCAGGCCTATGCGCTCGATCTGATAGACCAGCTGCGGATGACAATCCCAGAGGAGATCAAGACCGCCAAACGGGTCAACTCGGAAGTCGATCGGTTGCTCGAGCAGGCGCGCGAGGAGGCGGAACAGATCCTCGCCCGTGCCCAGGAGCAGGCGACGTATCTGATCGAAGAACGCGAGCTTACGCGTCAGGCCGAGGAGATGAGCCAGGAGATCGTGCGCCAGGCCCATTCCGAGGCCGAGGGCATCCGCGCCGGGGCCGACGACTATGCCGCCGACGTGTTGTCCAAGCTCGAAGTCGAGGTCATGCGGACACTCAAGAGCATCAGACTGGGGCTGGACCTGCTCGATGACAGGCGCGCCGTTCCCGCGGTCGCTGAAGACACCGATGGAGAAGGGGCGCTCGATGAATACGAAGAGTCTGAAGGCGAAGAAGAGCCAATCCGCGGCTGAGGCCCTCACCTTCAACGTCGCCGGCCTGCTCGGCGAACCGATCGGATCGATCCGCGACCTCGAAGTGAGTTCGCCACCGTTGGATCTGGGCCCGGACTTGCATCAGAACCGGGGAGTTGCCGGGCGGCTGCGACTGACCCGAACGAACCGCGGCCTTCTCGTCAAGGGCCGTCTCTCCACGTCCATCGCACAGGTGTGCAGTCGGTGTCTGCGCGACATCGACTATCCGGTGGAGCTGGACATCGAGGAAGAGGTGCTGCCGACCCTCGACCTTGCGACCGGGGCGCCAGTCGACACGGAGGCCGAGCCCGATGCGCTTCGACTGACGGACCACCACGAGCTCGAGCTCGAGGAAGAGGTTCGGGATGGCATCCTGCTTGCCGAGCCCATCGCGCCGCTGTGCCGGCAGGATTGCCCGGGCTTGTGCCTCGAATGCGGCCTCGAGTTGGGCAGCGGGCCGCACGACCATCCCGACGCGGACATCGATCCGCGGCTGGAGGCGCTGCTCGGGTTTGCGCCGACGCACGAGGTCTGATCCGGCGGACGCGGGCTGAGCCGTTGGATCGAACCGGCGCCGGCGCCCGGTGTTGGGCGCACTTCGTAGTCGCTAGACTTTCGCCATGCCGTCTTTTCGCGCTCCCAGAGGTACCCGCGACCTCCTTCCCGATGCCAGCTCCCGTCTGAATAGACTCGAAGGCCTCGCCCGGTCGCTGGCCGGCCGCTACGGCTACCTCGAGATGGAAACGCCGATGTTCGAGCAGGCGTCCGTCTTCGAGCGCGGGATCGGCGAAGTCACGGACGTCATCGAGAAGGAGCTCTTCCGGCTGGCGCCTCGAACGGAGGAGTCGGAAGCGTGGGCTCTCCGCCCTGAGGCCACGGCGGGCATCGTTCGGGCGTTCGTCCAGCACGGAATGCACACCTGGCCCCAGCCGGTAAAGCTGAGCGTGGTCGGGCCGATGTTCCGCTACGACCGCCCGCAGGCGGGTCGCTATCGCCAGTTCTGGCAGTGGGATGCCGAGGCGATCGGCGATCCGGGCCCCGCGGTGGATGCCGAGATGATCGAGATGGGCTACCGCTTCTACGTGGAGGCGGGCGTACCCGAGGTCCAGGTGCTGCTCAACTCGATCGGAGATCCGGCGTGCCGGCCCGACTATCTGGAGCGGCTCACGACGTACTTCCGGAGTCACGACGCGGAACTGCCGGAACTCGAGCGGCGGAGGCTGCAAACGAACCCGCTTCGCCTGCTGGACTCGAAGGATCCGGCGCTGACGCCCCTGGTCGCGGATGCGCCGAAGATCGGGGACTGCCTGTGCGACGCATGCGCGGCCCATTTCGCCGCCGTCCGGGCCCACCTCGAAGCGATCGGCGTGCCCTACAGGGTCGAGCCGACGCTGGTCCGTGGCCTCGACTACTACACCCGGACGGCCTTTGAGTATTACCGTCGCGGCGCGGAGGGCCAGCAGCAGGCCCTCGGCGGCGGCGGCCGATATGACGGCCTGGTGGAGAGGCTGGGCGGTCGGACAAGCCCGGGAATCGGCTTTGCGCTGGGTCTGGACCGAGTGCTGCTGGCCCTCGACGAGACCGGGGCCACAGCCGCCGCCGAGCCGCCACCGCTGGCGGTCATCGTCGGGGCGGACCCGGCCGACACGATCGCGCGTCTGCGAGTGGCGAGCCTCCTTCGCGCCGAGGGCCTGCGCGTTCGAGCCGAACTGGCGCCCCGCAAGCTCGGCCGCCAGCTGGAGACGGCGTCGCGCGACCACGCCCACTTTGCCGTGATCATCGGCGACGAATTGACTGAGGGGCACGTCCAGCTCAAGGACCTCGAAGCGGGCACTCAGCGGCTGGTGCCGCTCGTCGAACTCGCTCGTGAGCTCGCTCGCGCGGCCAAGAGCCACCACCACGGCTGACCCGGCCGCGGCCACGTCGTGATCCACCCAGGTCGCGGGTGCGAATCCCAACCGTAGGTCGCATGCGGGGAGATGACCATGGACAAGGGCGGCGAAGTCTCGGCGAGACGACCGCTCTGGCCCGTCTGGATCACCGCCGCCGTCGTGGTCGTTGCTATCGCGGTCGTCGCGGTCGCGATCCTGCCTCGACTTTCGCCCGCGTCGCCGACGAGTGCGCCCACTGCCGCCCCGTCCCTGCCGGGCGCACCTGGGCATTTCGCCGACGGCCAGTTCGCGTTCGACTACCCCACCGATTGGGCTGTCATCTCCGGCAACGACTATGGGGCGACGGGGGTTCTGGATGTCATAGCTGTTCTCGGCAACGGCACCTGGCAGGAGAGCTGCCGGCACGGGGCCGACGGAACGATGTCGTGGATGAGCTGCGGCACCGACGCCGTTGGCGTGCCGCCCGGAGGGATCGTCGTCAGGATCTACCTCTGGTACGGCGGCCCGGTGGTGCCTTGCCGCGGCGACACACAGGCCAACGCAACCCTCGGGACCACCGCAGTGCGAGAGACGGTCGCCCGAAGTACGACCAGCTGGGAAATCCGCGCCCCCGGCAATGAATTCGGCCAGCCCAATAACGTATTCGTTGAAGCCCACACGAGCGACTCGACCGAACTGGCCCGGGCCGAGGATCTCGTCACGGGCTTCCGCTGGCTCGATTCCTCGTACAACGGCGGATGCCCGGCCCCGGTGCTCAGCTAACCGACTCCGGTCGGAAGGATCGGTCACGGTTCCGGTACGATGAGGGGCATGAGTGAGCCACGCCCTATCTCGCCTGAAGCCGCCTTCAGCCTTGCCACCCCGTACCGCGAGGTCACGTGCGGCGAGCTGCGCGCGGGCGACGCCGGGCGCGAGATTCGGATAGCCGGCTGGGTTCATCGCCGGCGCGACTACGGCGGCCTCATCTTCATCGATTTGCGCGACCGCTACGGCCTGACCCAGATCGTCGTCAACCGGGCCGAGGCACCTGCCTCGGCCGCGGTCGCCGACAAGGTCCGCAATGAGTTCGTGCTCGAGATCCGGGGCAAGGTGGCTCCCCGGCTGGCCGGAACCGTGAACACCCGGCTCGAGACGGGCGAAATCGAAGTCCAGGCCAAGTCGGTCGAGATCCTGAGCGAGGCCCAGACCCCGCCCTTCTATATCAACGAGCCCGACGCCCCGGTCGAGGAGAGCCTGCGCCTCAAGTACCGCTATCTCGACATCCGTCGGAAGCCGCTTCTGGACCGGCTGCTGCTTCGGTCGGAACTGGTCAGGGCCATCCGCGACGCCCATCACAAGGCCGGTTTCGTCGAGATCGAGACGCCGATCCTGCTGAAGTCCACGCCGGAAGGCGCGCGAGATTTCATCGTCCCGAGCCGCCTCCAGCCGGGCACCGTATATGCCCTGCCGCAGAGCCCACAGCAGCTCAAACAGCTCCTGATGGTCGCCGGCATGGACCGCTACTTCCAGATCGCCCGCTGCTTCCGGGACGAGGACTTGCGCGGCGACCGCCAGCCGGAGTTCACCCAGCTGGACCTGGAGATGAGCTTCGTGACCGAAGAGCGGGTCATGGACTTCGTCGAGGCGATGATCGTCGAGGTGAGCCGTACGGTCGTGCCGGATCGGCCGATCCAGCAGCTGCCCTTCCCACGGATCGACTATCACGACGCCATCGAGCGCTTCGGCTCCGACAAACCGGACCTCAGGTTCGGCATGGAGCTGGTGGATCTCGCGCCCGCACTTGGGGAGGGGAGCACCGGCTTCCGCGTCTTCGACGAGGTGGTGGCCGCCGGAGGACGAATCAAGGCGATCGCGGCTCCGGGGATGGCGGAGTCGAGCCGCTCCCAGATCGACGAGCTCGTGGAGTTCGTTCGCGGGCGGGGGGCGAAGGGCCTGGCCCATGTCTCGGTGGCCGCGGACGGGACGGCGCATTCTCCGATCGCGAAGTTCCTGGGCCAGGAGCGCATCGAAGCCGTCGTCCGAGAGGCCGCGGCAAAGCCAGGCGACTTGATCCTGATCGTCGCCGATGCGAACCACGAGGTGGTGGCCGACGTCCTCGGCCGCCTGCGCCAGGAACTCGGCCTGCGGCTCGGTCTGGCCGATCCCGACGTCCTGGCGTACTGCTGGGTCTTCCACTTCCCGATGTATCAATGGGACCAGGAGAAGACCCGCTGGGACGCGACGCACAATCCGTTCAGCGGCGTCCTGCCCGAGGACGAGAAGTTGCTGGTCACGGTGTCGGGCGATCCGTACGCGCCTTCGCGCCTGGATCCGGCCGGACGGGCACGGGCGATGCAGTACGACGTTGCCTTGAACGGCTGGGAGCTCGGCGGCGGGTCCGTCCGAATTCACAAACGCGAGCTGCTGGAGCGCAGCTTTGCGCTGCAGGGCTATTCGCTCGAGAAGATGCATGAGTTGTTCGGCGGGATCCTCGAGGCGTTCGACTACGGCGCGCCGCCGCATGGCGGCATTGCCATGGGCATCGATCGCTGGGCCGCCCTCTTCTCGCAGCAGACGAATATTCGGGAGGTCATGGCCTTCCCGAAGACCCAATCTGGGACCGATTTGATGCTGGAAGCCCCTTCACAGCCAGAGCAAGAGCAGTACGCTGACCTCGGCCTGCGGTTTGTGGGGATTCCGTCGCAGCAAACCGGCGACCATTAAGGGGTAAGAAATTCGGAAACGGCCGCGCGGCCGAACATGGAGAGCGGGATGGAATCGGGGACCGAAGAGAGATACGTCCGCTGCCGTCGATGCCACGGCGTCTTCGAGGCGGGGCTTCCCAACTGCACGCGGTGCGGGACGCCCTACGTTGCCTCACCCGATGCGCCCGACGCTCGGACCAGTTCGTACGCTGAGAAGTACACCGGCTCTGAGTTCGCGCCGCAGGTGGAAGTGCCGATGACGAGCAGCTCGGGCAATCGGTCCGGGATGGGTCTCGTTCTCGCGATCGGCGCGGCCCTGCTCGTCACGGCCATGGGCGTCGGCGGGTTGGTGTTGATGGGCGCCTTCGATTCTCCGAAAGAAACTCCGCGCGGGGACATCGTCGTCGCCAAGCCCGCGACGCCCACTCCCGTGCCGACGCTGCCGCCGATCGTGACCAAGACGCTCAATCAGCTCAGCGACCCGCTGCTGAACATCCACGTTTCCATCCGCACGACCGTATCTGTGAACGCCCGAGTCAACGGGCGCTCGTCTTCGTCCACCGTGAACATGGAAATCGACTGCGCGAACGGGAACGAGTCGGGCACTCAATCGACCGGTGGCATCACATACGAGTTCCGTCTCGTAGACGGCACCTACTACCAGCGACGGATGCCGACGGGCGCCTGGAAAGCACAAGGCGGGTCGTCGCCCTTCCTGGTGTTGAGCCCGCTGTTCGGGCTGTCCGAGCCCCGCATGCTCCAGTACGTGGGTTCCGACACCAAGAACGGCGTCCAGACCGACAAGCTCGAGAGCACTCAGTGGTGGACTCCGGACAGCGGCAAGTTGAGCGGCATCGACGTAGCCACGCTGGCCATCAGTCCGCAGCACACGAAGCTCACGTTGTGGGTCGGCACCGACGGCGCTCCGCTGTATGCGACCTTCAGGGCCTGGACGGATACGAGCGATGCCACAGGCATCAACCTGCTCGACATCACGACGACCTACACGTTCTCGAGCGTCGGCCAGGTGGTGCCGATTCCGTCGCCGACGATCAAGTAGCCGGGCCGCTGCCGGCCGGGCCGGTTCAGAGCATCGTCTAGCGGGGCGGGTCCCCGGCCTGAGCGGCCAACGCGGAGTTCCAGTCGGGAGGGGGTCCGCCGGCAGGTTCGGGTGGGCCCTGGTAGCGGGGCAAGTCGCCGCGCGGCGTGGCCATGTCGAGGACGATCCCCGGGTCGCCGAGTTCGATCTGGCGGATCGGGACCCCGGCGGCGACGAGCGATTGCACGGCCTCCTCGCCATGCTGCCCGGCCAACGCGGCAAGGCGCTCAACCAGGGCTACAGGGATCAGTATCGGAAAGCCGGGCTGCCCCGCATACGCCGGCCAGACGATGGAGTCGACGGCGGCTCCGTGCGCCTCGACCAGCGAAGTGACCGTCTCCGGATCGACCCACACGAATCTGAAGGGCCAGAGCAGCGCGGCCGAGGTCTCGGCGACTGCGGCAATCGCGGCCCGCATGCCGGTCACGAACCAGGCGATGCCGTGCGGCTCGTCCGCCTCTGGGCTGGTCAGCGTCAGGCCGAGCTCGGCGACGGCGACGCTCAACTCCTCGGGAACCATGGGCGTCACGACTATCGTCGGCAATGCACCGCCCGACCATGCGGCCTGGGCCAGCCGGCGCAGCACGGGCTCTCCGTCGGCGTTGGCGAGAGCAGCCTGCGGATCCGGAACGAGGATTACTGCGGCGACGGTCATGGGCGATCTCCTCGGGCCGAGTGTAGCGCCTGAACTCCGAACGCCAAATAGAGGAGAGTCGACGGCCCATTCAGCCTGGCTGTGCGACAATTCACGGGCCCATGACTGACTCGCCTCGCTCCACCACGCCCTTCGAATTCGACCACCCCGGCCAGGTCCGGTCCGTGGACGCCGCCACGGCGATACGCGCCGACGTGCGCAATGTCGCGATCGTCGCCCACGTCGACCACGGCAAGACCACCCTCGTCGACGCGATGCTGCGCCAGGCGGGCGCTTTCCGTGCCAACCAGGTAGTCGTCGAGCGGGTCATGGATTCCAACGACCTCGAGCGCGAGAAGGGGATCACGATCCTCGCCAAGCAGACCGCGGTCGACTACGACGGGATCCGGCTGAATATCGTCGACACCCCCGGTCACGCCGACTTCGGCGGCGAAGTCGAGCGCAGTCTGAACATGGTCGACTCGGTATTGCTCCTGGTCGACGCGGCCGAAGGCCCGCTGCCGCAGACGCGCTACGTACTGCAGAAGGCAATGTCGCATCACTTGCCCGTCGTCGTGGCCATCAACAAGATC
This sequence comes from Chloroflexota bacterium, assembly GCA_017881885.1. Classification (GTDB taxonomy): domain Bacteria; phylum Chloroflexota; class Limnocylindria; order Limnocylindrales; family CSP1-4; genus Fen-1039. The sequence continues at coordinate 30,839 of JADGQJ010000006.1, forward strand.
GATCGCTCGGATGCGCGCTGTGCGGAAGTCCTCGATGCCGTGTACGAGCTGTTCATGGACCTCGGCGCGGACGCGACCCAGATCGACTTCCCGGTCGTGTACACCAACGCCAAAACCGGGACGGCCACCATGGACATCGCCAATACCGGCACGGACCTGCGGCCGCTCTTCGAATTGCTGATCGAGCACACCCCGGCCCCCCGATATGTGCCGGACCACCCGCTCCAACTCCTCGTCACGAACCTTTCGGCGAACGACTATGTCGGCCGCATGGCGGTCGGCAGGGTCTGGAACGGCACGATCAAGCTGGGCGGCCGGATCGTCATCGTTCGGGAAGAAGCTGAGGACACGGCCGGCTCGATTGAACCCGGACGCACGGTGACGCTCTCGGGGACCGTGACCAGCCTGACGACTGCACACGGCATCGAGCGCGTCGACATCGAAGAGGCCGGACCGGGTGACATCGTCGCGCTGGCGGGCATCCCCGACGTGACCATCGGCGACACGATCACGGATCCGGCCGATCCGCGGCCGATGCAGCGTCTGGACCTCGACGCCCCGACGCTGAGCATGACCTTCGGGGCGAATACGTCGCCGCTTTCGGGACGCGAGGGCAAGTACGTTACGAGCCGCCACATCAAGCAGCGGCTGGAGAAGGAAATCCTGGGCAACGTCTCGATCGAGTTCCAGCCGACAGAATCGGCGGACACTTACGAGGTCCTCGGTCGCGGCGAGCTGCAGCTGGCGATCCTGATCGAGCAGATGCGACGTGAGGGTTTCGA
>JADGQJ010000054.1 GCA_017881885.1 Chloroflexota bacterium
GCCGTCGGCATCGAGGCTCCGGAAACGATCGCCACCACATACCGGACGCCGGCCACGACGATGCCGAGCAGTAGCAGCGTGTTGGCAAACGACTGGATCAGGCGGTAGAAGGGCAGCTCGAAGACGTAGAAGCCGATGTCCAGATGGAACGACGGGTCGACCTGGCCGAACGGCACTCGATGGGCGAACAACTGGACGGTCGTCCAGCTGCTGGCCAGCAGGCCGCCGAGCCCGAGCGCGATGAGCGCGCTCAGCCCGATGAGGCCCCAGAAGACGGGGCGAGCGACGTCCGGCATCTCGATCTCGCTCTGGCCCGAGCTCGGCCGGCGCTGTGTGCCGAAGGGTCCGGTTCCGTAGCCGCCGCTGTAGCGCTCGACGTTGAAGCGATCGAGGAAGTCGTCGAGCGAGAACCGCCGCATCGTGCCCTTGGGGATGAGCCGGCCGACGATCCAGAGGTTGAACCACAGGAAGGCGAATCCGGCCAGCGTCCCGAGGGCGAAGAGGGCGAGCTGCGAGCCGAGCCGCGTCGAGAAGACGTCCGCGAAGCCGACGCTCTGATACCAGATGGCATCGGTCCAGATGCCGACGCCCACGGAGAAGAAGAGGCTGAAGAGGACCAGGATGACTACGAGCGAGACTCCCAGAATGACCCAGCCGCGGCCGATGTGGATCTCGGGCAGGTCTCCGTCGGATCCCACGGATCGGGGCCTGCGAGGGCCTCTGTAGCCACCGCCGCGGAAGACACCACCGTCATCGTCGCCACGACCGGCGCCGTTGTCGGAATCCGTTCCGTTTGAACTCACCGGCGTGTCCTCCACTGGTCCCTCGGTAGATGAGCGATCGCCGGCCTGGGCGTCCGTCCCGGCGGCGGGATCGGATTCGGCCTCGGCTCCGGGCTCGCCGCTCTTGTGGCTCTGCTCGGCCTGGCGGCGGCGCAGCTCATCGAGAAAGTCGTCAAACATGTCGCGCATGCGACGAGTCTAGCCGAGCCGCGAAATGGCACTCGCGTCCGACTTCGCGGACTACCCTGCGAGGCGGAGGATCGCTTCCAGGAAAGCCTGAAGAACCGTCTGGGCGAGCTCGTTGTCGCGCATCGTGGCAGTGCGTGCGGGCTCGAAGCGGAACCCGGCAAGCACTGTCAGGGGCGCTTCCCAGGGCTTCTTTTCGTCGACGGGCGGTTGCCCCAGTCGGAGGCGGAGCTGCTGGCGCCCTCCCTCCTCCAGGATCAGTCCGGAGAGAGTACCGGCGAGCGCGGGCCCGAGTCGCAGTAGGGGCGAGCCGGGAGGCGGCTCAGGTGTCGGGCTCAGGTCCCGGAACTCCACGAGGCGGCCGTCCGTCTCGCACCAGAGCAGAGCCACCCACCAGCCGTCCGCGACGGTTTGAGGCTGGCTCATTCCGACGCGGCGTAGATCCCCCGGGCGAAGCTCCAGTTCGCGCAAGTACGATGGGCCGGGCGCAGGAAGTCGTGATTCGGAGGTGGCCACCGGGTCAGGAGTCCTTTGAGGGATTGCGGTCCTCGGGCGAGGCGGCTTCGGGCGCCGGCGCGGGGGCTTCCGGTTCGGGCGAGGCGGCTTCGGGCGCCGGCGCGGGGGCTTCCGGTTCGGGCGTGGCCGCATCGAGCGTGGCGGCTTCGGGCGCGGCGACGTCTTCGAGCGCAGGGGCTTCGAGCATGGCGACGTCTTCGGGGACGACCCGTCCGGCGTCGATCTCGCGATCGAGGCGCACCATCTCGGCCCGGACCTCCGCGCTCGGAGGCTGGAAGGCCGCCACGTCGCCATCCTGCGCCGGGCCGCCTGTGCTCTTGTCGCCGAACTCGCCCAGCACAATCGACAAGACCCCGGGGCGCTTCTTCTGGTGCGCAACCCTGTACTGATACTCGCGCAGCTCGGGTGAGACGGCAGTGACCCCGGGGATGACGACCGCAGCCACCTCGGCCGCGGAGATCAGCGCCGCCCCGCAACTCGGACATCGTTCCGCCCCAACGATGATCCTGGCGGAGCACCACGGACATTCGGTTTCCGCCTCGATCTTGGGCTTCGCATTGGACTTCGCGGCGCGCCCGGACGATCGCTTGGCCGGCCACTCAGGCGCGGGCTCGGGAGAGACGCCGGCGACACGCATCGAGCCGGTCGGATCGGCCGCGGGTCCGGCCCCCGGCTCAGTGGCCCCGACGCCGGCCGAGCCCGACCCGGCCTCGGCACCGATCGGGCCGGCCCGGTGGGTCCACCACGCTCCGGCGGCGAAGAGCGCGGCTCCTGGAATGATGGCCGCGGCGTAGGCCCGCCCGAGATCATCCGGCAGCATTGCCACGCCGATGACTCCCATGACCGTGGCGGCGGCGTACAGCCGTCGGCTTGGGTCCGGCGCGAACATCGCCGACGCTGCCGGGACCGCCGACACGATGGCCGTCGTAACCGCGATCCACAGGACCACTACAGCCGGCACCCCATATAGCCCGGCCGGGGGTGGGCTGCCCTCGAAGTGATCGAGACCCAGGAATTGCGACGCGACCAGACCGAAGACTGCGCTCAAGAGGATGCAGAGCCACCCGCCGAAGATCGCAAGCGCCCCGAAGATTCGTTGCATCGTTCTCCTCGTGGCGCGGATACGGAGGCGGAACCGCGGCGCGGACTCTCACGCCGACTTGTTGCGGACTTTACGCCGGCTCGTCCGACGGCGCCCTCATTCCCATTCGATGGTGGCCGGCGGTTTCGAGCTGATGTCGTAGACCACCCTGTTCACGCCCGGGACCTCGTTGACGATTCGGGAGCTGATCCTGCCCAGGACGTCGTATGGGAGTTTGGCCCAGTCGGCCGTCATCGCGTCCTCAGACGTGACCGCGCGGATGGCGACGAGGTTGGCGTAGGTTCGGCCGTCGCCCATGACTCCGACGGAGCGGACGGGGGTCAGGATCGCGAAGGACTGCCAGACGCTGCGATACAGGCCGGCGGCTTTGATCTCGTCGATGACGATCCAATCGGCTTCCCGCAGGGTGTCGAGCCGGTCCGCGGTAACTTCGCCGATGATCCGTATGGCCAGGCCCGGGCCCGGGAACGGCTGGCGCTGGACCATCGAGTCCGGCAGGCCCAACTCCGTGCCGACCGCCCGAACCTCGTCCTTGAACAGGTAGCGAAGCGGTTCGATGAGCTGGAAGGCGATATCGTCCGGCAGGCCGCCCACGTTGTGGTGAGTCTTGATCTTGGCGGCGGCCTTCTCATTCGAGGAAGTCGCCGATTCGATGACGTCCGGGTAGAGCGTGCCCTGGGTCAGGAAGGCGATCTGGCCGAGCTTCACCGCTTCCTCTTCGAAGACGCGGATGAACTCGTTGCCGATGATGTGGCGCTTCTGCTCCGGGTCGGTGACGCCCTCGAGCTTGCGAAGGAACCGCTCTCGAGCGTTGACCACGATGACGCGCACGCCCAACTGCTCGAAGGCCGTCTGCAGGAGCTCGGTCTCGTTCTTGCGCATCATGCCGTGGTCGACGTGGACGCAGATGAGCCGATCGCCGACGGCCCGATGGACGAGCGTCGCAGCCACGGCCGAATCCACGCCACCAGAGAGCGCGCACAAGACCTTGCCGTCCGTGCCGGTGGCCAGGCTGTGTGCATCGACGCGGTTCCGGATCTCGTCGACCGTGGAGGCGATGAAGTTGACGGCGGTCCAGTTCTGGCGGGCACCCGCGATCTCGACCACGAAATTTCGAAGAATGTCGCGGCCGCTCTTGGTGTGGACGACCTCGGGGTGGAACTGGATCCCGTACATCCGGCGGCCGGGATCGGCGACGGCGGCGTAGGGCGTGGAGTCTGTTCGAGCGGTCGACCCGAAACCGTCCGGCAACCGCCGGATCGAATCGCCGTGGCTCATCCAGACCGGCTGCTCGGGCTCGAGGCCGGCGAAAAGGCCGTCCCCGGACGTCACCGAGACGATGGCCGGCCCGAACTCCTTTCGCTCGAAGGAGACGACCTCGCCGCCGAGACCCTCGGCCATCAGGTGGAGTCCGTAGCAGATGCCGAGGATCGGTACGCCGCCGGTCCAGATCGCCGGGTCGGGGTGGGGCGAACCGTCTTCATAGACGCTGGCCGGACCGCCCGACAGGATCACCGCCTTGGGCTTGCGCGCGGCGATCTCACGCCATGGCGTGTCGAACGGAAGCAGCTCCGAATAGACGTTGAGCTCGCGCACACGGCGGGCAATCAGACGGCTGTACTGGCTCCCGAAATCGAGCACGACGACGGAATCGACATCCGCACCCCGCGGCACCTCGCCCGCCGTCTTTGCGTCCGCCTCGTGCCCGTCGCTCAATGCCCATCTCCGCTGCTGAGTGCCTAGATTCTATCCGCCCCAGCCCGGGCCGATTCGAAACCGCGGAAGGCGGCCGCCCTACTCGTCCTCGAGATTGGGAGCCAGCCAGCGCGCGGCCTGCTCGAGCGACCAGCCCTTGCGTCGAGCGTAGTCCTCCAGCTGATCGGGCCCGATCCGGCCGACGCCGAAGTAGTGCGCCTCGGGACGCCAGAAGTAGTAGCCCGAGACGGACGCGGGCGGGAGCATCGCGAACGACTCGGTGAGGCTCATGCCCGCGCTCGCCTCCGCGTCGAGCAACGCGAAGAGAGTCGCCTTCTCCGTGTGATCCGGGCACGCCGGATAGCCGGGCGCGGGCCTTATGCCTTGATACTCCTCGCGGATGATCGCGGCTCTGTCCACCGTTTCGTTCGGCGCATAACCCCACAGCTCGCGACGGACGCGCTCGTGCAGGACCTCCGCCAGCGCCTCTGCCAGACGATCGGCCAGGGCCTTGACCATGATGGCCCGGTAGTCGTCGTGGGCGGCTTCGAACGCGGCCACGATCTCGCCCGAACCCAGGCCGGCCGTGACGGCAAACGCGCCGAGGTAGTCCGGGAACCCGCTCTCCCGCGGAGCCACGAAATCGGACAGCGCCATGTTGGCCCGGCCCGGGGGCTTCTCCATCTGCTGGCGCAAGGTGTGGACGACCGCTCGGATCTCCGACCGCGCTTCGTCCGTGTACAGCTCTATGTCGTCGCCCACGGAGCCGGCCGGCCAGAAGCCCACGACCCCCTTCGCGCGCAACCGGTTCTCGCTCGCGAGCTGGTCGAGCAGTCGCCGTCCGTCGTCGTAGAGACTTCGGGCCGACTCGCCGACACCGGGCGCGTCGAGGATCTTCGGAAAGGTTCCCTTCAGCTCCCAGGCGGCAAAGAAGGGCGACCAGTCGATCCAGTCGACCAGCTGCGCCAGCCGGTACTCCTCGGCCCGCGCGCCCAGGAAGCTGGGAGCCGGGGCCGCCAGCCCGAAATCGACCGCGGTCCGGTTTGCCCGGGCGACCTGAATGGAGACGCGGGCGATCTGCTCGCGGCGCCCGGCCCGATCGACGCGGAGTCGCTCCTGCTCGTCGCGGATCGCGGCGGCATATCCGGCCGCTCCGTCGCCGAGCAGCTCCGAGACCACGCCGACGGCGCGCGACGCATCGGCCACGTGGATCACCGGCGCCGAGTAGCGCGGCGCGATCTTGACCGCGGTATGGGCCTTCGACGTCGTGGCTCCGCCGATGAGCAGCGGCAGGTGGAAGCCCTCCCGCTCCAGTTCAGCAGCGACGTGGGCCATCTCCTCCAGAGAGGGAGTGATCAGGCCGGACAGCCCCACGACGTCGACCTTCTCGGCCCGGGCGGCATCCACGATCCGGGCGGCCGGAACCATCACCCCCAGGTCCACCACCTCGTAGTTGTTGCACTGCAGCACGACGCCGACGATGTTCTTGCCGATGTCGTGGACATCGCCCTTGACGGTGGCCATGAGGATCTTGCCGCGTGGCCGCATGTCGCCCAGTGCAGCCTTCTCCGCTTCCAGATACGGCACCAGGTGAGCGACTGCCTTCTTCATGACGCGGGCGCTCTTGACAACCTGGGGCAGGAACATCTTGCCGGCCGCGAAGAGGTCGCCCACCGCATTCATGCCGCTCATCAGCGGTCCTTCGATGACGTCGATCGGGCGGGTGGCGACGAGGCGGGCCGCCTCGGTGTCCTCAACCACAAACGTGTCGATCCCTTCGATGAGGGCGTGCCTCAGCCGATCCGAGACGGGCAGGTCGCGCCACGCCGGATCGACGGCCGCCCGCTCCGGCCCGGCCGTGCCGGCGTACTTCGAGGCGATCTCGAGCATCCGCTCCGTCGCGTCCGGACGGCGGTTGAGCACCAGGTCCTCGACTCGCTCGAGCAGGTCCGCCGCAATCTCCGAATACACGGCGAGTTGTCCGGGGTTGACGATGCCCATGTCCATGCCGGCCGCGACGGCGTGATAGAGGAATACGGCGTGGATCGCCTCCCGAACGACGTCGTTGCCGCGGAAGGCGAACGAGACGTTGCTGACCCCGCCGCTGACCCGGACATCCGGCAGCTCGGCCTTGATGAGGCGCGTGGCCTCGATGTATGCGACCGCGTATCCGGCGTGCTCCTCGATCCCGGTGCCGATGGCGAAGACGTTCGGGTCGAAGACGATCTCCTCGCCCGGGAAGCCCGCCCGCTCGGTCAGCAAGCCGTACGCGCGCCGGCAGATCTCGACCTTGCGTTCGACCGTGTCGGCCTGCCCCCGCTCGTCGAAGGCCATGACGATCACGGCGGCTCCGTAGCGGCGCGCCAGCCGCGCCTGCCGGAGGAACTGCTCCTCGCCCTCCTTGAGCGAGATCGAGTTCACGATCGGCTTGCCGCCGACGCAGCGCAGCCCGGCCTCGATCACGGACCACTTCGACGAGTCCACGACAATGGGGACGCGGGCTATCGCCGGCTCGGAAGCCACGAGATTGAGGAAGCGGGTCATCGCCGCCTCCGAGTCGAGCAGGGCCTCGTCCATGTTCACGTCGATCGCCTGGGCGCCGGCTTCCACCTGGCGTCGCGCGATCGCGAGCGCGCCCTCGAAGTCGCCTTCGACGATCCGGCGGGCGAAACCGCGCGAGCCGGCGACATTGGTCCGCTCGCCGATATTGACGAAGAGGCTGCCCTCGACGATGTCCAGCGCCTCGAGACCGGCCAGCCGCAGGCCGGACGGTCGCTCGGGGATGGCTCGCGGCGCCAGGTCCGCGGCCGCCTCCACGAGGGCCGCGACGTGCGCAGGCCCGGTTCCGCAGCAGCCGCCGATGACATTGACGATGCCGGCTGCGGCGAACTCGCGGAGAACGGTCGCCATGGCTTCGGGCGTTTCGTCGTATCCGCCGAACTCGTTGGGCAGGCCGGCGTTCGGATGGGCGGCCACGAACGTGTCGGCCAGGCCGGATAGCTCGTCGACGTGGGCCCGCAGCTGACGCGCGCCGAGGGCGCAGTTCAGCCCCACGATGAGCGGCCGCGCGTGGCGGATCGCGTTCCAGAATGCCTCGACCGTGTGGCCGGAGAGGGTGCGGCCGCTGGCGTCGGTGATGGTGCCGGAGATCCAGAGCGGAACCTCCACCCCGAGCTCTTCGAATACCCCCTGGATTGCAAAGATTGCGGCCTTGGCGTTGAGAACGTCGAAGATCGTCTCGACCATGAGCAAATCGGCGCCGCCGAGGAGCAGCCCGCGGGCGGCCTCTGCGTAAGCCTCGGCCAGCTGTTCGAAGGAGACGGAACGGGCGGCCGGGTCGGCCACGTCCGGGGAGATGGAGGCGGTCTTGTTCGTCGGGCCGAGCGAGCCGGCCACGAACCGCGGTCTCTCGGGTTCGCGCGCCTCGGCCGCGTCGGCGGCGGCGCGAGCGATCCGGGCCGCCTCGAAGTGGATCTCGTACGCCACGTCCTCCAGCCCGTAGTCGGCCTGGGCGATGCGCGTGGCTGTGAACGTATCGGTCGTGATGATGTCCGCGCCGGCCGCCAGATAGGCGTCGTGGACGGCGCGAACTACGTCCGGACGAGTCAGGCACAGGAGGTCGTTGTCGCCGCGGACGTCGCGCGGGTGGTCGCGGAACCGCTCGCCCCGAAAATCGGCCTCTGACAGGCCGTAGCGCTGAATCAGCGTGCCGGTGGCCCCGTCGAGCACGAGAATCCGCCGCTGTAGCAAGGGGCGGAGCAGGAGCAGGCGCTCTTCACGCGTCCTGACTGGGCGGGCCGGTGCCGATGGTCCGGCTCCGTTCGGGGCCTTGCCTGCGAACCCGGGTGTGGCCCGCGGGGCGGTCACGGACGCGATGGACGGGACGTGTGTCTCGGTTGGCCTGCCTCCTTCTGGCCGCAGTGTACCCGGCAGCGCTCGCCGACGCGGTCGGAGGTGCCTCCTGCGTGCCGGACCGGTCGAAATTGGCCGACACGAGCAGCCCCGGCGGGAGCATGATTATTCGATGAGCGAATTGGATCAAACAGGGGCTCCGAGCACCTCCGGTGAATTCGCCGCGCAAGCCGGCGCGCCCGTTTACGAGCGCGAAGTCGACTGCGCGATCATCGGCGGCGGCCCTGCCGGACTCTCCGCCGCGGTCTGCCTTTCGCGCATGCGCCGCAGCGTGCTGGTCATCGACGACCGCGATGGGCGCTCGCTGTGGGGCCAGACCAACCGCAACTATCTCGGCTTCCCCGACGGCATCCCGGCGGCCGAGATACGGCTCCAGGGCCGGCGCCAGGCAGCCCGCTACGGGACGAAGTTCCTGAACGGGCGCGTGATCGCCGCCTCCCACGACGGCCTCTTCCATCTCAGGGTCGAGGGGACCCTAGGGGATAACCGCCGCGAGACGGCGGGCCGCGTCGTCAACATCAGGCGCGACGAGGAGCTCGGGAGTTCGCTCGGCGAGGAGAAGGCAATCGGCCCCGTCGGCGTAGCGGCCCGGACCGTGATCCTCGCGACAGGCGTCCGCGACAACTTCCCCAAGTTCCTCGGCTGGGCTCAATGTGTTGGCAAGAGCCTCTTCTGGTGCATCGCCTGCGACGGCTACGAGTCGACGGGCAAGGTCGTGGCCGTTCTGGGTCACGACGAGGATGCGGTCGAGACGGCCCTGGACCTCCTCGATTTCACCGACAAAGTATCGATCGTCGCCGGCCGGCCGGAGGGCTTCGACGTCCCGGAGCAGCGCCTGGCGGACCTTCGGGACAACGGCATCGAGGCCTATCCGCATGCGGTTGCCGCGTACGTCAACGCCGACGGCCAGATCGAGGCGCTGATGCTCGACGATCCGGCCGAGACCCGCGTGCCTGTGGAAATGGTCTTCGTCTACCGCCGGCCCACGCCGCGAACGGACATTGCCGTCGCCCTTGGGCTGAAGCTAAACGAGTTGGGCCACATCGTCGTCGATCTGGATCAGCACACCAACGTCCCCGGGCTGTACGCCGCCGGAGACGTGACCAGCCCGCACGACCACCAGATAAGCGCCGCCGTCCACGAGGGCAACCAGGCGGCCTGCGCCGCCAACTACTTCCTTTACCGGCCCGTCCAGAGGGGCTCCGGCAAAGAGGAGTGCTGAGCGGCTACTTCTCTCGGCGGGCGCGCAGGAAGACGGACGGTCCGGGCGTGATCGAACCAAGGGGCGCCTGAAGTCGGCGTTCGGCCGCCAGCAGGAACCGGAGCGGCAGGCGCACGGTCAAGCCCGGAACCCGGAGAAGTGACGCGGCGCGCATCGTCTCGATTCGAAGGCCGGCCTTGTGCATGGCGCGTCGGACGCCGACCGGGGAGTGGTCGAAATGGAACGGCTTGTATTCGACCGAACCCAGCTCGAAGGGCGACCAGCCCTGGCGGCCCAGCACGCGCCGCGCGATCGACTTGAGGTTGCGCTTGTTGGCGTATTCGAGAACGAGAACGCCCCCAGGTCGAGTGACCCGGCCGAGCTCGAGAAGCAGCGGCCCCGGATCGGCGAAGTGGTGGAGCACCCGCACGCACACCGCCGTGTCGAAGTAGCCGTCGGGGTAGGGCAGTGCGCAGGCGTCGCCGAGCAGAACCTCGAAACGTGCGTCGCCCGCGAGAGCTTCCCGCGCCGCAGATACATGGACTTCGGACGAATCGAGCAGGACGACTTCGCCGTAACCTCGATACTCGTCGGCCAGTCGGCCGAATCCCGCCCCGACCTCGATCAGGCGATTCCCTCGAGGCGGAAGGAGTGCTCGAATCGCGACCCGGTCGCAGGCGTCCTCGTACCGGCGGGTGGCCCAGAAGACGTCGCGGTAGCCCAGGTCCTCGTACGTGGCGAGGGGGCGTTCCGAAGAATGCGGCTCGAGGCCGCGGGCCTCTGTCAGGAGGGGCTTGCGGCGCCGACGGCGCGGCGGTGAACGGCGAACTCGTCGGCGATGCCCGACCAACCGCAATCGCACCGGACGACGTTGGTCCGGGCGTTGTAGTCCTCGATCAGGTGCGACTTCACCGGCCGAAGCGGGGTCGTGGCGACCGCCGTGCGGACAGGGCGAGCCATGATGCCTCCTCCAATCTCCCAAACAATCGACGATGCCAGTTCGGCGACCGCGCGCCGCGACCACCGCCAGACGGATCCGTGGGGCGCTCGGATACGGCAGCGCCGTTTGGGAGCGGCACTAATTCTACCAGACGAAGCACCAGAACCCTCCAGCGAGGCTCAGGAAGACCGGGTGCTCGGAGTCGTCCTCTCCTCCGCCGGGACGACCGGGTCGATGGTGCGATTCACGAGGCCGGATGATCGCTTCGTGACCCGCCAGATGGGCCCGCCGAGACGTGCTCCAAGCCACTCGTCCCGGTAGGCGGGCCGTCTGTCTGCCCGACCGGGAGTGGGTTCATTCTTGCACTCAGGCGGTCCACCTGTGACGGACCGTTTGCGTGACGTCAGGAACCATCTGGTCACGCCCGGGCCCGGGGTGTAGGCTGCGCTCGTTCTCATCGGCCTCGGGACCCGTCATTTGAGGTCGACAGAAGCAAGGTACCCGGAGACCCCGCACGGGGCGTGCCCGGACCAGATTTTGAGAAGGAGGCTCAACCGGTGCTGAATGAACTGTGGGCGAAGGTTTCGGCTCGGGAGAAGTTCATCGTCTACGGCGCGGCCGCGGTAATCGTGGGTTGGCTCGTTGGTCTGATCCTCGGCTCTGTGAATGCCTGCGCTGGCATCTCGGTCGCGGGTATCACTTGTACGGTGAACTATTTCAGCTGGAGCACCGCCGGCACGACCGCGATCCTGGCGCTTGTGCTCGCGATCGTCGTCATCGGCATCATCTACGTGAAGGTCGCACCGAACATGGCGTCGTTCGCGTGGCCGATGCCCGTAGCGCAGATCTTGCTCGGCTGCGCCGGAGCGGCTGGCGCTCTGGCCCTGATCACCGCGCTGCTCAACATCAGCAACGGCCTCGGCAATCCGCCGATCGGCATGTACATCGCCGATCTTCTCTTCGTGGCTGGCGGCGCCGTGATGGCCTGGTTCGCTTATCAAGAGTGGGTGGCCAGCAAGACCGTAGTCTGAAGCTCGTCGAATCGAAGCGGCGGTCGCCGGAAGGCGACCGCCGCTTTTCTTTTGCGAGCGGCGATTTGTCTGCCCGCGACCTATGCGCCCTGGGCGTGGACTGCGCGGAAGCAGTCGGAGCAGTAGACGGGGCGATCCATGTGCGGCTTGAACGGAACCTGAGCCTGGTTGCCGCAGCGCGAGCAGACCACGGCGAAGAACTCACGAGGCCCGTCGGCGGACCCGCCACGGGCACTATCCCCCGACTCCCTCATCGACCGTCTGGAGGCCCGGCAACTCGGGCAACGTTTAGGGTCGGAGACGAATTCCTTCTGGGCGTAGAACTCCTGGTCTTCGGCCGAGTGGACGAACTCGGCACCGCAGTCGACGCAGGTTAGCGTCCGATCGACGTAGGTCACTTTCTCCTCCCGGAGGCGCGAGTTATACGCACCGGCGGGTCCCGGAGACAGGCGAACCGAGGCTGCGGCGGGGACGCGCATAAGGCGTTGCCAGGAGGCCCGAGCGGATCCGGTCGAAGGCTGTTCGGTTGATGGTGCCTGGGGGGACGCACCGGTAGGGCGGGAGGATAGCACGGCCCGGCGGCCATTCCGAAGACGGCCCGGGTCCCGGGACAACAGCGTGCGGAAGGCTCAGACGGAACGAAATCCGGCCCTTGCCGAAGGTTTCGGAGCCGATTGCGCGAGCGCCGGGCGAGGGGCCGGATCGAGTCTCTGAAAATCGCATCAGCAAGTTGCGTCACGGGGCATGCGAACCTGGCACAATCGCTCAGTCGGCCATGGTCACCGCATGCGGCCGGCCGAGACAAGCGCCGAATCCGTCGACTAGACCGCGCGAACATCCCACGGACCGGGCGCGCCTTACTCGGGTCCGGGGCTGTCAGAGGAGCCAGAGGGCCAATGCTCCGTCTTCTTCACACTGCCGACGTGCACTTGGGAGCGCGGCACACGGATCTGGGTGAGCGCGCCGCCGTTCTGCGCGAGCGCCAGTTCACCGCGTTTCGGGTAACGGTCGACCTCGCGGTGGCCGAGGCCGTTGATCTGGTGCTGATCGCCGGCGATCTGTTCGACTCCAACACCCAGCCGCGCCGGTCGGTGGAGCGAGTGGCGGCCGAGCTGGGCCGCCTGGCCAAGGCCTCGATTCGGACGGTCATCATCCCGGGCACTCACGACGTATACGACGGCGCGTCGATCTACCGCTCCTACGATCTTGCGGCGATGGCCCGAACCACGCCCGAATGGATCGCGGTCCTCACGCCAGAGCAGCCGAACGTCTGGCTGCCCTCGCTGGATGCGGTCGTTCACGGCCGTGTCTTCAGCACCAAACGCGGTCCCAAGAGCCCGCTGGAAGGGTTCGATGCCCGAAGCGATCGCCGCGCTACGTGGCGGATCGGGATGGTCCACGGCGCGCTCGCGATCCCCGGCAGGACCGATGGCGACGAGGTCGTCTTCACCGAGGAGGAGATCGCCGGGACCGCGCTCGACTACCTCGCGCTCGGCCACTGGCATTCCGCCATCGAAGGCCGCGCGGGGAACGTCACTTATGCCTACTCCGGCGCGCCCGAGCCGGTCGCGATCGACCAGGACGGGGCCGGCCAGGTCCTGCTCGTCAAGCTGGAGGATCGAGGGGGTCGGCACCTGGTTTCGATCGAACCCAAGCGGGTCGGCCAGACGCGCAGCGAAAAGCTCGATCTGGACATCAGCGGGATCCAGTCTCAGCCGGCCCTGCTCGACGTGATCGGCCGGCACGCCGACTCGAATCTCGTCCTCGAAGTGCGCCTCAGCGGCCTCCTTCCGGATGTGCTCGACGTGGATCTGGACGAGGTCGAGCGAGCCATGGCGCCATCGTTCCTGCGGTTCCGGATCCGCGACCTCACGATCCCGGCGCTGCCCGAGGGAAGCCCGCCGCCGCCCGACACCGTCATTGGCGCCTTCGTGCGGGACGTGGAAGGCCGGATCGCCGAACTCGAGAAGGCCGCCGAAGGGAACGGTTCGCGTCCGATCGCAGCAACGCAGGCGTCTACGGAGCCGCCGGCAGCAACCGCTACCGCCGCCACGTCATCTGCCGGACCATCGGTCCAGGATCCGGCCGAACAGCTGGCCGACCTCCGCGAGGTGCTGCGTCTCGGACGCCACCTTCTCGAAGGCCGCCCGGTGACGCTGTGAAGGGGGCCCGGCGATGAGGATCCTTCGCATCCAGCTCAAGGACTTCGGCAAGCACCACGAGCTCAACCTAGAGCTGGCTCCGGGCTTCACGATCATTCGCGGCCCGAACGAGGCCGGCAAATCGACCATCCAGCGCGGCATCGAGCTCGCATTGTTTCGAAAGGCGACCGCAACCGGCAGCGAGCTCGAGACCCTGCGCACTTGGGGCTCGGACGATGAAGCTCGGGCGACCACGCGGCTCGAGTTCCTGGTCGAGGACGAGAACGAGGCAACAGGCGAGCTCACGGTCCGCCACGGGGTCCTGGAGAAGGAGTTCCGTGGCCAACGCGGCAAGGTGACGCTCGAGTACGACGGCCAGACCTACACGGATCCGGCCCGTGCCGACCAGATCATCGCCGAGCTCACGGGCATTCCCAACGAGGGCTTCTTCCGCTCCACCGCTTCGATCCGCCATGAAGAGCTCGACGACCTGGACCGCGACGAGGGCGCGCTGCGAGACCGGCTGCAGGGCAGCGTCGGCGGCGGCGACAAGGGCAGTTCGCGGGCCAAGTCCCGGCTCGAGGAGACGATCCGCGCCCTCAAGTCGAAGGGCGACAAGAACCCCGGCCGTCTCAAGATCGCCGAGGAAGCCGTGGCTCGAGCGGAGACGGCGCTGCGCAGCGGCGAATCCGCACTCGAGAAGCTGGAGCGCGATCGCGACGCCCTTGCCCAGGCTCGCTCCGCCAGGGCACGCACCGAACAGGCCCTGGCCGAGAGCCGGAACATGCTCGAGGGGGCCCGCCAGGCGGACCGTCTCCGGTCCGATCGCGCCGTCGTGTCGGAGCGCTTCGAACGTCTTCGCCAGGCGGCCGAATCGCAGCAGCGTCTCCAGGCCCTGGAGGCGACGCCCGAGCGCTC
>JADGQJ010000161.1 GCA_017881885.1 Chloroflexota bacterium
ACCGAAGCGGCGCGTCGCGATCCGAACCAGGCGCGTCAGCTTGCTGATGCCGATGATGTTCTCGTGGGCGATGTAGCCGACGAACGCGCGACCGAAGAAGGGCAGGGAGTGGTGCTCGCATAGGGCCGTGAAGGGAATCGGGCCCTCGACCACCTGGGCCAATTCGCAGCTGGCACCGCCGTAGCACTCGGTCGGGAAGACGGTCACCAGCTTGGGATCGCCGTCGTAGCCTTCGGTCGAGTCGAACAGCGCCCGAACGAACCGGCGGGGTGTGTCGGCCGTCCCCGTCGTGTGGAGCTTCAATCCCATCGCTGTGAAGATCTCTGCCATGTTGGCTTCGTAGCGGGCCCAGTCCTGAGGCGAGATTGCGGCGCGCCGGCCGCGAGCCTCCACATCGTCGAGTTCGATCGTCGTTCCGCTCGCGTCGCGAACGATCACGCCGTCGAGGTCGTCGTCCGAATGGTGGTGGCGTTCCAGCCGCAACTGGGCGAGCTCGCGGGCGTCGTGGCTCGTAGAGTCTTGCGTGGTCATCTCGACCTCCCTGTCCGGACACTATGAGCCTTTGCCGAAACACGGTGGGTCGGCGAGGGCGATGGGTCGCGGCGACGGGAACGAACGGCCGCCGCCGCCCCACCGCCCAATCCCCCGGGCGAGCTAGAGCTGCCGCAATTCGGTGGTCTCTCCGGTTTCGACACTTCGGGCGCAGGTTGGGCAATACCACCGCGCTTCGAGCGGCGTGCCGCAACTCTGGTGCCGGAGGGCGTCGGACGAGTCGGCGCGCGAGCCCCAATCGGCGAGGAGGCGGAGCGCTCCGGCCAGCTCGAGGCCGTCGGCAGTCAGCTCGTAACTCAGGCGGAGGGGCCGCTCGGAATACGGCCGGGCCAGCAGCACGCGCTCGCGTTCGAGGCGCTTGAGCCGGTCGGACAGGATGTTCGGGGCGATGCCCGAAAGCGCAGCCTGGAGGTCGTTGAAGCGGCGTGGGCCGTCGAGGAGCGCCTCGACGACGAGCAGGCTCCAGCGGTCGCCGACGCGATCGAGCGCGGCCTGGAGCGGGGAGGGGGCTGCATCTCCGGACACGGCGTCATCGTAGCGAGTTCGGGGCTTGCGCGATCCGGGGCTGCGTTGTAACTTGCAACTCGCTAGTTACTACGGCCACGACAGATGTGGGCACCGAGCCGAAAAGGCGCGAACGCCCAAGGAGCAAATCGAATGGGCGCACTGGAAGAGCTTTCGGCAGCGGTGGCAAAGGTTGCGGACAAGGCGGCCCCCGGAGTGGTCGGGATCGGCGGGCGATGGCGGCGCGGGTCGGGCGTGATCGTGGCGGAGAACCGGGTTCTCACGAATGCGCACAACGTCCACGGCGACGAAGCCACTTGCGTATTCGCCGACGGCCGGCGCGCTCGCGGCAAGCTTCTGGGCGAGGACATGGACGGCGATCTCGCCGTGCTCGAGGTGGACACTGCCGGTGCGGCCGCCCTTCCATGGGCGGACGCGAAGTCGTCGCCGGCGATCGGTTCGGTGGTCTTTGCCGTGGCGAGCGCCGCGGCGGGCGGTGTGCGAACGACGATGGGGATGGTCTCCGGCGTGGAGCGTTCGTTCCGCGGCCCGGGCGGCCGGCTGATCGGCGGCAGCATCGAGCACACGGCGCCGCTCGCCTCGGGCTCGTCGGGTAGTCCCGTGCTGGACGGCGAGGGGCGGCTGCTCGGCCTGAACACGCAGCGGATCGGCGAAGGGTTCTACCTCGCGCTTCCGGCCGACGATGCCCTGCGAGCCCGAGTCGACGCGCTGGGACGCGGCGAGTCGACGGTTCGACCGCGGCTCGGGATCGCCGTAGCACCAGGCCACGTTGCGCGGCACCTGCGGCGCGCGGTTGGCCTGCCGGATCGCGACGGCATCCTCGTCCGAGGAGTCGAAGAGGACAGCCCGGCCGATGAGGCGGGCATCCGTGAGGGCGATCTGATCGTCTCCGCGGGCGGCACTCCGGTCGAAGATCCCGACGGGCTCCATGCCGCCCTGGCGAAGGCCGGCTCCGGCAAGCTCGACGTCGGTCTGGTGCGCGGAGTCGAAGAGCTGACGATCTCGGTCGACCTGGGCGGCCCGGCTTCAGGCGACGACGCGGCAAAGAAGGCGAACTGATCGAAGCCATGCTCGTCCGGCGGCTTGCCGCCATGATTGGCGCATGGCGGCCAAAGGTGCGACCGAGAGCCTGATCGGGGTAGACGTCGGGTCGACCCATATCAAAGCCGTGCTCGTGGTGCCGGGGAGTGGCGTGGTCCACGTCGCTCGTCGGGACACGGTGACCCACGACGTTAGCGGCGGCGGCGCCACTCACCGCCCCGACGAGATTCTCGTCGCCGTGGAGTCGGCAATCGCGGAGTGCGTCGCCGCGGCGGTGGCTGGTCCTCACGGTGCGCCGCCCCGGGCCATCGGCATCGCCAGCATGGCCGAGGCCGGAGTGCCGCTGGACGCACGCGGCCGGACGGTCGGCGAGATCGTGGCCTGGTTCGACCCGCGGTCGGTGCCGCAGGCGGAGTGGCTGGAGCGGCGTGTCGGCGCCCCGGCGCTATTTGCCCGGACGGGGCTTCGGCCGGAGGGGAAGTACACGTTGCCCAAGCTGCTCTGGCTGCGCGAGAACAGGCCGCGCGAATTCGCGCGTCTGCGGCGCTGGGCGGGAGTGGCGGAGTTGGTGGCCCACGATCTCACCGGCGAACTGGCGACGAACTCGTCGCTCGCCTGCCGGACTGCGGCCTTCTCCGTGACCGAGCGGCGCTGGGATGCCGACTTGCTCGGCCTCGCGGGCCTCGCGCCCGAACAGATGCCGGCGGTGCTGCCGCTCGGTCGATCGGTCGGCGGGCTGACCGGAGCCGCCGGTGCTCGGCTGGGCTTGCCCGCCGGAACGCCCGTGGCGGTTGCGGGCCATGACCACCTCGTCGCGGCTCTCGGCGCCGGCGTCACGCGGCCGGGAGACGTTCTGGACTCGATGGGCAGCGCCGAGGCGACGCTGCTCGTGACGCGGCAGCCGGCCCTCGCCGACGAGTTGCGGCGGAGCGGCTTCTCATCGGGCTGCCATGCGCTGGACGGTGCGTGGTACGTCGGCGGTGGCCTCCAGGCTTCGGGCGCTCTTGTCGAGTGGTTCGTCGAACGGTTCCTCGCGCCGCCGGCGGGCTGGGGCGCCGGGGCGGCGCGAGGTGCCGGGGCGGCGCTCGGTCCCGGCGCGTCGCGACTCGCCGAGGCGTCGCCCGATCGAGATCGCTACGCAGCCTTCCTCGACCTTCTCGATCGAGCCGGTCCAGGCCCTGCGCAGGCGCTCGTCCGACCATATCTACACGGTCGAACCGCGCCCCATCGCGACCCTTCGGCCGCCTTCGACGTCGAGGGCCTTCTGGAGTCCGACGGCCTGCCGGAGCTCGCCGCCGCGTTGATCGACGGCGCCGCGTTCCACGTCCGCTGGATGCTCGACGAGCTGCAGCGCGTCACAGCCACGCCGCTCGGTCGTGTCCGGATCGTCGGTGGGGGAGCGCGCAATCCGCGCTGGCTCACGGCCAAGGCGGCCCTCGGTCCGGGCCGGTTCGAAGTCGCGCGCACGGACGAGGCCGCGGCCCTCGGAGCGGCACTCGTCGGCGGGGTCGCGGCCAGCGTCTACGGGTCCGTCGAATCGGCGCTCGCCGACGCGGCTCCCTCCGAGCGCGTCCAGGTGTCGCCCGCCGTCCGTGCCCGCTACGACGCCGCGTATCGCGAACGCTGGCAGCCTGCAGTCCTCGCCACTCTCCGCTGATCGGCCGCGTGGCGGCACGGGCGGCACACGACGGCCGAAGCACGTCACCGGTGGAAGGCCGCGGCCTCCGAGCGGACCAGGTCGACGAGATTGCCGAGGGCGATGTTGACGTCCAGCACATGAAGGCCCCAGAGCGGACTGCCGACGTTCGAGACGCCTGGCCGATGGTCGGTTGCGCTCTTCGTTCGGTCGATCTGCAGCCACGTCGCTCCGCCGACCGTCTGGCAATGAGCGGAGAACTCGCCCGGGAACGCCGCGAACGGCGTCTTCGCTGTGACCGCCAGCTTCGGCGCCCCGGCGCCGAGCATGCTCGAGAGATCCCTTGTCGGCAGGTACGGGCTCAGAGAGGCGCTTCCGCCGGCCGGAGCCGCCGGGTTGACGCACAACACCTGCCTTGAAGCGGAGGAACCGCGGCCGAACACATTCAGCGCCGAATCGGTTCGGCCGAAGAGTGCGTTAGCCGGAGGAGTCCTGTCGAAGCTGGAGTAGGCGACGACGCACCCGATCTGCGTTGCGGACCCGCAAGCCGGAATGTTCGCGAAGTCGCCGCCTACGGTCTTGCCGATCGGGACCGTCACGTTGCCGCCGAGGAGAAGCGCGGAGATCAGCAGCCGGCGCGTTTCGGGCTTGGAGTCGACCTCGGCCTTGAGCAGTCCGGTGAGCATCATCGCGCCCTGGGAGTGGCCGATCAGAACGATTCCTCGGCCGTGGTTGTAGTTGGCCATGTAGTCGAGGAACGCAGACCAGACGCCCTGGTAAGCGGCAATTGCGCTGATGGCGGTGATGCTCTGCGGCTTGCCGATCGCAGCCAGGGTCAACTGCGGATACATCGGGGCGTAGACGTTGCAGACCTGCGAGAACCGGGCCGCCTGGGCGACTGCGACGGCGCGCTCCTCAGGATCGATCTTGAGGGTCGCGTTAGTGCCCTTCTGTCGACTGACCGTCGGGTAGACGTAGAAGCAGTCGATCGGAGGGTCGGCGGCCGGCCCGGCAGGTTCGAGGCTCGTCGAGTCGTCGGCGTGGATTGCGGTGGCGGTGAGATCGCCGGCACACGGGTTGTCGGCAAGGCCGGGCTTGCAGAGCCAGACGGTGTTTGCGGCGACAGATGGATTGGCGGTACCTGCGGACAGTGTCGCGGCGACGGTAGCGCCGGGCGACCCTGGCGCCGCCGACGGCGTTGTCACGGAGCCGCCACATGCCGCGGCCGTCACCAGGACGGCGAAGGCGAGCAAGAAAACCGGTCTTCGCATTGGGCCATGGTCGACCCAAACGCCGTTCTCTGCCCACCGTCGGCTGCGCGCCCGCTCCAGACGCGCTACCCAGCGAGGCGCATCCGCGGTCGATCCGGGTCCTCGTTGTCGACGATGACGTCCGCTTTCTCCTGCGGACGGGCCCGGCCGAAATAGAGCTGCTGACCGGGCACGTAGCGGACGCGATACCGATGCTGCGCCTCTCCCTCGCTCCCGAGCAGGACGGCGTCCCGGGCCGCGCCCCGCCGCTGCGTCTCCGCGAATGTGACCGCTACGAAGACGGTGAAGTCCCACAGATCGAAGAGCTCGGGGCGGTGGAGGAAGACCCCGTCGAACACGAGGACGGCGTTGGCCGGAGCCAGTTCCAGAGGCGCCGCGACCGGCGCATTGGTTCGGAAGTCGAACGTGCGGCGCC
>JADGQJ010000162.1 GCA_017881885.1 Chloroflexota bacterium
TTCGACTTGCCGGAACTGTTGAGGGCGACCGCCTGGCGAACGAGCGCCTTGAAGTCGGACTCGTCGACTTCTTCTCCTTCGTGGATGTCGATCGCGCGGCGCAGGTTGCCCTCGAGACTCGAGTTGAAGAGACGGGCCGGATCGTCCAAAGCCGCGCCCCTGGCGAAGGTCAGCTTCACGACAGCCTTATAGGGCTCGCCGGTGCAGATGATCCCGTCGTGCGACCAGACCGGGGTGCCTGGCGACTGGGGCTTGACCCACTTCGACTCCTCGACGACGTCCGGGTCCGCTGCCTTGATGAGCTTGCGCATTCTGCCGAGGGTTTCCCCGCGCCAATCCCCGAGTTCGGCGATTCGCTTCGAAATGAGTTCCGGTCCCGACTGGCTCTGACTCGCACCCGACTTTTCCATGTTCTCCTCCTGGAAGCTCCGGGCAAACCCCGGACGCCCGCGGGCTGGATCTAGTCCAGGTGTTCGGGCTGCTTGATCGGCGGCAGGTGCGGCTCGCCGGTGATAAGCCGGGTTCCGCGGCCGTGAGTGAGGAAGCTCCACGCCCACCGGATGATCACGACGAGCCGGTTGGCGAAGCCGATGAGATAGACGATGTGGACCCCGAGCCACATGCCCCACGCCAGGAACCCGCTCCTTCGGCCGAATCGGCCGAGCCAGCGGATGTCGGCCACGCCGGACAGCCTGCCGATGACCGCGACGTCTCCCTTGTCTCGGTATCGGAACGGCTCGGGCGTCTGGCCCCGGACGCGCCGCAGGATGGATTCCGCCGCGTAGGTGCCCTCCTGGATCGCGGCCGGGGCGACGCCTGGCACGGGCTTGCCGCCCTGGCGCTTCGCGATCGCGAGGTCGCCCAGGATCATCACCTCGGGGTGGCCCGGCACCGTGAGGTCGGCGTCGACCGGCACCCGGCCGGCCCGATCGACCTTGGTCTCGACACCGAGCGCCTCCGCGACCCTGCGCCCGAAGCTCGACGCCTGCACGCCCGCCGCCCAGAGGACCGTCCGTGTCGGGATTCGCTCCGTCCGCTCGGCGCCGTCGCTCTGGACGGAGACGGCGATGCCGCTCTCGTCGATCTCGGTGACCTTCGTTCCGGTCCGCACCGTCACGCCGAGGCGGACGAGCTGACGACCAGCCGACCGCGAGAGACTCTCGGGATACGTCGGCAGAACGCGATCGAGCGCTTCGACGAGGAGCACGCGGGCGTCGGCCGGCCGGATCGAGCGGAAGTCCCTGCGCAGCGTGTCGCGCGAGATCTCGCCCAGTGCTCCCGCGAGCTCCACCCCGGTCGGGCCGCCGCCCACCACCACGAACGTCATCCATTCCGCGCGACGCAGCGGGTCCGCCTCGCGTTCCGCGGCCTCGTAGGCGATCAGGATCCGACGCCGGATCTCGGTGGCGTCCTCGATGGTCTTGAGCCCGGGCGCCAGAGTGGCCCATTCGTCGTGGCCGAAGTAGGCATGCCGCGCCCCGGTCGCGACCAGGAGCGTGTCGTAGTCGACGGTCCCGCCGTCGCTGAGGGCGACACGGCGACCGACCGGATCGAGCCCGACCGCCTCGCCGAGAACGACGCGCGTGTTCTTGTTCCGCCGCAGGATGGCGCGGAGGGGCTGGGCGATGTCGCCCGGCGATAGGGCGCCCGTCGCGACCTGGTAGAGCAGCGGCTGGAATAGGTGGTAGTTGCGCCGGTCGATGAGCGTGACTTCGACCGCGGGATCCCGGCCGAGCTTGCGCGCCGCGTACAGCCCGGCGAAACCGC
The DNA here is from genome assembly GCA_017881885.1 of Chloroflexota bacterium. Classification (GTDB taxonomy): domain Bacteria; phylum Chloroflexota; class Limnocylindria; order Limnocylindrales; family CSP1-4; genus Fen-1039. The sequence goes on from JADGQJ010000162.1 coordinate 1,768, forward strand.
CGCCGACTATGACGACGCGGTGCCGGCCGCTGCCAGAGTCGCTGGGCCCGTCCGCCCGAACTGGATGGTCTGCCACGTGCCTATCGTGGCAGTGAATCTCACTCTCGTCTGCCGCCTACCCCTTCGGCATCGCACCCTGAGCCGCCGGGCGCGCGGGCGCGGCGCGGCTCGGCGCGGCACGCCACGACCCACCGCCACGGCCCCGCGCGCGCGGCGGCTCGGGCGGAGTCCCGCAAGAGCGTTCGTCCGCCCGAGCCTGATCCGGGCGCTGTCGCCCGGCGCGCTGACTACATCAGGCCGACGACGTGGCCTTCCGGGTCCGAGAAGAGCGCGATCGTCGTCTCGGGCGCGACCTGCGTGAGCGGCATGATGATCTTGCCGCCCAGCTGCTCGACGCGCTTGAGGGTTCCGGCCGGGTCGTCGCTGTGCACGTAGAAGGTCACGTGCCCGTCGCCGCCCATGGGGCTCTTGCCGATGCCGGCGGTCATGCCGTTCTCATCGCGGTACATCCCGTAGCCGTCGGGGTTGCTGGTGTCGAGCCCCCAGCCGAACGCGTCCGCGTAGAACTTCTGGAGCTTGGGTCCGTCGCGGCCCACGACTTCGACGTGGATCACATGAGTTGCCATCAGTCGATCTCCTCGCTTGGACTTGGTCGAACGGCCCGGTTGTTCGGTCGTCCTGCCCAACCGACGCGCCACACCGGCGCAGATCGACACCCTTGGCCGCGAATTCCCCGCCGGCCGCGCCCTCGCCCAAACTGGCCCGCCTGCCGCGACGATCGAAGGGGCCGGATAGGATCGCGCGATGGAAAGCGAATCGGCGAAGGCGGCCGGGCGCGCCCGAATCTCCCGGCTGCCGACCGAAGCTCTGACTCCCGCCCAGGTGTCGGCGATCCGCGCCCTGTTGTGGGCGGCTTTCGGCGACGATGAAGACGAGGCGATGACCGAAGAAGACTGGCAGCACGCCCTGGGCGGCTCGCACTTCCTGCTCGAGCTCGACGGCGAGGTCGTCGCGCATGCGTCGGTGGTGGGCCGCGAGCTCGACGTCGACGGACGTCCGCTGCGAACCGGCTACGTCGAGGCGGTCGCGACGGCCATCGCCCATCAGGGCCGGGGCTTCGGCTCGCAACTCATGGCCGAAGTCGACGCATACATCCGCGAGCGGTTCGAGCTGGGGGCGCTCGGCACGGGACGCCACAGCTTCTATGAGCGGCTCGGCTGGCTGACGTGGCAGGGCCCCTCGTGGGTGCGCGCGCCCGAGGGTCCGCGTCGGACGCCCGACGAGGACGGCTACATCCTGGTGCTGCCGACGCCGGCGTCGCCCGAGCTGGACCTCGCCACCCCGATCAGCTGCGACTGGCGCCCCGGCGACGTCTGGTAGCCGGTCCCCTGACGGTCGACGACGACTGCCCGATCAGGGCTCGCCGCCGCGGGATTGACGCTGCGTAAGAGGGCGATCTTTGGGCGGCCATCCGTGACACAAACTTCGCTCTTGCGCCGTTATCAGGTTGTGAGCATCGCGCACGAGGGGAGCTGGTTCTTGAGGACAGCCGGACCTGCGGAAACGGTCGGGCTGGCCTCCGATCGCGCCTTCGAGGAGGTGTACCTGGCCGCCTGGCCCCGGTTGTGTCGCTACACGTGGGTGCTGGTACGGCACCACGAGGATGCCGAGGACATCGCGGCGGAGGCCGTTCGGCGTGCCTATTCCGCCTGGCAGAATGGACGAGGGCCGGCGGGAGACCCGATGCCCTGGCTCTTCCTGATCGCCCGCCGCATCGTGATCGATCGTAGCCGACGCCGGATCCCGGGCTGGCTGTCGCTCTCGGGCCAGGGCGCCTCTTCCGATCGGGAGATGAGAGCCGCCGACCCGATCGATGGGGTCGAGGCGGCCGTCTGGTTCAATCAACTGCGCGACTGCATGTCGTCGCGGCAGCATGAGGCGATCGTCCTGAGGTACCTATTCGATCTGAGCGACCAGCAGATCGGCCGGATCATGGGCCTCTCCGCGGCCGGGGTCCGGACGAATCTGTCGCGAGGCGTGGCGGCATTGCGCAAGCGACCCGAGGTGTTCGACAGATGAGCGCAGACAACTTCGAGCTGGTCCTGCGGGCCCGAATGAAATCGCACGCGGCCGAACTGGATCGGTCGCTGCGGCCGGCGCCGCGGCTGAGCGCAGTGCTGAGTTCGGGCGGCGCCGCGGGGCGCACGCTTGGGTGGCTGTCCCTGCGCCTGATCCTGGGATTGGCAGCCGCAGTGGTTCTCGCGATCGCCCTCGCGTCGGGTGCGCCGCCGCTCCACGTGCCGCAGAACGAGCCGCTGGCTTCGATCTCCCCGTCGACGTCCGCCAGCGCATCTCCGACACCGTCTCTGGCGTCGCCGCCATCGCGCGCCTCGCCGACCCCCTCGCCGTCGATCACATTCGTGCTGGAGCCGCTCGCCACCTGAGCGGCGCGCTGACCCGGGTTGAGGGGGCCGGGTCAGTACATGGATCGATTCCCGAGGGAGGCCCAACGTGTTGTCCGTGTGGGTTGGTTCGGCGCCCGCAGCGAAGGCGCGGTGGTTGGTTGTCGGCGGTGCCGCGCTGGCGATCGTGGCAGCGCTCCTGCCGTGGTGGGGGATCGGCGGCGGCCCGGGAGAGTTGCCGGCTCGCGGCGCCGTGGGCATCTCCGACATTCGCGGCCTTGCGGTCTTCGTCGCCGCGGCCGGCTGCATCCTCCTGGCCACGGTCAGATACGCGGCCAAGGAGCCGCTCTGGGTCGACCGGCCGGCGAGCTACCTGGGACTGCTCGCGGTGGCCGTTGCCGCCTATCTGGCCCGGATCGTGGATCTCGCCGGGCAGGGTCTGGCTCCGTGGCCGCCCCTCGAGGGGCCCGGCTTCTGGATTGCGCCGATTGGCCTGGTCGTGGTGGCTGTGGGAGTCCTGGGGATCTTCGCCGCTGAGGCCGAGGGACCTGCGACCGCGGCAGTCGAGGACGAGGCGCCGGTTCAGGCCGAGGCGCCGGACTCCTCACGGCCGGACGCAGAGCCGCCGGAGCGCGAGCCGCGCGGCCGGCTCGACAGGCTGGACGGCTGGGTCGCCGTGGGACTCCTCGTCGCCCTGCTCTCCACCCGCATGTACGGGCTTGGCCAGCCGACTCAGATGTACTTCGACGAGTCCTATTACGCCCGCAGCGCTGCGGAGTTCCTTCAAGACTGGCGCTACGCGACGCCGCATGACATCTACGAATGGACCGACCCGATGCTGGCCAAGTACGCCATGGCCGCCGGTTCGACGCTCTTTTCGGATGACCGAGTCACGGCCACGACCGGACTGGGAGTGGCCGTAGAGGATGCGGTCGTGCAGGAGGCATGGACAGCCGCCGACGGATCGACGGGTGGCGATCGAATCTTCGTCGCCACTGGCTCGGACGTGCGCGTGTACGACCTGGCCACGCGCTCGTTCGTGCACGCGTACGCGATCCCAGGCGCTGATGCTCTTTCGGAGCCGACCGCCGGTGGGCTGCTCTACGCGGGCACCGCCCAAGGGGCGATCTACGCGATCGACACGAGGTTACTCGACGACCTGCGGGCGAGCCGGGTTGGGGCCGTCGAGGCACCGGCCGAACTCACCGTCAAGGCGAGCTTCGCGATCGCGCACGTATTCGCCGGG
>JADGQJ010000163.1 GCA_017881885.1 Chloroflexota bacterium
GGCCCGTGCCCGGCATCCCAGGCCGCGTATGCCCGCTGAAAGGCCTCGCCCGTCACGTCTTCGGCGTCCTCGGCGCTTCGCAGCATCAGCAGGGCGTAGCGGTAGACGTCTCGGTAGCGCTGCCGATACAGCGCTTCGAAGCTCGCTCCGGCTTCCTCGAAGGGGCCGGCGCTCCCCACGCGCTCGAGCAACTCGTCGCTCCCTCTCTCAACGGTCACAATTGCCATCATGACCAGATTGACGAAGCAGTGGGCCGTTCCGTCCCGCACGAGATTCGTAGCCGCGCCGTGGCGGCTCTCCGGATAAGTGGCGCCGCTCCCCTACCCGGCCACGACCACGCCGCGTGGCACGCCCGGGTTCGGCACCCACTCGCCGAGTGATCGGACCTCCGCCAGACGCGTACGCAGGTCCGGGTCCAGTGCCTCGGCCGCTGCGACCGCGGTCTCGATTGCGGTCAGACACAGGATCCCTTCCGCCGTAGCGGCAAGACGGATCTCCGCGGCGTCGCGGACCGGTCCGGACTTCGGCGATGGCGTGTTCACGACGAGCCGGACCGAGCCGCCGGCGATTAGATCGAGGATGGGCACGCGGCCGTCGGTTGCGCGCTCCCCGACCTTGGCCACGATCTGCGCCTCGTGGCCCAGTTTGCGCAGCTCCGCCGCGGTCCCGGAAGTGGCCGCGAACCGGTAACCGGCTCGCGCAAGCGCCCGGGCCACGCGCGGCAGCTCCCCGTGATCGCGTTCCGCGACGGAGATCAGGGCGAGCGCCCCATCGGCTCCGGGCCGCGGCGGGATCAGCGCCGCGCCTTGCATCGCCTTCGCCAGCGCTACTCGCGGATCGGTGTGAATGCCGATGACTTCGCCTGTGGATTGCATGCCCGGGCCAACCGACGGATCCACGCCACGGAGCTTAGCCGTGGAGAAGGCCGGCGCCTTGACCGCGACCAGTGCCGGCGGCTCCAGCAGCCCATTCCCCCACCCCATGGCGCGCAGCGTCTCCCCGAGAGCAATCCGGACCGCGAGCTTGACCATCGGCACACCCGTGACCTTGCTCATGAACGGCACCGTCCGGCTCGCGCGCGGGTTCACTTCTATGAGATAGACGCCGTCGTCGCGGACGATGAACTGCGCGTTGACCAGGCCGTGCACGTCGAGCGCACGCACGATTCGATCCATTGCGGCGACGATCAACTCCTGATCGGAGGTCGAGACCGTCTGAGGCGGGAACATCCCGACCGAGTCACCCGAATGAACACCGGCTCGTTCCACGTGCTCCAGCAGGCCCGGGATCAAGACGGTCTCGCCGTCGGCGATCGCGTCGACATCGACCTCGATGCCCTCGAGATAGCGGTCGATCCGGACCGGCCGGTCGGGGTCCACGACGGTCGCGCGCGCGAGCTGCTCCACGAGGTCCGAGGGCGAGTAGCTGAAGTCGATGGCCAGGCCGCCGATGACGAAGGACGGCCGAACGATGACCGGATAGCCGATCCGATCGGCCAGCGCGAGCGCCTCCTCGATCGACCGAGCCATCCCGCCTTCGGGCTGAGGAATGCCGACCGCCTCGACCAGGTTGGCGAAGCGGATGCGGTCCTCGGCCTGGTCGATCGTCTCCAGGTCTGCGCCGAGCAGCGGAATCCCGGCCGCGGACAGCGACTCGGCCAGGTTGAGCGGCGTCTGGCCACCGAACTGGACGAAGGCGCCCATGAGCGGCCGGCCTTCCGGCGATTCGGCCTCCACGACCGAGCGCACGCTCTCCGGATCGAGCGGCTCGAAGTAAAGGCGCGATGAAGCGTCGAAGTCGGTCGAGACCGTCTCTGGGTTCGAGTTGATCATGACCGCCTGCCAGCCGCGTTCGCGCAGCTCGGCCGCGGCGTGGACGGCGCAATAGTCGAACTCGATCCCCTGCCCGATCCGCACCGGACCCGAACCGATGACCAGCGCCGCGGGCCGTGCTACCGGCGGCAGCTCCGGCTCCGAACCACTCGCCGCGTACGTGGCGTATAGATACGGCGTCTCGGCGGCGAACTCCGCCGCGCACGTGTCGACCATCGCGTAACCCGGCACGAGGCCGAGCTCCATCCGAGCCAATCGGATCGCCTCGGCATCGATACCAGCCATCTGCGCCAGCTCGCGATCGCCGAAGCCGGCGCGCTTCACGGTCGCCAGGAGAGTGGCCGCCTCATCGTCCCGCGGCTCCGCGATCCGCGCCCCCATCTTGCGGACCTCGCGCTCCAGCGCGATCGCCCGCTCGAACTCCCACAAGAACCACGCCGAGATGCCGGTCACGCCCCGGACCCGCTCGGCCGGCATGCCGCGCCGCAGCAACGCGAGGATCCGCCACAGCCGCGAGTCGGACGGGGCGAGGAAGCGCTTGAGCACGATCGGATATGCGGCGCGCTCGGCGTGGGCGCGGGCCTCGCACAGCAGCCCGCCGCCGTCGACGGTCACGAACGGCTGAGCCACCGCGGGCTCCATCAGGTAATCGAGCGTGGCCTGCCAGCCGGCATTCTCGGCGAGGAATCCCGCGCCCGCCTGTTCGAGCGCCCGCAGCGCCTTGTTCAGCGCCGAGCCGAAGGTTCGGTCGATCGCCATCACCTCGCCGGTCGCCTTCATCTGGCTGCCCAGCGTTCGATCGGCCGTCGGGAACTTGTCGAACGGGAAACGCGGCAGCTTGACGACCACATAGTCCAGCGCCGGCTCGAACGCCGCGACCGTCGTGCCCGTCACCACGTTCGGGATCTCCGCCAGCCGCCGCCCGGCCGCGATCTGGGCCGCGACGCGCGCGATCGGATAGCCGGTCGCCTTCGACGCGAGCGCCGAAGATCGGCTGACACGCGGGTTGACCTCGATGACGGCGTATTCGGTGTAGTCGGGCGAGAGCGCGAACTGGACGTTGCAGCCGCCTTCGACTCCCAGCGCCCGAATGATGGCGAGCGCCGCCGAGCGGAGCCGCTGGTGGACCGGGTCCGGCAGCGTCTGCACCGGCGCGACCACGATCGAGTCGCCGGTGTGAACGCCGAGCGGGTCGACGTTCTCCATCGAGCAGACCGCGATGCAGGTGTCGTCCGCGTCGCGCATGACCTCGTACTCGATCTCCTGCCAGCCCACCAGGCAGCGCTCGATCATGACCTGGTGGATCGGGCTCAGGCGCAGACCGGTTCGGGTCCGCTCCCAGTACGCCGCCTCGGTCTCGACGATGCCGCCGCCGGTTCCGCCCATCGTGAAAGCCGGCCGGATGATCGCAGGAAGCCCAATCTTCTCGAGGGCTATATGCGCGGCGGCGTCGCGCTCCTCCTCAGTTTCGCCTTCGACGATCCAGCTCGGCGCGTACGGCTGGCCGATCCGGTCGAGCAGGTCGCGGAACTTCTCGCGGTCCTCGGCCATCTCGATCGCTTCGAGCGGCGTGCCGATGAGCCGGACGTTGTACTTCTCCAGGACGCCCGCCTTCGCCAACGCCACGGCCAGGTTCAGGCCGGTCTGGCCGCCGAGTCCGGCGAGTAGCCCTTCCGGCCGCTCTTTGGCGATGACCTGCTCGATCGCCTCGACGGTCAGAGGCTCGAGGTAGACGGCGTCGGCCACCTCGGCGTCGGTCATGATCGTGGCCGGGTTCGAGTTGACGAGGATCGTCCGAACGCCTTCAGCCCTCAGCGCGCGACACGCTTGGGTGCCGGCGTAGTCGAACTCGGCCGCCTGCCCGATGACGACCGGCCCGGAACCGATGATCAGCGCGCTTTTGGGCTTGATCCGCACGGCGCGCGGGGCCGGGTTTGCGGGCACGGGGTACGACAACGGCTGCTGCTTCACACAAAAAAGCCACCGGCCTCGAAGGCGCGGTGGTTCATCTTGCAGGCGACCATCTTGACTCCTCCCCGGCCTCTCTGGACCGGTACGCCGGCCTCACAGGACCGGCCGCAAAGGTTGGCCGTAGGTTATCACGAAGCCGCCAACCCACGTGGACACCGGGCTCCGCGCCGGTCGACCGTCATTGTCCTGGTCGCCACTCGTACAGGATGTCGGGGCACTTCTCCTCGTTGCCGGACCCGTCGCCGAACGCGATCGCTTTGAATCCCCGATGTTCATAGAAGCGGCGGGCCCGCTCGTTACACTCGAAAGTGCGGAGGCGAATGGGCCCTGGGAGCTGGCTCTCGGCGAATTCGAGCAAGCGGGTGCCAATGCCGCGTTCCACCCACGTGGGATGCAGGTAGAGCTGGTCGATCCAACTGCAATCGTTACCCGTCGAGATAGCCAAGAGGCCGATCACGAGACCATCGGCGATCGCGACGGTGGTATCTCCCGCCGGTATCAAATGCCGACGGATCCAGTCGCGAACGTCGTCGTCGGAATGGACAAGGGGCGCGCACGCCACGAGTTCCTTCCGAGATCGGAGATACACGTCCGCCACGAAGTCGGCGTCATCGACCGTCGCCGCCCGAATGTCGAGGATCACGTGCCTCCTTGATTACTCCGGAAGCGACCGCGTCAGCAGTGGGCCAGTCGCTCACGCGGTCTTGAAGGTGATGTCCGACAAGCCGCTGGCGTAGCCTCCTTGGGCGGGCTCTGCCTCCTCCATCCTATTGCACCCTTGTCCATGCAGACTCCGTCTTGTTGTCGATTACCAGCCTTCCCAACGAGTCCAAGTAGAAGGGTGTGCTGGTGGTCTTGGCATCCTGGTCGGTCAGTGTGAGTGTCGTCTCGGTCGACTCATACGTTCCAATTGAACTTGCAAGCACCGCGTCCGTATCATCAAATCTCGCTTCGATTGAATACGTTCCATCAGGATTCAGGGCGAACTGCTCTGTATATGGCCTGCCATCTTGCTTGCCGTGCCTTTCCCACTCTCCAACGAGAATCGGGAGGGCCGTCTGGGTACTGCTGGGTGTTTCAGGGACCGCTGCCGATTGAGTGGGTGTCGCCGTCTTCGTCGGTGTCGGAGCAACAGTGCTCTGCGCGGGGCTACAACCTGATAGCAGTCCACAACCAACCACCAGGACAGTCGAAACCAGGACACGGCGAGCAGCGTTCACAATCCCCATCTCCTTCCGACATACGCCGAAGCCGGCCCAATGTAGCAGGCCTCCACATCCTGCCGATGGCGAGGTAGGCGTGTCTTCCGTTCGGTCCCGGTCTTCCGGCCGTCCTTTCGGCCGAAGGCAAAATCGGTCGCCGGAGGCCGTGTGCCGAAGGCCGTTCGGCAGCCAGGTCCTCACTGAGCCAATCTTGGGTCAGCAGTCGGATTGAGAACGCGTCCGCGATGGCCGGCCCTCACCGCCCGAGGACGACGTCGATGCCGGCGAGAATCAGTTCCAGTTTCGGGCCGGTCAGCTTGCCGGCTCGTTCGCCAAGCGAGGCTTTGTCGAGCGTGACGATTTGCGAAACGTT
>JADGQJ010000055.1 GCA_017881885.1 Chloroflexota bacterium
CGAGCTGCGCAGCGCCGAGCGCACCCCTGGCGAAGCCGCCCTCCTGCGGTTACTGGATGCTCGATGGCGTCAAGGTCGGGACGGCCGTGGACATCCCAGCCTCCTTGTTGGGTCAGCCGGTCGTGGCCACGGTGCAGCGCGGACGCACCCTGGCCGTTTGCCCTGGCGGATCGTGCACAACCGATACGATCGTGATCTCCGAGATCCTCTGGCCACTGAATGCAGCGTCCACTCCGCCCGTGACGCCGGCCTCTTAGGCACCGGCGAACGAGCCGCCTCTCGGCCGATGCCCGATGATTGGGGCGTCGCGGTCGCCGCTGCATACCGGGAGGAGTCATGTTCGTAACGGTGGTCTACGTCCACGTCAAGCCCGAGCACGTGGCCGAATTCATCGAGTCGATGCGGGTGAACCACGAGAACTCGGTCCTGGAGCCGGGCAATCTGCGCTTCGACATCCTCCAGTCGGCCGACGATCCGACCCGTTTCATTGCCTACGAGGCATATCGAGACGAAGCTTCGGCGAAGGCCCACAAGGAGACGGCGCACTACCTGGCGTGGCGCGACAAGGCCGCCGACTGGATGGCCGAGCCGCGAGTCGGTGTCCGATACGACGGCCTCTTTCCCGCGAAGTCCCAGGAGCGCCGGTAGTCGGGCGATGGAGGGTTTCGAATACGCGTCGACTCTGAGGCTGCCCGAGATCGTCGCAGGTCCCGGGAAGGTCGCCGAGTTGCCCGAGATCATCGGCCGATTCGGGGGGCGCGCCCTGTTGGTCGTGCGGCGGCCGGGTTTCACGCTGGGTGACGACTGGGCTCGGATCGGACCGAGCCTTTCGGCCGCCGGCGTCGAGTTCGAAGTCGAAGGCGTTTCGGGCGAGCCGTCGCCCGCGCTGGTCGACGAGATCGTCGCGCGCGTCCGGAGGCGCCGCCGGGCGCGCCGGCCCGTGGAGGTCGTCGTCGGCATCGGCGGCGGCAGCGTGCTGGACACGGCCAAGGCGGTTGCCGGCCTGCTGATCCCGGGCAACTCCGTGATGGATCACCTCGAGGGGATCGGGCCGGGGCTGCCGTACCGCGGTCCGGCGGTCCCGTTCATCGCCGTCCCGACGACCGCCGGCACGGGCAGCGAGGCGACCAAGAACGCGGTCTTGAGCGTTCGCGGTGCCGGTGGCTTCAAGCGCTCCTTCCGCGACGAGGCGCTGATCGCCCGGGTCGCGATCCTGGACCCGGAGCTGCTGCGGAGTTGCCCGCCGGAGCTGATCGCCGCCAACGGCATGGACGCGCTGACGCAGCTGCTCGAGTCCTACCTCTCGACGCGCGCCAATCCGGTCTCGGACGGTCTGGCGCTTCGGGGACTGGCTGCGGCTCGCGATGGGCTGCTCGCCTGGCACGAGATGGCGGTTGCGGGGCTCGGAGGTGCGGGCGTTTCGGATGCGGCGCGCGCCGAGATGTCTACGGCCGCGCTTTGCTCGGGGATCTGCCTTGCTCAGACGGGTCTCGGCGCCGTCCACGGCGTGGCATCTCCTCTCGGCGCGCTCTTCCCGATCCCGCACGGCGTGGCCTGCGGGGCAACGCTGGCCGCGGCGACTCGCGTGAACGTGGCGGCGCTGGAGCAGCGCTCGCCCGGGGGCGTGGCGTTGGGCCGGTACGCGGAGCTAGGGCGGCTTCTCGCGGGGAGAGGTGCGGCCACGCTCGCGGATGCGGATGCACGCGTGGCGCTGGTGCGGCTCCTGGAAGATTGGAGTGCCCGCCTCGTCGTTCCGCGGCTATCCGCCTTCGGCGTCACCGAGGCCGACACCCCGGCCATCGTCGCCGACTCGCGCGGCAGCAGTATGAAGACCAACCCGATCCTGCTCACCGACGGCGAGATCGCTACGATCTTGCGGGAGTCGCTCTAGCCGACCCGGCGCCGCGCTGGGCCCTCTACAGGACGTGGATCTCGACGAGCGCGACCGCGACCGCCGCCACCGCCACGACCGAGACGACCAGGAGAGGCGCCAGTGCGAGCAGCCGCGACGGTGCTTGGTCGCATTCGTCGTGGACCTCGAAGCCCGCCCGCCCGAAGGCGCGGACCAGCTCCGAGAATTGCCAGCGGTAGATGCGCAGCTCGATCAGCTTGCCGGTCGAGCAATCGATGACGCCGTCGTTTCGAACCAGCCGACAGTCGGGCGTGAGGGCGATCGTCCGGCCCGGCGACCCGACCAGCACAGACCACCAGCTTCGGACGCCAAGGTGGTAGGCGCGTCGGCCCGGCGCGTCGGCCCCATCTCGCTCGAGAGTCACCTGGTGCGGGTTCCGAATGGCGAACTCGACCGCCGACCAGGCGACGGTGAGTGCCAGCCAGATTCGCACCTCCGGGCGCTGCATGAGCACGGCCAGGGCGATCGCGATCGCCGTCGGCCACGGCAGCAGCGACATGGCGAACACCGCCACGTTCCGCGGTGTCGGCGCGTTGATCCTCGCCGGCGGCTGAGCCGGCGTGCCTTCGGACGTGGAAGCCAGCGTAGTGACCGTGGGGCGATCTCCGATCTCGACCGATCGATTCAGCCCGGCCCATATGCGGTGCTCGCGGCGCCCAGAACGCCGGAGGGACGAAGAGCGTAACAGTCGGACGCGCCCCGCGAACGCCGAATTCGACCGCCCGGTGTGGACAAATGCCACCGGCCCGCCCTACCGGAACGCCGGCAGGACCTCGGCGGCCAGGTATTCGAGGACGTCCATTCGGGCCAATCCAGGCAGGTCCGAGACGACGATGTAGTCCATCCCGGCGTCGATCAGGCGGCCGTACGTGTCGATGACCTCCTGCGGGCCGCCGACGATGGCGTGGGTCTTGTACTCCGCCAGCGACTGGTCGCGGCGGTAGGTCTTAGTCAGCGCGTCCGGGTCGTCGCCCGCCCGCAAGAGAGTGGTCTCGACGTTGGTGGAGTGGGTGATCGTGGCCGGGTCGCGGCCCAGATCCTCGCAGTGGCCGCGGATCACATCCAGCTTGTGCTTGTACCAGGACATGTCGTCGAGGTGGCCGCCGAAGTTCGTGGCGTCGCCGTACTTGGCCGCGAGTTTGAGCGTCACCTTCTCGCCGCTGCCGCCGACCCAGATCGGTGGATGGGGCTTCTGCACGCCCTTGGGCTCGTTGATCGCGCCGGAGATCTTGTAGAAGTTGCCCTCGAACGAGGCGTACGGCTCGGTCCACATCGCCGTGATGACCTGCAGGGCCTCGCCCAGCATCCGCAGCCGCTCGCCCGGCGTGGGCGGGAAGTCGTAGCCGTAGGCCAGGTATTCGTGCTCGTACCACCCGCCGCCGATCCCGAAGTTGAGGCGGCCGTGGCTCAGCACGTCCACCGTCGAGGCCATCTTCGCCATCAGCGCTGGGTTTCGGTAGCTGTTGCAGGTGACCATCTGGCCGAGCCTGATCGTCCTGGTGTCGCGGGCCAGGGCGGCAGTGGAGGTCCAGCACTCGAAGGTCGTCTCGAGCACGGCCTTGAAGTAGGTGTGGAAGTGATCGAACAGCCAGATCGAGTCGAAGCCGAGCCGCTCGGCCGTCTGAGCGACCCGGCTCATCGTCTCGTATTGCTCGATCGGATCCTCGATGTCGACGAGGTCCAGGATCCAGCCCTGGGGAATGAACAGTCCGAACCGAACCGGCTTCATGGGCGAACTCCTCTCGCGGCGCAGACCACCACTCTAGCCCCCGCCCGGCCTGCCTGGAACCGGCGACGCCCGGGAGAGACCGTCTGGCGGCCGAGGCCGCGGCGGAGTAACCTCAGCGGGTCATCACGAATAGAGCCGCTCGTATCAGGGAAGCCGGTGGAAAACCGGCGCTGTCGCGCAACTGTGAGCGAGGAGCGGCTGGCCAATGCCACGGGGCGTAAGCCCGGGAAGGCGGCCAGCTGCGAAGTCATCGGCGTAGGCCGACGCACGATCCGCAAGCCAGGAAACCTGACCGTACGGCGCAAGTCACCCACCTGCGCGGATCGGTTGGGAGGCCTCCGGCGGCGAGGTCCCCTCCGGCAGGCGGGTCATGCCGCCGGAGGAAGAATGCGAAGACTCGTCGTCGCCAGCGCGATACTGGCGGCACTCCTCACGACGCCGCTCAGCCTTGCGGCCGCTTTGCCCACCACCGCGGCGCCGACGGACGAGGTACGGGCCGCTGCCGCTCTCTCGTTCTTGCGGTCCGTGCAGCTCCCGGACGGTTCCCTCGCCCACTCGATAGGGGCGACGTCTGACTTCGTGATCGGGGCGGCGGCCGCGGGGTACGACCCGGCCACTCTCCTCACCTGCAAGCGCACCGCCAGCGCCCTGGGGTACATCGCGACCTCTTCCGACGCCGCTACGGGCGACGCGGCGAAGACCGGAAAGGCGATCCTGGCGGTCGTTACGGCCGGCCTCGATCCCGCCGGCTTCGAGGGCCGCGACCTGCTTGCCCGCCTCGCGACGCTCTACCACTCCGGTACCGGCGCGTACGGCGACGGCTCCACCTACAGCCAGTCGTTCGCGCTGCTGGCTCTGAAGGCGGCTGGCAGCTCGGTGGCCGCGGAAGCCGTAGGCGAGCTCAAGGCGCTCCAGGATCCCGATGGCAGCTGGAGCTACGGGACGGCTCCGGTTCCCGCGGGGCAGGGCGACACGAACTCGACGGCAATTGCGGTCATGGCCCTCGACGCAGCAGGCGACAACTCTGCCGATGCCGCGGCGCTCGCATATCTCCACACGCAGCAACTCGCGGACGGCGGCTTCCCCTACCAGAACCCATCCTCGTTCGGCGCCGCGGTCAGCGATCCCGACTCAGATGCCGGCGTCATCGAGGCGCTGGTTTCGGCCGGTCAGGATCCTGAGGGTACGACCTGGCTGCAGGGCGGCAACTCCGTGCTGACTCACCTGAGATCGGGCCAGGCGTCGAACGGCGGCTTCGCCTTCCCGGGCGGGTCGCCGGACGCATTTACGACGAGCCAGGTTCCGGCCGCTCTTGTGCGCATCCCGTACGGGAGCCCGGCGCACTGGACGGCCGGTCGGACCCCGGAGTACCAATGTATTGCGGATCCCTTGACCGCGGCCCCCACGACAGCCAAGCCGACTGCGAAACCCACCGTTCGACCGACCGCGCGGCCGACCGTCCGGCCAACTGCCGGGCCGACCGTGAGCCCGACCGAGCCGGCGGACACCGCCGAGCCGACTGCCGCCGAACCAACGCAGGCGCCCACCGCAACCCCGACCGAAGGACTCGTGGCGGCGGCGGCGACCGGCCCGACGGAACAGGTCGCGGGCATCGCGTTCTCCCCGGCCGATTCGAACCCCGCCCCGTCGGATCCGGCCCCGTCCTCGGTGCTGCTATACGGCGTCGTCGCGGCCATGGGTCTGGTCGTGGTGCTGGGCGGCGGATGGCTGTACATCACGCGGCCGTGGACGCGGTAATGCGGCGTCTCGCTCTGCTCCTGCCCGCCGCAATCCTGGCGGCGCTCGCTTCGCTCGCTCCCGTGGCACAGGCCGTGCCCGCGTGCGCGGCCGCAGGCTCACATCACGCGGCTCTGGTTGTGGAACACGGCGACGGCTCCGTGGTTTCCCGTTGCGTGGCCTTCAGCACGGCGGCGATCTCGGGTGAGGAGCTGTTGAACCGGTCCGGAGTGGCGTGGTCGAGCCAGACGTTCGGCGGCTTCGGCGCGGCCGTTTGCGCCCTCGACGGCGAGCCGGCGCACTACGTCGATTGTCCCGGCAAGGACCGCTATTGGGCCGTCTTCGCGGCTCGCGGCGGAGCATCCTGGCAGCTCGCAAATGTGGGCATCTCGACCCTGACGCTGCACGACGGCGACGCCCTGGGCGTTCGGTACGTGCCCGCGTCCGGATCCGCGGCGGCACCCGTGTCAGCTGCCGGAGTGTGCGCGGCGGCGGCCGCGCCGACCCCTCGCAGATCCGTGGCGGCAAGCGCTGCGGCAAGCCTGGCGGCGAGCTCCGCGGCGGAACCGCCGGCGGCAGATATGACCCCGACGACCGCCCCGGCCGGAGCCATTGCCGCCGTCGCCGCATCTGGCGCACCTGTCGTTGGTGGCGAAGCCACTCTCTCCGCCGACCTGCCATCCCAGGCGCCAATTCCGGCACCGCCCGGTGGACTTGACCCGGGTCTCCTTCTCGCTGCCAGCGTCGGTGGCGGGTTGGCCGGGCTGGCGATCTTGAAGCTCGTGGCCGGCCGGCGCACGGGACAGTGATCGGGCCGCCAGCCTCGAGCCGCGCCACGGCAGCGGCCCCCGCCACGGCAGCGGCCCCCGCCACGGCAGCGGCCCGTGCCGCGCCTGCGCCTCGCGCGGCTCTTGCCCCGCGCGCGTGGCTCGTCTGGTCCCTCGCCGCAGTCACGGTCGCCCTCGTCACCGACAACCCCGTCTATCGCGGACTCGTCGCCCTGGTCGCCCTCAACGTGCTGCTGACGTGGCTTCCGCCGGGGCGCCGCGTTCGGCCTCTGGCCGTCGCCGTCCTCGTGGCGGCCACGCTGGCGGCGCTCATCAACCTCCTCGCAGGCCACACCGGCGCCGACGTGATCGCACGCTTGCCCGAGTGGCTGCCGCTCGTCGGCGGGCCGCTGACGCTCGAGTCGCTGGCCTTCGGCGGAGCCATCGGGCTCGGACTTGTCGCTGCGCTTTTCTCGGTGGCGCCGCTATCGCTGGTTCTCGAACCGCACGATGTCGTCGACGCCATGCCCGCGTCGCTGGAGCGGACCGGGATCGCGGTTGCCACATCGCTCAACCTGGTCTCGGGCTTCGGGCGGACGTTCACCGAAGTTCGCGACGCACAGCGGATGCGCGGCTGGAAGCCGGCCGGGCTGCGATCGTGGAACGAGGTCCTGGTGCCCGTCATCCTGACCGCGATCGAGGATTCGGTCCGCCTGGCCGAGGCCATGGAGGCTCGGGCCTTCGGGGCCGGTCGGCGTACCAGCTACGCGGCGTCGGGCTTCGGCGCCGGGGAGGCAGTCGTCGTGGCAGCTGCCCTGGCGGCCGCGACGCTGTTCGTCGGCCTGCGCATCGCGGGCGTAGCCATGGACTGGTATCCATACCCGACGATCTCCTTCCCGCCTATCAATCCGATCCTGGTCCTGGCCTGCCTGGGATTGGCGCTGCCGGCGTTTCCGCTGCCGACGCATCCATCGGCCGCGCCTCCGGGCAGGTCGGCATGAGCGCTTCTGTTGGTACCGGGCTGGCCCGGCTGGAGCGCGTCTCCTACTGGTATCCAAACCAGGACGAGCCGTCTCTGCGCGAGGTCGACCTGGAGATCGAGCCGGGTCTGACGCTGATATCCGGCGATTCCGGCGGCGGCAAGTCGACACTGCTGCGGCTCTTCGACGGCCTGGTGCCGCAGTTCCACGGCGGGCGGGTGTCGGGCCGCGCCGAAGTCGCCGGCCTGGATCCGTTCCGCACTCCGATCCCGATCCTGGCGCAGCGAGCCGGCCTCGTGTTCCAGGACGTCGAGACGCAGTCGGTCTACGGCACCGTGGAGCGGGAGATCGCCTTCGGCCTGGAGAACCTGGGCGTGCCACGGGCGGAAATGCACGACCGGGTCGACGAATTGATGGCGGCGCTCGGGATCGAGTCGCTGGTCGGCCGTCGGCTCGAGACACTATCCGGCGGTGAGCGGCAGCGCGTACAGCTGGCCGCGGTCCTGGTGCTACGGCCGCAGCTCGTGGCCCTCGACGAGCCCACGTCCCAGCTCGATCCGGATGGCGCGGCCGCGGTGCTTGCGGCTTGCCTGGGCCTTGCTGCCGAAGGACGTGCAATCGTCGTCGCCGAGCATCGACTCGAGACACTCGCCCCGGCCGCGGATCGACGGCTGACCGTAGACGGCGGTCGCGTTACCCTCGGAGCCGCCGAGGTGCCGGGCCGGTCCCGAACCGCGCGTGCTCGCCCCGCGGTCGGCGACGCCGCGGCGGCCGGCGAGCCCGCATGGGAGTTGCGTGACGTGGTCGCCGGTCCGGCCGGCCGTTCGCGTGAGCCTGTGCTCTATGACCTCTCTCTGGCGGGCGGCCGCGGCGAGGTGGTGGCCTTGCTCGGCCCGAACGGCTCGGGCAAGACGACGCTGCTCCGGACCTTGGCCGGGTTGCTTTCTCCACTGGCGGGGACGGTGCGGCGCCCAGCCGGCCGGACGGCGTACCTGCCGCAGAACCCCGGCGCCCTCCTCCACCTACCGACCGTCCGCGCCGAAGTGGCCCTCACGCTGCGCCGCACGGGCAGCCGAGACGAATCCGAGGAGATGCTCGCCGCGTTCGGGCTCGAGCGCTTGGCCGATCGCTACCCCCGAGACCTGAGTTCCGGCGAGCGGCAGCGGGCCGCGCTGGCGGCCACCGTCGCCGGCTCTCCGACCCTCGTCCTGCTCGACGAACCGACGCGAGGCATGGATCGGGCCGCGCGCCGCTCTCTGGCCGCCGCCGTCGAGACTCTTACCGCCGGCGGCTCGGCGGTGGTCCTGGCCACCCACGACACGGAGCTCGCGGCCGAACTCGCGGATAGGACGATCGAGTTGCGTGGCGGCCTGGCCGTCGAAATGGCCCGCGGGCCGCAAAGGGCCCTCGCCGCGGCCCCCGGCGAAGTGCCGCTCGGCGGCCGTTCCCGATGAGCATCGCCGCCGTGTCGATCGCCGGAATAGTCCTGTTCATCTGGCCGTTCCTGGGCCTTGGGCTGCCGCCCGAGGTGCCGGCGCTGGCCGTGACCCTGGGGGCTGTGGCCGTGCTCGGGCTGATGGAGGCCGGGGCCCGCCGCCTCGACTCCGGAAGGCTGGCGCTCCTTGCGGCCCTGGCCGCAATCGACGCCGCGCTTCGCCTGGCTCTGGTCAACGGCGTAGGTGGCTTCAGCCCGATCTTCTTCCTCGTCATCTGCGCGGGATACGAGTTCGGGGCATCGTACGGGTTCCTCGTCGGCGCCTTCTCGCTGCTCGTCTCGGCGCTCGTCACGGGCGGGATCGGGCCGTGGCTGCCGTATGAGACCTTCGCCGTCGGCTGGGTCGGGGCTTCGGCGGGACTGGCCGGCGCGGTCGTTCGCCGATGGCGGCCGGCTCGTCGGTCGTGGCTGCCGGGCCGGCTCGACCTGGCCGTCCTCGTTGGAGTCGCGGTCGCCACCGGCTTCGCGTATGGTGCCCTGACCGACGTCTTTGGCTGGGTCGCTTTCTACCGCGGCGTCGATAACATCGGCTGGACGCCCGGGCTTTCGGCCGGGGACACCCTGGCCCAGTTCGGCCGCTTCTACGCCGTGACCTCGTTCGCCTGGGATTCGTTCCGCGCCGCCGGCAACTCGATCGCGGTCCTGGCTTTGGGCACTCCCGTGCTCATGGCCCTTGGTCGACTGCGCGCCCGTCTCGGCTACGAGATCCTGCCTTAGGGTGCGGTCGCGCCCAGCTCGGTGGCGGCGAGCGGCGGCGCCTCGTCTGCTGCTTCCTGCGCCTCGATCGGCATTGCCAGACGACGCGCAAGGACCAGCCAGAGAGCCAGCATTCCGTACAGCGAGGACGACTCCGCGAGCGTGACCAACGCCGGAAGCGGGCCCGTCTTCGATGGCGGGAACATCCACAGCAAGGTCCAGAGGAACGCGCCGCCCAACCAGACCGATAGCAAGATCAGATCCGCCCGTCCGAGGCTGCGGATGCGGAGATCGACGGCGTCGGCGGCGAGCATCGAACCCACCGCAATCAGCGCGAAAGCCTGGTTCCAGAAGCTGTTCTTGGGCGCCCCGATCACACCGGCGACGAGTGCCAACCCCAGCCCCAACGCCAGGCCTCGCCGTTCCTTCAGCTGACCTCGCGCCCGCCAGAGAAGCGCCAGCGTGACCAGCCCGAAGATCGCCGTCAGAAGCAGCATCGGCAGGCGCGGGTCGAAGGCATGCGGAAACGGCGGCGCGGTTCTGTCCGAGTGGTTGACCAGCCGCGTCACGAAACCGTTGATCGACTGATTCGTGAAGTACGAGTCCGGCTCCAGGAGCGATGTCAGGCCGCCGCTGCCCTGCGCCGCCCACGGAGCCAGCAAGGTCGCGACGACCAGGGCGCCGAGCGCACCGAGCACCGTACCGAGGGCGCCGCCCCAGCGCCGCCCGATGACCAGCGGCACGACGAGTATGCCCGGGACGAGTTTGACGATGGCCGCAAGGCCGAGCAGGGCGCCACCGATCGCCCTCCTTCGCGGGGCCGTGGCTGCAATCGTCAGCGCCAGTCCACCGGCCAGCAGCGGAAAGAGCATCAGATTGGCCTGGCCGCTGGCGACCGTACCGAAGATCGGCGGATAGAAGCCCGCGGCGAGCGCGAGTGCAAAGCGGCGCCGCGCCAGGTTGGGCGCCCAGCCGTGGGCCCAGCCGATCCAGACGGCCACCGTCAACCCGAAGAGCGCGATTGATAAGCCCATGAACAATTCCAGGCTGAGCTTGAAGGGCAAGAGCGCGAACGGGACCATGAAGACCGCGAACGGCAGCGGATACGAGTAGCCACCGCCGACAAGGAAGCTCAAATGCTCGGTCCGAGCAAGATCCCGCAACGCCTGGATGTCATACGGCGACTGGCCGGCCAGAACGAGCTTGCCGGCCAGCCAGTAGTCGTGGAAATCGTTGAAGCTGCCGAAGGCGTTCGTCCAGGCCCACTGGATCAGCGGCATCGTCATGGCCGCGATCGCCAGCAGTCCAAGCTCGCGACGGTGCGACATCACGGCCAAAAGCGTCTCCGGATCGCGGAACCGCCTCAAGTCACCCCTCCAAGCGTGGTCAACAAGCACGGCAGCCTAGCACAGCATCCGCCGCTCATCGAGACGGCGATCGGGTCAGCCCGCCTCGACGACTCCAAGCAGGGCACGCTCGGCCAGACCGAGCGGCAGGCTCCCGCTCGCGGCGAGGCGGTCGTGGAACTCGCGCATCACCGCTACCGGTGCCGAGGCCGCCGAGCCCGCCGGGAGGCCTCGAGATTCGAGAAAACGGTCGCGGATCCGCAGGATCTCGAGACAGCCGGTCAGGTAGGCGGAGGCCTGCGTCGGCCACCAGCAGTAGCGCCCGACTTCGGCCCGCGCGGTCGGTTCGGGCGTGGCGGTCTTCTCCACCATGAACCGGATCGCCTCCTCGTAGTCCATCTCGCCCAGGTGCAGACTCGTGTCGACGACGATGCGCGCCGCCCGGAAGAGTGTCGCTTTGAGGTGGTTGAGCTCCTGGATCGGTTCGGTGAAGAAGCCGCGCTCACGCATCAGGCGCTCGGCATAAAGGCCCCAGCCCTCGTTGAAATAGGGTGTGCCCAGAACCCGGCGCAATCGCCGCGAACTCGTCTTGCGGACCACGAGGTGCCAGTGGTGACCCGGATAGGCTTCGTGCACCGTGGTCGTGGGAATGTGCCCGAAGCTGTTGGCCGCCAGCCTCTTCTGGATCTCGGCGGCCGAGGCGCCTTCCGGGGCGAACGGGACGAAGAAATGGCCCTGCAGCGACGTGGCGAACGCCGGCGGCGACATGTACGAGGCCACCCCGAGCAGGGGGCGTTGGAACGGCGGCGATGGCAGCACTTCGCACGACTCGCCTTCGGGGATCGTGATCAGGCCCGAGTCGACCAGGAACTGCCGGGCCTTGGCCGTCCAGTCCTCATATGTCCGGCGCATCTCCTCCTCCGTCGCCGGATGGTCCTCGTTCGAGCGTTCGAGCACGGCATTCCAATCGTCCGTGCCCCACGCAGAATGGGAGAGGTCGCGCATTTCCGTCGAGAGGCGGTCGTATTCGGCCCGCCCGCGGTCCCGGAGTGAACGAGCGTCGTAGGGGAGCGCCTCTCGCTCGCGCAGGAGCCGGGTGTAGCGCTCCTCGCCGAGCTGCCACGAACCGGTCGCGGTGCGGGCCATCTCGTCGAGGTGCGAAGCCCACTCGTCCAGGGCGCGACCGGCCTCGGCGCCGGCGTCGGCCAGCCGGGCCCGATCCCGCTCCGTGCCCGCCTCTCCGGGGAGTAGCTCGCGCACGTATCGCGCGGTTGCGCGAGCCGCGTCGCGGCCACGCCCAAGGATGAGTGGATGGGCGAGCCGTCCGTCGATGTTGGCGCGCCCCTGCTCCAGCGCGCGCGGCGCCTGGGATAATCGCGTCACTGCGGCGTCGACGAGCTCCGAGTCGGGCCGCAGCCGGTTCAGGAACAACCCGAACAATCCGTTCGCGATCGGCCCGCTGTAGGTGACGGGGTCGCGGCGCCATGGCACCCATTCGGCCATCACGGTACGCCCGGCCATCATCGCGACGGCGAGGTCGCGATCGATCCGCTCGTCCGGCGTCAGCCCGACGTCCGGCATTGCCGCGAATCGGAGGCCCCAGGCGGCAGCCCGCGCCTGCCTGCGGTCGAACGCCTCGGCCGATAGGTCGTCGAGGCGATCGTCGTATTCGGTCAGACCCAGCCCGCTCGCGGTTACCGGCGATTCCTCGAATTCCTCGGCCAGCAGCTCATCCACGACTCGATCGAAGTCGGTCATCCGAAATCCTCGCTTCTGGAGTTGGCATCATCGTGCCACTGCCGAGAGACTCCCATCGGGCGGACCGCCGAGGCGGCCCGCCCGACAAGATCCGAGGGTGGATGCGTGCCCGACCCACCGCCCCTCTGGTGAGCAGTCAGATCCTACCGAGTAGCCCGACGCCCTCCCGGAGGGAGATCGGGAGGGCGTCATGGAGGGAGATGGCGAATGCGGGGACGCGGCGCGGAGGAGGCGAATTCCGCGTCCCGTGTCGGTAGTTCTGGCATCCGATCCTGTAGGAATCCTGAATCTCGCCGCTGCTGAGCGCGAGTTGCGGCTTGGCGCGCGCATCCGGCGGGCGGTCCGAGCACGTGGACTCGTTGGCGGCAGGCCCGCAGGCGCCACTGCTCGAAAAGCCATACTCCCTGGAGCAGCTGGCAGCCCGGGTGCGGGCGGTTCTGGACGCTCGTTCGGACGGGATCCGGTAGGTCCCAGCCGGGCAATTGCAGGCCGCGTCAACGGGCAGTGCTCGCAGTACGCCGCGGGCCTGTATCTTGTGCGCGGCAACAGCCGTCACCCCGCATCAAGGAACGTCCCCGTGGCCCTGCCGATCCGCTCGCTCACGCCGGCTCCGCCGGACCCGATCCTCGGCCTGACCGAGACCTTCCGCGCCGACACGCGCCCGCACAAGGTCAACCTGGCGGTCGGGGTCTACGTCGACGACTCCGGCGTGACGCCCGTGATCCCGTCCGTGCTGGAGGCTGAACGTCGCCTGCTCGAGAAGGCGGGCTCGAAGGGCTACCTTCCGATCGATGGGCGCCCCGGGTACAAGAAGGCGGTCCGGGATCTCATCTTCGGTGCGGACCACGAGATCGTGGCGAGCGGCCGGTCCGCCACGGCCCAGACCCCCGGTGGCACCGGCGCCTTGCGCGTTGCCGCAGACTTCCTGCTCCAGACGGGCTCGTCCAAGACGATCTGGCTGTCCGAGCCCACCTGGCCGAACCATCCGCAGCTCTTCACGCTGGCGGGTTTCTCCCCGCGGACGTACCCGTACTTGGACGAGTCCGGGCGCAGCGTGGACGTCGACAAGATGCTGGGCGCGCTGCGGTCTGCGATCCCTGGGGACGTCGTTCTGCTTCACGGCTCGTGCCACAACCCAAGCGGCGTTGACCCCGACGCTGAGACCTGGGCCGCCATCGCCGAGATAATCACGCAGCGCGAGCTGGTTCCGGTGGTCGACTTCGCCTACCAGGGCTTCGGCTTCGGTCTGCGCGAGGACGCCGACTGGCTCGTGGGTCTGGCGAAGCCCGGCCTCGAGTTCCTCATCTGTTCGAGCTTCTCGAAGAACTTCGCGCTGTACAACGAACGCGTCGGGGCATTGACGATCGTGGCGGCCAATGCCGCGAGGGCCAGCTCCGCGTTGACCCACCTCAAGATCGCGATCCGGTCGAACTACTCGAACCCGCCGGCTCACGGCGGCGACATCGTCGAGACGATCCTCACCGACGTGGCCCTCAAGGCCCAATGGGAAGTGGATCTGGCCGGAATGCGCAACCGCATCCTCGGCAATCGCGCCGCACTGGTGAAGGCTTTCGCGGAGGCCGGGGTTCCGGGCAATTGGGAACCGATCGCGAGGCAGCGCGGCATGTTCGCCCTGCTCGGGCTATCCACCGAACAGGTGGCGAGGCTGCGCGACGAGTTTGCGGTCTACGTCGTTGGCAAGGGCCGGATCAACGTCGCCGGCCTCACTCCCGCGAACATC
>JADGQJ010000056.1 GCA_017881885.1 Chloroflexota bacterium
CCCTGACCCTGCGGCGGATAACCCGGTCCGGAGGGCGGATACGGGTAGCCGGGCCACCCTTGCGGTGGGTACTGGTAAGCGGGCCAGCTCGGGGCAAGCTGCGCCGGGCCGACGACGACCGAACCCACGAGCCGGTCGTGGAGCCCGCGGTGGGCCGAGTGCGTGCCCGCGGACACGAGCAGGACGATCAGCCAGAGGCTGCTCCCCCACGACACGAGGTTGGACAGCAGCGTGACGCCTCCGAAAGCGCCCGTGCCGAAGGCAGAACCGTAGGTGCCGTAGCCAAGCCATTGATTCGTTGGCGTCTTTGCCAGGGAGTCGAACACGAGGACGATGAAGACCGCGCTGACGCAAGTGGCGATCCCTTCGAGGACCGCCCAGCGAATCAACGCGCTACCGATCCCCAGGTTCTCGCCGGTTTTGACGTTGACCACCCGCAGGCCCAATCCCCGCTGGCACGGGGTTCCGCCGAACTTGACCCAACATCCCGCGTAGTAGGCGATATGCAGAACGACGTACAAAACGACCACGACAATGAGCGGGCCGGTGTTGACGTTGAACAAGGGGGCAGTGACGCTGGAGAACGGCTGAAACGCCTCCGGGTCGGCCTGTCGGAGCTGATCGAGCGCCTGCTGGTTGAGACCCACGGCGCCCGTCACGATGGCCAGGACCACTGGGATGATTGTCAGCAAGCCCAAGAGCAGGCTGTCCAGGATCCACGCGCCCACGCGCCGGCCCATGCCGGCCACATAGACACCCGGTGGCAGTTGAACGCCGATCCCCTGATTCGCCGGCACTACCCAACCGCTCACGCCTGCACCTCCACCGGTCCCGCGTCATTTCGCACGCCCCGAAGACCGGGTCCGAGCATACGCCGTCGCGCAACGGGCGGAGGATGGCTACGACATCGCAAGCGACGCGAGATGGACGCGGTGCGCGAGCTTCCGTATGCCATCTTGAAGCCACGTGGCGATCCGTCCGAGCCCGGTACCGGCTGACGCCACGTCTCGGGCTTCAGGCCGGGTCGGCGCCGGGAGTGGCGTACCTTCCCTACTCGGACTACGAGCGAGGTACCCGGCAACGCTCATCGACGGACCCGAGACCCATCTTCACGTCGGCCGTCGCCGACCCTACCTCCAAGTCGCCGCGGTCGTCGCGATCGCCGCCGCAATCCTCGCAGCGGGCTATCTGGGACCGCATGTCTCGCCGCATGCGCCGTCGTCTTCGTCCGCTGCCTCGGCTTCCGCTTCGGAACCGCCCTCGGCCACTCCGACGACGGCCGGGAATCTGGCCTC
The DNA here is from genome assembly GCA_017881885.1 of Chloroflexota bacterium. Taxonomy (GTDB): domain Bacteria; phylum Chloroflexota; class Limnocylindria; order Limnocylindrales; family CSP1-4; genus Fen-1039. The sequence goes on from JADGQJ010000056.1 coordinate 1,296, forward strand.
CAACCGGCTCGAGGCTCTTCTCGGCCTTCCCCAGGTACGGAACGTGCCTGACGAGACGGTCACCTTGCTCCCGCTCCAGATCAGCAGCACGCCTGCAATCTCCGGGAACCGCCTCTTCTTCGTCGTCGGAGGCAATACGCTGGAGTCGAGCGTCATCGGCTCGACAGCGGATCCGATCAAGCTTGTGAGCGTGCGGCAATGCAAAGCCATCACCGAGATCGCCGCGGCGGGTGACTCGCTCATGTACCTGGTCACCTGGCCCGATTCCCCGCACCCGACAGCCACCGGCTGCGACACGATTACCCGCTTCGACTGGTCGCTCCAGCTCATGGATCTCCGGTCGAGGACCTCGCACGAGGTCGCGACCGGCAGCCGAGCCACAGTGGCGCCGGAGTTCGACGGTTTCCCGATTCGCTTCTCGATCACCCCTACCGAATACGCTTACGATCGGCCCAACGACGATACCCGGGCCAATGGACCGGAGACCGTGGAGGTCCACGCGCTCGACGGGAAGCTTCTCTGGCAGACGACGGCATCTTCCCACGTCGGCGATCTGGATCTCGCGGGCGACAGGCTGGCCGTGATTACGCAATTCTGGTGGCCGGCGCCGGGGATCCGAACTTTCTTCATCGCCACGGCCAGCCACCCGGCGTTCCAGGAGGTGAGCGAGTCGCCCGAGTCGGTGGCGCTCTCGGCGGACGGCCTGTACGCCGCCTGGAACATCACGTTGCGAATTGGCCTCAACCCCGAGATCGTCAGCAGCGACGTCGCCGTCGACGACTGGGCCAAAGGGGCAGTGACCTCTGCGTATCCGCCCGTGGTGGCCGACGGCGTGGTCGCCATGAGTCCCGCGGTCCTCACCACGTCCAGCGGCCCATTCGTGGCCTGGCTCTCGATCGGCCCCGACGGCACTGTGTATCCGGCGTTCAACTGGCCGGGTCGAAATCGATCTGGCTTCCTGGAGAGCGTCCAACAGCCGGTCTGGCTCGCCGTCAGCGGCAACTCGCTGGTCTGGGTCGCCGAGAGCAGCGACGGCCGGTCTTCAGTCGCCTATTCGGCCGACATCTCCAACCTCTAGTTTGACTGCCGTCTGCAGGCGCCGCGCCCGCGGCTACTCGATGGGCGACCCCACTCCGCCTGTGCACGGCCCTTCTCTCCGACCTGGTCGCCGCCCGCAAAGAAGTGTGACACTGGAAGTGTCAGTTACGGCGAAGCTCAGGTCGTCGCCTTGCTGCGTCGAGAACCTCAGCCGGCGATATCTGTGCGCCCGTCAACACGTGTCATGAGGGAGACGGGCACCACTTCGAGGACGGCGTCCGCCAGCAGCCGTTCCGCCAGTTCCCAGCCACAGGCCACATACGTCGACGTCAGGTCGTAGTCAGTCATGACGACCCACGAGCGATCCGCCGGCCAGATGTACTCGGGGCCGAAGATGGAGTACTTGAGAGCTTCAGAGGCGGCGTCAGCCGCCCTCTGGACGGAATCAAGGTCGCCCATGGTCGCGCGAAACAGAAGAGCCCCTTTCCCCATCACTATGGCAGCCAGCCCGTAGTAGAAGTACACGTCTGGCCTAACAGCCGTTTCTGCGAGAAGGCCGAACAAGCGTGACCGAGCAGGCTCTTCGAGTTGCCCCTCGCTCAATCCATAGGGACGCCCGCCCCTTTCTCGGAGGGGCAGAACCGGTCGCAGACTCTGCTCCCTGATCTCGGGAGTGAACTCGACGCCCGCCTCGTCTGCTAGCGATCGCCACGTCCCGAAGCCGGCCGGCGGCACCTCCGTCCCCTCGGGGAGGTCCCATCGCAGGAAGGGATGCAGAACACGCAGGTAGTGCTCGAAGCCGTCGGGCAGTAGCTCGCGCACCCGGTGAACGTACGGACCCTCCGGGTTCGCGTGCAGATCCAGAAGCCAGCGCTCTTCTGTCCCGAGTTCGAGCCTCTCCACTTGACCTCCCTCCTCAATTGGTGCTCGACAGAGCGGGCATACGGCATCCGCTCCGAAGGTCGGATCGCACCCGCCGATCACAAGCTCGCCGCGCTGCTCCTTCTCCCACGTCTCAGGCGTCGGGTAGCCATAGAGGACCGGGAGAGGCTTGACGCGCTCTCCGCAGTTCGGACAGAAGCTCTCTTCCACGGCGAGTTTCCGATATCGCCGCTCTCTGGTTAGTCGCTGTATCTACGCTCAGAATTGAGGTTGGCGTCCCCGGCGGGATTCGAACCCACGACCCGCCGCTTAGAAGGCGGCCGCTCTATCCACTGAGCTACGGGGACACCGAACGGCTCCGACGCCGCGCGTAGAGTAACCCGCCCCGGCCTGCAGGGCCAGCCCGGCGAGGTGGCCGAATGCCCCAGAAGGCTGCCTGGGGGCACCGATCGGTCGCCGGGCCCGGGAGTCCAAGTGATCGTACGCGCGTTCGATCCCAAACGCCGATATTGGTCTTTTGTCCCATGGCGATCGCTCGGGCCGGTGCTAGACTCCGTATCCTTCGCGTCCGCCACGTACGCGCCTGCAGTCCTCTCGGAGGTCGTATCGGTGTCGTCGCTTCCGCTCAACTCCGAACCGACTTCCTTGCCGTCGGCGCCAGGTGAGCGGTCGGATACGCGATCGGAACCGCGGACGTCGTCGGCTCGGGCCGGCTCCCCCGTTGCCCCCACCAGCGGCCAGCTCGCCTTCCAGCTCCCGAGCGAGTTGCCGCAGCTCTCCATCGCGCCCGAATGGAAGGACCAGCAGCGGCTCTGGGGCCACAGCTTCCACCCCATGTGCTCTTACCTGGCCAGCTTCCCAGCCAGCCTCGTGCACGCCTTCATCGCCCGCTACACCCGCCCCGGCGACGTTGTCCTGGACCCGTTCAGCGGCCGCGGCACGACGCCACTCCAGGCCTGCGCCGAGGGCCGGATCGGTGCCGGCAACGACCTCAATCCGTTTGCTCACATCCTGACCGCAGCCAAGGTCGATCCCCCGACGAAGGCCGACATCAAAACCCGCCTGGTCGCCCTTCGCGTGGCCTGGGCCGCCACTGCGGGTGAATGGAACGAGATAGCCGATCGAGTCGCCGCCGACCCCGGCGCTACCGAGCTCATGGTGCCGGGTCCCGGCAGCCGGCCGATTGGCGGTTCGATGGCGGCTCGTCCGGACTCGTCCGTCCCGGCCGAAGTTGCCCTCGCCTTCCATCCCCGGACGTTGGCCCAGCTGCTCTACTTGCGTGCCGGCCTTGATCCGGACGACCGGACCGACCGATTCATCCTGGCGGCTCTGACCGGCATCCTCCACGGCAAGAGCGCGAGTTATCTATCCGCCGTAATGCCGAACACCTTCAGCATGGCGCCGCGCTACGTCCGCGAGTTCGTGTCCCGGACCAGCTTCCACTCGCCCGAGCGCGACACGTTCGCCCTGCTCGAGGACAAGGTCCGCCGTCTATACCGCCAGCCCGTGCCGGCCGCGCGGGGGATCGCCCTCCTCGGCGACGCGCGCGACTCCGGCGTCCGCTTCCGCGAGTCGCTTCGGGCACGCGGCCTGCCGGAGCGAGCCCGTCTCGTGGTTACATCGCCGCCCTATCTGCGCGTGGTGAAGTACGGCTACTACAACTGGATGCGACTCTGGCTTCTCGGCTACGACGCCTCCGCGATCGACGACCTCCTCGACGACGCCCACCACCGCGACGCCTATCTCGTCTTCATGCGAGAAGTCCTGCGCGGACTCCGCACCGCCCTCGCCGACGACGCCGTAGTGGCCCTGGTGATCGGAGACGTCGAAATGGACCGCGGCCGGCCCGCGAACGGCGGCATCGGCCTCGCAGAAGCGGTCTGGGAGCTCGCCGCCGCCCCGGAGGGCTACCGATTGGCCGGCATCGCCCTCGACGACGTGGCGGCAGGTCGCAAGATGACAAAGCTGTGGGGCGAGGAGGCGGGCCAGGCCACGAAACTGGACCGGATCCTGGTTCTGTCGACAAGCGAAGCCGGCCGGCGCCGAGCCATCTACGGCGCCTCGCTCCCGATCGACTGGTCCTGGCCTCCGCGGACACCGCGGGCTCTGTAGGGCCTCTCCGCCGGCGGATCTGCGATCGCAGCGTGCGCCCCCGTGCGCACCGCGATCGCCCCGGAGCCGCAGCCGAGCCGAGTTGCCGCGCGGTGCCCATCGTCGCCGGGGCGCCCGACCCCCCGGAGACATCCTCGGCATCGCGATCGCCTCGGAGCCGCGCCGAGCCGTCGCGCCGTCGCGTCCCTGCGCCGCCACGCCTCTTCGCCGCCGGCAACGTCCCTGGCTCGCCCACTTTCCGCCATTTACGCCCACCAGGCGTGATATCCGCAAACCAGAGGCCGTGCAAGATCTCGGAGCCGGGTCGCGAGTACCGCCGCACGCTTGGTCCGCAGCCCAAGCGGCCCTCCCGGTGCTGGTTCCGCGGCGCCCGGGCCTGCGATCCGAGTCTGACACTACCACCAGGCGTAGGTGATCGAAACCGCGCCAGATCGCCGTCAGGTACGCCCAGCACGCGTAACCCGACCTGAATGGGAGCGCTCTGCCACGTGCCCCACGCTGCGCGGCCCGGCCTCATACAATCAAGCCATGAAGCCGATGTACGACGAGCGCGACCTGGCGGCGATGGACCCGCTGGTGCTGATGAAGAATCTGGACCACGTGCGGATGTCGAGCCGTCGCCTGAGCTACATCCTCCAGCAGCAGGTACATCTGTACACGCCGCCGGCCAATGAGCTGCGGCAGCGGATCGATTCCTACACCGAGGCCGAGCGTCAGATCGAGGCCGAAATGGCCCGGCGGCAGATCCGCGTCTGATCGGCCGCGCCGGACCGCACGAGCCGGTACGCCGGCCGTGCCGGCCGCGCCAGACCGCACGAGCCGGTACGCCGGCCGCGCCGGACCGCACGAGCCCGTACGCCGGCAGAGCCCGCACCCCCATACAAGAAAAGACCCTCCCGAGCCGGAGGGTCTTTCTCGATCGGTCAACTCGACGGTCATCACCACGGGCAGTGAACCGCGGCGCCCAAATTCAGCCGGCGGTACCCATGAGCACGCGAGGGTGACGCACCTCATCGGGCGTCTCCTCCGACGCCTCCGATCGCCTGGTCATCGGCGCCATGACGCCGACGAGGAGCCGGCCGCGCCTCTCCGAGTCCTCGCGCGCGACCTGGGTCACAAGCCCGGCGAGGTGCGGCATCTCCGAGAGTCCGAACGCGATGCCGTGTTCTGCGAGCTCGGCGAAGCCCCAACCGTGGTACAGGCTTCTGCTGGCGACCGCGCACATCTCGTCGTAGAGCTCCGGCCAAGCGGCGCGCCGGCGGCGGTGGCAGAACCTGACGAAATCGAGGGCAGCGTCGGCGGTAGCACGATCCTCGGGGCGCCTGCGCGAATCCACGATGCACTCGCTCCTCTTATCCATACCGACCGAACCCAGCGCCTCCAGACGGCCGCAGACGAACGGCCAAGGCCTGGGTTTCGGTCCCCCCCGCGTTTCTCTCCTCCGCGGCAGGATCGGGTTGCATGCTAGGCGGCCGCTCGACATCAAGAAAGGGGGTTCTCCACCAAGTGGTCCACCAAGTTGTCCACAGAACGTCCGTTCGCTGACCGTATGTTCGAGACGTTCAAGTGGAGCCGGTCGGAGCACTCGAATCCGGCCCGAATCACGGCCCCAGTCCTCTGGTCGGCCGTCCCACCCGCCGTCGCGCAGGCCGCTCAGACTGCCCCCATTGGGCCCATCGATGCCGGCCGAGACAAACGAAAAAGCGGAGGCTCGAGGCCTCCGCCTTTTCAGCCAGGAGCTCGACCCGTCAGTTTGCGTGGATGACCACTGTGCCGGCCGCCATGTCGTGCAGGGCTCGCTTGCGCGGCTCGAACGCCGCCCAGATGAACCCGACCAGACCCAGCGGGCTGAACAACACCTCGATGTAGAAGACCAGGGCACGGACGCACGCGCTTCCGCCGGAAACGGGTCCGCCGTCGATGCCCCTCACAACCCTCAGCCCGACGACCTTCATTCCCGGCGTGGCGCCGCCCTTCCACCAGAAGTAGGGGAAGTAGCCGAGCGCGACTAGCGGAACCAGGATGAAACCGATGAGGATGATCAGGCTGATCACGGCGACGATGATCGCCAGGGTGAAGACAACCGCGTCGATGAGAAACGCTACGAACCTGATCCAGAAGCCGGCGTACTGCGGCATCGCACCGTAGCCCACCGGCGGATAGCCCATCGGCTGTCCGTAGCCGGGTGGCGGATAGCCGCCGGGTGGCGGATAGCCGCCGGGTGGCGGATAGCCGCCGGGTGGCGGATAGCCGCCGGGTGGCGGATACGCGCCGGGATAGCCCTGCTGCTGCGGCTGGGAGCCCGCCGGGGCGCCGGGCCACGCGCCGGCTTGAGGGGTCGGAGGCGGAGGCCAGCTGGCAGGTGTGTCGGACCAGGCAGGCGGCGGTGGGGCCGCGCCTGGATCGGGAGTCGGTGTGGGCTCAGAAGGCGGACCCTGCAGATCGTCGGCCATCGCGTCTCCTTGTTACCCCGGGCCGCAAACCGTCCGAAGAACTCCGCTGCTCCCAGACCCGGAGTCGCCACGGCCATGTTACAGGCGGGTGTACCCCGAATTTCGCCGCCACCGCACCGGCACATAGCGAAAGGCCGCAAAAGAGAACGCCCCCGGGGCGCGATCCGGGGGCGTAAGGCGGTGGCGATTTGGTACCGCATATCGGATTCGAACCGATGATCTCAGCCTTGAGAGGGCTGTGTCCTGGGCCTCTAGACGAATGCGGCATCGTGTCGGCCGCCGATAAGGCGGGCCGGGCGGGATGATAACAGGACCCGCGAGCACGCGCCATGAGGCTTTGTGCAGCCGCACCGATCTCTTGCGGAGGGCCCTCGCCGCTCCCCTCGGAAGTCCGCAGAACCCTACAGCCGGTGGGTCTCCAGGAACGCCCGCACGCCGTCGGCGACCTGCTGGAAGCTCTGCTCGCCGATGATCAACCCATAGTGCGAATGAGCCCCGAACGGCTCGTAGGTTCCGCCCAGCCAATCGGCCAGCCGGCTCGCGCCGGTGGCGGACGAAGTCCCATCCAGCCCCGCGCCCACGACCAGAATGGGAACGCCGGCCAGTCGGGCTCGATCGATCGCGATCCCTTCGAGGATCTCCCGCTTGGCCAGACCCGACTCGTGCGGCTTCTGCCCGAAAAGGTGCTGCAGCCGAATCACGTCGTCGATGGTGAGGTCTGGATTCTCCCGCTGTAGCTTCTCGGGCAGCGTCTCCCAACCGATGTGATCCCGGCCGTATACGTCGGGGATCTCGCGCAGCTCGTGCGGGCGGACGGGCGGTCGCAAGTCACGCGGGAGCTCGCTGTCGAGCAGGACTATCGCCCCGACGGGATATCGCTCCGCGGCCTTGAGGAGCAGGAGGCCGCCCATGCCGTGCCCAACCGTGACTGTGTTGGGCCCGAGCTTCTCCATGACCGAGACGACATCTTCGACGTAAGTCTCGAAGTCCGTGGTGGTCATGTCTGCGGTCTGCGACCAGTAGTGATTCCGCAGGTTGAGAGCGTGGCCCTCCCACCCGCGGCTGGCGAAGTAGGAGAGATACCGCTCCCAAACCCAGGATCCGGTCAGCTCGCCGTGGACGAAGAGCAGGGGCCGCCGCCGCGAGCGCCGTTCCGGCATCCACGACTCGACGTAGAGCCCGCGATCGTTTACCTCGATCTCGTCCTTTCGGATCGGCCGGCCGTTCGATCCGACCGAATGCGACCGCGCAACGCGCAGGCCTTCGGGAGTGTTGTCGCTCATTTGCCTCGAGTTCCTAGCTTCCGCCTCGGGACGCCCACCCGTCCCGATTCACCATTCATGAGGGTTGATGATCAGCCCGGTGAGCGCCTTCGGGTAGAAGTAGGTCGACTTCTGGGGCATCACCTGGCCGTCGCCGGCCACAGCCGCGATCTCGGCGACCGGAGTCGGATCGAGCAGGAACGCCATGTCGGCGTCGTCGTGGGATCGGTCCACCCAGTCGAGCGCTTCGACCACGGACTTTGTATACCCGAGCCGGCCCGCGGCGATCGCCTCCCGATCGATCTTGGACAGCCGATCCAGAGCCGTCTGGAGGAGCGTCACGTCCAATCGGCGCAAAGCTTCTCCGCCGGGCGGCAGGAACCTCGCGAAGGCGTCGCGTCGAGCGCGCAGGATCGCTCCGCCCTCACGCGTCCAGAGCCCGAATCGGCCCTCACCGCCGGGAGACTTGTCGACCGACCCGAAGGCCTTCTGCAGCTGCGCGCGCCCTTCCACCGGTTCCACGTCGAAGAGCTCGTGGGCGCGCGACAGGAACGTCGCGACGCCGGCGTCGCCGAGGCCACGGACGATGCGGTGGGTCGGCAACACCGTCAGCTTCTGGCGGGTCGCCTCGAGGAAGAGCATCAGAACGTAGTCGGAGGCGGGGTTCGTCTCGCCGGTCTTGTTGGCGCGCCGCTCGTCCCGGTATCGAATGGCGGTCTCGTACCGGTGGTGGCCGTCCGCGATCGTGATCGGCTCGCGCCCGGCCGCGGCCAGAATGCCGCGGATCTGATCGGCGAACGGCCCGTTCTCGGTCGCGACCCAGAGGCGGTGGCGGACGCCGTCGTCGTCGGTCACATCGACGTCGGGAGGCGTTGCCGCGATTGTCTTCATCGCCTTGAGGGAAACCCCGCGTCGATCGACGTACACCCCGACGAGAGGGCTCGTATTCACGCCGGTCGCGATCATGAGCTTGAGACGGTCTTCCTTCGGAGCCGAGAGGGTTCGCTCGTGCGGCAGGACGCCGGCTCCCGGCCCGAACGTCTCGAGCCGCAGGCGTCCAAGGAACCCGATCTGGGTCCTCGACCTTCTGCTCCCCGGGACGCGGTACGTCTGCTCGTAGATGTAGATGCCGGGGCGCAGGTCCTTGCGCAGTGTCCCGTCGGTGCGCCACCCGGTCAGGAGCTTGCCGGCTCTCCGGTAGCGGTCGTCCGGCTTGTCGCCCGGCAGTGTTTCGGGCAGCTCGATCCGGACCACGTTATGCGAATTGCGGCGCAACAACTTCTCGTGCAGCTCGGGCCCGATGACGTCGTAGGGCGGGCATATGACCGTGTTCAAATCGCCTGCGACCGCCGGGTCGAACCGAAGCGCGCGAAATGATGCAATCTCAGGCAACGATGCTCCTCAGAGGCGCCGAAATGGCCCGGGCCGCCGCCGCGACCGGCGAGCACACGGCTTCACGAACCGGCGATTGCCGGCCCGATCAACTCGGATCGTAAGGTAACGGAGCCGTTTGGGCCACTCCGGGTCGTCTGAGCTCGTGTCCCACGAACGCCGGTGCAGGTTTTGGCGTTCACTGCTACTTTTTCCGGCATGGATCACGACCGGGCCGTGCACGCCGAGTTGCCGGCCAAAGATAAAGGTGCCGCGCTGCGCGACCCCGCCGCCACGACGCCTCCGTCGGCGCCCAACGGGGCGCCCACCGGACCCACCTCCGCCACCGTCTCAGCCGCGTTTGCCGGCGCCCCGTTCGAGCACGGAACCGACGCGGACATGATCCAGCGCCGTGTCCGTACGGCGACGCCGCTGGTCACGCCGTCGCCCGGCCCCGGAGCCTCATCGACGCTGCGCCGTGACGTCCTGTACGCCTTGCGGACCGGCGGGCCGGCCTCGCCGGATCAGGTGGCGGATCGCGTGGGGGCGAGCCGGACCGGCGTCCTGCAGCAGCTTCGAACCCTGGAGACGGCCGGTCTGGTGACACGCAGCCTGAGTCGCCACGGAGTCGGCCGGCCGCGCCACGTCTACGACCTCACGCCCGCCGCGCAGGAGCTCTTCCCCGCGAATTACGGCGCGCTGACGCAATCGGTGCTGACGGCGATCCGGACGGTCGGAGGCGACAAGCTGATCGAGGATGTCTTCGAGGCGCGTCGCCAGATGCTTCGGGCCCGCATCGAGCATCGGATCGAACAGCGGCTGCCGGCCAATGCCACGCTCTGGGAGCGGGTCAAAGAAGTGGCGAGTTACCAGGACGAGACCGGGTACCTGGGCAGGGCCACTCGAGACGCGGACGGAACGATCCGCCTCAGCGAGCACAACTGCGCGATCTACGGGGTGTCGGGCACCTACCAGATCGCCTGCGCAGCCGAGTTGCAGCTCTTCGGCGAGGTTCTCGACGCCAACGTCACCCGCGAGTGCCACATCGCCGCGGGAGGCCGCAGCTGCACGTACCGCATCGAGCCGGTGAAGAGTTAATCGACCGGGGCCGGGCGCCGTCAGGGCCTCGGGAGACCGCCTCAGGCCTCTTCGCGCTCCACTTGCTGGCGTGTGGCCGGCTCGGCTATCGGTGCGGCGATTGCGCTGCCGGTGCGGACGAATGACGCCGCGAGCGATGTCTCGGCAGCCTGGAGCTGCTCCTCGTAGCTGAGGATCCCCAACCGTCCCAGCGTCGCGAGCTCGTCACGGACGTAGGTTCGCAGCATCTCGGGACCGTCGGTGCTGATCGCGTACCGGACGCCGTTGGTCCGGAACTGGTCGAAGATCCAGCGGAATTCCTCCCAGCCGGAGACGACCTCCGTCTGCAGGTTCGAGGTCGGGCATATCTCCAGCACGACGCCGCGCTCGCGCAGCATCGCCATCGTCTTCGCGTCGTAGGCGGCCTTCACCCCGTGCCCGATGCGATCCGGCTCGAGCTCCTCGAGGACCTGCGCGACCTCCTCGACCGGGCCGGCCTCGCCGGTGTGGACGGTGGTCCCGAGGCCGTAGTGGCGTGCGCGCTGGAAGAGATTGCGGTAGTCCGACGCGTGGAAGCTGGGTGACTCGGGGCCGGCGATGTCGATGCCGACGATGCCGCGGTCGCGCCAGGCGATCGCCTTCTCGGCGATGATCTCGTTGAGCCCGAACGGGAAATCCCGGTCGAGGCAGAAGATGAGACCGGGCTTGATGGGGTATTCGAGCACCGCCCGGTCCATGCCCCGCAGTGCCGCCGCGATGATGTGGTCGAGATCCTGTTCGCCGCCCCGGTTCCGCTTCATGGGGTTGAAACGGAGCTCGGTCGTGGTGACGTTGTTCTTGCGGTAGGCCCCGCCGATGACTTCGTACACCGAACGCTCGACGGCGAGCGGCGACGACTGGATCAGCTCGGTCCAGTGAAACAGCTGCAAGTAGCCGTCAAAGGAGTGGCCGCGTCGCGACGAGGCGGTGATGATGTCGCGGAACTCCCAGTAGTCCTTGGTCGGGAGCCTGATTCCCTGGGAATGGGCGATTCCCCACATGACCGCCGGCGTCACGGCCCCGCCGAGGTGGCAGTGCAAGTCGGCGAGCGGTGTCCGGCGCGGCAGCTGGCGGGTCATCGCACAGAGCATATTCCTTCGGCCGCCCGGCGCCGAATCGGTATGGTCCCGGGGCGGGGGTCGGTGGCCGAGGCTCGGAATCCGGCTCGTCTCAGCCCGCATCGCGCCGCGGCGTCGTGCGCGCCTTGCACGGGATCGCTCGCGAGGCTACGCTGCCGTGGCCTTCAGCGAAGTCGAACGTCACGATCCAGGGGACCCAGAGAGGATAGGGGGAACGGCTATGACCTCACCCAAGTTCAGGGCTGCCGGCTGGCTGGCCGCAGCCGCGATCGCCGTCGGGGCGTGCGGCAGCACCACGCCGACCCCCTCGCCGACCACGGCCCCGACACCGACACCGGTGCCGGTCGTGACTCCCAAGCCGACTCCCACACCAACCCCTGCGCCGACCCAGATCGTCGTCGGATCGCTCAAGGCCGATCAGCTCGCAGTTCCCGGGCACCTGACCGTCTGCTCCGACATTCCGAACCCGCCGGAGGAGTTCTTCGGGGCGCAGGGCGAACCCGCCGGCTCGGACATCGATATCGCCAGAGAGATCGCCAACAGGCTGGGCCTCAAACTCGCGATCCAGAACACTCTGGCGAAGACGTTCGTATCGTCTCTGGCCAACAACAAATGCGACATCGTTATCTCGGCCCAGCTGCTCACCACCACCGCACTCAAGACCGTCGACATGATTCCCTACTCCTTGGGCGGGCAGGCGTTCATGGTGGCCAAGGGCAACCCGGCCGCGATCAAGTCGGTCTATGACCTGTGCAACAAGCCGATCGGCGTCATGAAGGGCAGTCAGGAGCTCGACCACATCAACGGCCAGGGCGCGTACCTTCACGCCCGCGGGCTTATTCCGCGCTGCCTGGCGGCCCGATTGGCTGCCATCTCCATCAAGATCTTCACCAAGGACAGCGACGCACTCACGGCCCTCCTTACGAACAAGATCGCCGCCTACTTCACCGACCTGCCCGTCGCCGGCTACTACGTGAGTCAACAGTCTCTCCAATTCGAAGTAGCTTCCGGTCTCCTTCTCGACCAGGCAGTCGAAGGCATCAGCCTGGGCAAGGGCAGGAATGAGATGTACGCGGCCGTCCGCAACGCACTTCAATCGATGATGGACGACGGCACATATCTCCGGATCCTCAAGAACTACGGCCTCGAGGCCGCGGCCATCACCTCGACAAACCCGTAGCCCCGGGCTCCGGACGCTCGCCGGACGCCACCCGGACTCCTCCGTCCGCTCTCTATCGGACTCCGCCCGCAATCGATCCTATTGGGCTCTCGCTGGTGTTCCGCAACCCGGCCGCAACCGTGGATGTCGTGGACGTCTTGCGCGCTGTTGCGCCTGTCGCTACGCTGCGTTCACCGATCCCGCGAGCACGTCGACGGGGTGGACGACGAGCGACGTCCCGGGATCCCAGGAGGACAGGAGGAAATACTCGATATGGCATCCAGATTCCGCTACGTGGCTCTCGTGGCCGCGGCGGCGTTAGTCGTAGGGGCTTGCAGCAGTTCGGCCACGCCCTCGCCGACCGC
>JADGQJ010000057.1 GCA_017881885.1 Chloroflexota bacterium
CTGCCCGACGCGCAGGCCGCTCTCTTGCGGGTGGCGGCGGCGCGCGAACGCGGCGAGCGCATCCTCGTATACGGCGACTTCGACGCCGATGGGCTTACCGGGCTAGCAATCCTGGCAATCGCCTTGCGCACGCTCGGCCTGGACGCGGCCGCGTATGCCCCCGAGCGGCTCGGAGACGGGCACGGCCTGTCGCTCCGGGCGATCGACACCGCGCAGGCTGAAGGCCGGACGCTGATCGTGACCGCCGATTGCGGCACGAGCAGCGGTCCTGAGATCGAGGAAGCCGCCCGACGCGGCATCGACGTCCTGGTCACCGATCACCACCACGCGGCAACGTGGCCGTCGGCCGCCGTGGCGGTGGTCAATCCGCTGCGCGCCGACAGCGCCTACCCGGATCGCCGCCTGACCGGCGCCGGAGTGGCCTGGAAGTTCGCCCAACTCCTCCACACCCCGCCGGGCGAGGTCGGTCTGTCCCAGTCCGCCCGCGAACTGGCGGACCTGGCGATCATCGGCACGGTCGCGGACGTCGCCCCCATACTCGGCGAGAACCGCTCGATCGCCCGGCTCGGGCTCGAGCAGCTTCGACGGACGACCCGGCCCGGACTCGTCGCCCTCCTCGCCCGCGCCGGTATTGCGTCCGAGAAGATCACGCTGGACGACATCGGGTTTGCCATCGCGCCGCGACTGAACGCCGCGGGCAGGGTGGGGGAGGCCGGCCGTGCGGCCCGCTTGCTTCTGGCCGAGGACGCGGTCGAGGCCGACGCCCTGGCCGACGCGATCGAGGCGGCCAACACCGAACGACGCGGGCTGACCAAGGGATACCTGGCTGAGGCTCGGCTGGCACTTGGACTCGAGCCGGCGGCCGGCGAGAGCGAAGGGGCGGACAAGGGGGGGACGGCCGGTCTGGCGGGGGACGACGGCGTCGCCACGGCCGAAGCCTCGAAGCCAATAGAGCTGCCCCCGGCCCTTCTCGTCCGGGGCGAGTGGCCCATTGGGCTCATTGGGCTCATCGCCGGCCGGCTTGCCGACGAGACGGGTCGCCCGGCTGTCGTGGCCGCGCCGATAGACTCGGGATCGGACCTGCTGCGCGCGTCTTGCCGAGGGCCGCAGGGTTGGAGCCTGGCCGAGGCGCTGGTGGAGTGCGAGGATCTGCTGGTTCGCCACGGCGGTCACGCCGCGGCCGCAGGTTTCGACATAGAGGCCGACCGCTGGCCGGAGTTCGAGCGCCGCTTCCAGGGGCTCGCTGCCGCGGCGCCGCCGCACCGGACCGGGCAATCGGACCTGCACCTGGACATCGTCATTCCGGCGACGGAGATCGACTATCGTTTTGTACGGGAACTCGAGATGCTGGAGCCCACCGGTCCTGGCAACCCCGCTCCGGCGTTGGGTCTGACCGGATTGAAGGTTGCGAGAGCGCGTTCCGCGAGCGGCGGGCATACTCAACTAGTATTGGGGCGCGGGCGAGACGTACTCGACGCCGTCGCATTCCGAAGACCGGACCTGGCCAAATCGCTCCGGGAGGGTGACCGAATAGACGTCGTGGCGCGAGCGGCCAGTCGCCGTTTCGGAGGTTTCGAGTCGATCCAGCTGGAAGTGCTTGACGTCGCATCCGAGGGTGCGGACCCGGCGGTAGCTCCGTCCGGCGCTGATGCGGGCGTGCCCGCGAAATTGGGAGGGCCGTTGCCGGCATGACCGATCAGATCGCACCAGCAAACAAGCCGCCCGTGCGCAAGATGTTCGGCGGTAGCCGAATGAGGGTCGCGCCGGCTCTGTCGCTCGTCGGCCTGCTGGTCGTCGGCCTGCTAACCGCGGCCGTCTATCGCAACTGGACACCCACGCTCTCCAGCGGCGAAGCGACGCCATCGATCACCCCGGTTCCGGTCGCGAGCGGCCAGACCCCGACTCCCGCTCCGCTAGAGACCATTCACACCAACCCCGAGATCGCCGTCCCCGGCACTCTCGTGTACGCAAAGGGCGGGAACCTCTGGCTCCAGAGCGGCACGACCGCTCGCCAGCTCACCGAGTCGGTCAATGGCTCGCAGGCCTCCCAGCCGGCCTTCTCGCCGGACGGTCAGTGGATCTACTACATCGACACCCGGATCACGCCGGGCAAGTGGTACAACCTCGACAACGTCGGTGAGATCACGAGCTTCATGCTCTATTACCCGGTTCTGGTCGGCATCCACCCCGACGGAACCGGCAAGAGAGAGATCCTCTCGGGACTGACCAAGAAGGGTTCGCTCAAGTTCAACTTCCTGGTTCGCCAGCCTTCGATTTCGCCAAGCGGGGTCACGGCCGCAATCGTGTCCGATGGTCCGGTTGTCGCGGGCGCCGTCCACGATGCAGTGATCCATTACGTCAATCTGACCAACGGCAGGCTCGGGGCCGCCCTATCCCTGCCGGAGTCAACGCCTCTCGGGCTCTCCGATCCGGAGTTTTCGCCCGACGGGAAATCGCTCGCCTACACGATGGAAGGTCGCGCCGGCAAATACGGGGCCCCGATCATCTGGATCTTCAGCGGCGGCTCGGTCCGCAAGGTGGCGGCCGGCTACCGGGCGCCGTCGTGGTCGCCCGACGGCAAGTACCTGGCTGCGACGAAAGTCAGCGGCGACGCGCTCAACGTCGTCGTCCTGGACGTGTCGACCGGCAAGCAGGTGTCGCAGGTTACCTCCGACGGCGCCTCGTGGGCTCCGGTCTGGTCGCCCGACGGAGACAAACTCGTCTACATGCACCTCACCGGTACGATCGTGGACCTGAATATGGTCTACATCTCGGGCACCGGAGCCGACCGAACGTACAAGATCGAGCCCAACCTGACCGACTACACGGGCCTGGATGGGCAGTCGACGGCAGCCTGGTACATCCCGGGCTTTGGACCGGTGGCGACCCCGGCGCCGACAGACACGCCGGCCTCGTGCTCCGTTGGGTCTCCCGTGCCGTCGGCTTGCGGCTCGAGCTCCGCAACCGCCTTGCCGACTCCTTCGTGATCGGCTGACCGCCGTCCGCTAACCTTCACCGCGATGAACTCCTATCTCGAGCGCCTGGGCGCACGCACCGGATCCATCGGCTCGGTGCTGTGTTTGGGTGTCGATCCCGTTCCCGAGGCGCTGCCGCCGGGCTTCAGCCGCGACCTCGCCGGAGTCGAACGCTTCTGCGAGGTGCTTCTCGACGCGACCATGCCGTACGCGTCGGCCGTCAAGCCGAACATCGCCTTCTTTGAGGCGTTCGGATCGGCCGGGATCGCTGCGCTGGAGCGGCTGCGGTCGAGGATTCCGGCCGAGATCGTCTTCGTGGTCGATGCCAAGCGCGGCGACATCGGAACCACCGCCGCCCGGCAGGCGGCCGCACTGTTCGACGGGCTCGGCTGCGACGCCGTCACGGTGAACCCGTACCTCGGATCGGAGGCGGTGGAGCCGCTTATCGGCCGGGCCGGCAGGTTCGCGTACGTCCTTTGCCGAACGTCCAATCCCGGCGCCGGCGAACTCCAGGCTCTGCAAGTGGCGGCCGATCCGGCCATCGACGCGCCGGCGGAGCCGCTCTACGCCAGAGTGGCTCGTCGGGCGCGGAGTTGGGGTCCCGGCGGAACCGTAGGCCTGGTCGTGGGTGCCACGGCGCCGGTCGAACTCGAGCGGATCCGGGCCATCGCACCCGAGCTGGCTTTGCTGGTTCCCGGAGTCGGGGCTCAGGGCGGCGAGGTGGAACCCGTCTTGCGCCATGGGCCCGCGGTTGCGCCCCCCGCCGGAGAGTGGCCGGGTGGGGGATTGCTGGTCAACGTGTCGCGGGGAATAGCCGCCGGCGCAGCCGCGGGGCCCGATGGACCGTCGGACGTGGCCGAGCGCCTCGCCGCCGCCGCGGCCGAGTGGGCCGCGCGTTTGCGAGTGCCCGCCTAACCCCAGACACCCGGGGTCGCGCTCGCGGCTCCGCGCGACTCCGTGCGACTCCACGCTCGTCTGTTCCGCGAATCCCCTCCGCGCGCCCGGCCGTCGGCCATCCGGATCGCTATAGACTTAGCCAATGCGCAGCAAGGCCGATCTCAGCGAGGCGTCCGGCGAATCGCCGGCGACACCGCCTGGGCTGCCGCCGACGCCGCCCTCCACTCGCGCGTCCACGCCCAACCGGCGGCCACGCCCCGGCGCAACGAGCGCGGCAGGCCGTGGATTGGCTGCGAGCGCCAGTCAAGCCGCCGCCGCGGCAGGTAAGGCACTGCGCGAAGACCAGGCCAGGCGCACCAGCCGGTCCGGCGGCCGGGCCTCCGCATATGCCTCCGGCCAGGTTGCCGCCCTGGACTCATCGCGTCGCGATGTCCCGGCCGGCCGCACCAAGCGGACTAGAGAGCTCGATCAGCGGGTCGTGATCTTGAGCGGGCTGTCGGGTGCCGGCAAGACGTCGGCGACCAAGCTCTTCGAAGACCTCGGCTACACGTGCATGGACAACTTGCCCGGCGAATTGCTACCGGCCCTGGCGGAACTGGTTTCCGAGGATCGTCAACGTTTCGAGAAGGTGGCGATCGTTCTCGACGTTCGGGCGGGAGACGCCCCGCTGGCCATGGCCGCGATGCGCGGTGCGCTGGAGGGTCGCGGCATCAAGCCGCGCGTCGTATTCCTGGAGGCCCGCGACGAGGTTCTGATCCGGCGCTTCTCCGAGACTCGCCATCGCCATCCGCTCGCCGGCCGGCGCGGGATCGCAGGCTCGATCGCGGAAGAACGCCGTCTGCTCGATCCTATTCGGGCAGAGTCGGACATCGTCGTCGACACCTCGGATCTCTCGCTCCGCCAGCTGAAGGAGCGCATCTTCGCTCACCTGGCGGATGACTCATCCGACGTCGGTATCGTCTTCCAGCTGATCAGCTTCGGTTTCAAGTACGGCGTGCCGCTGGAGGCGGATCTGGTATTCGACGTCCGCTTCATGGAGAACCCGTATTACGTCGACGAGCTCCGGCATCTGTCCGGCCTCACGCCGGCCGTGCGTGACTACGTCATGGGCCAGCCCATCGCCCAGCAGTTCTTCGACTTCCTGGCCCGCTTCCTGGACTTGACAGTTCCGGGCTTCAAGAGCGAAGGGAAGACGCGCCTGACCGTCGCGATCGGCTGCACGGGCGGATATCACCGCTCCATCGTCATCGCCGAGCAGCTGCGAGGCTGGCTCGAGAAGCGCGGTTTCGGCACCGTCGCGGTCTTCCATCGGGAGCTCGAGCGCGAATGAGGTTCCCGCGGTTGCGCGTGGCCTGGGGGCTGAGGCGCTGGCTGAGGCCCGGGGTCGGGGTGAAGCGCTGGCTTCTTCTGGTCTTCGCCGGGGAGTTGGGTCTGGCTCTGGCAGGCGCGCTGTGGCTGCGGCAGGTCTACCGCGATTCCGAGATCACCGGGCCGCCGCAGGCGATCGTTTCGGTCATCACTCTGCAGTTCTTGCCCTACGGCGTGCGCGCCTTCATCGTCGGCACCGCCGGCGTCGCGCTCTTCGCCTTCGGCTCATGGCGGGTGGTCCGCGTCCTGGTGACGCCGTTCGTCCCGGCTGAAGCGGAGCAGCCCCTTGTCGACGTCATCTACGGAAAACGGTTCCGCGCCCGTGGCCCCAGGATCGTGGCGCTCGGCGGCGGCACCGGTCTTTCGACGCTGCTGCGCGGCCTCAAGGAATACACGAGCAACATCACGGCGGTCGTGACCGTTGCGGACGACGGTGGGTCGTCGGGCCGGCTGCGCGAATCGCTCGGCATCCCTGCCGTCGGCGACATCCGCAACTGCATCGTCGCCCTCGCCGATGCCGAGCCTCTCATGGGCGAGCTTCTGCAGTACCGCTTCCCCGGGGACGATGCCGAGGCTCTCGGCGGCCATACCATCGGGAACCTGCTTCTGGCGGCGATGTCGGCGGTTCAGGGCGGCGACTTCGAAGAAGGCGTTCGGCAGATGAACCGCGTTCTGGCCGTCCGGGGCCAGGTCGTCCCGGCGACCGCGAGCGCGGTCACGCTGCACGCCAGCCTGGTCGACGGTGCCGAGGTGGTGGGCCAGTCGACGATCGCAAAGTCGACCGGCATCGACCGGGTCTGGTTCACGCCCGACGACGTGGTCGCTTGTGACGATGCGACCAAGGCCATCGGCGAGGCCGATCTGATCGTCATCGGGCCCGGCAGCCTGTATACGAGCATCCTCCCGAGCCTGCTCGTGCCGGAGATCACCGAGGCGATCCGCTCCTCGCACGCAATCCGTGTCTTCATCTGCAACGTCGCCACGCAGCCCGGGGAGACGCAGGGTTACGACCTCGCGGACCATTTGTCCGCGGTCGAGCGGCATACCAGCTCAGGGCTACTGGACGTGGTCCTCGCCAATAACCAGTTCGGGGCCAAGAGACCGGGCGATTACGCGGCCGAACCGGTCCGCTTACGCTGGCCGCCGGCCTCCGCGTGGCCCGTGTCGAACACGCCGCGCCTGGTGCTCGACGATGTGGTGAATGCCGACAACTCGCACCACCACGATCCCGCCCGTCTCTCGGCTGCGATCATGAAGATCTACGAGCGTGAGTCGTTCGGGCGGCGGCGATCGCGGCCCGCGCGGACGGCGTGACGGGCACGGCCGTCGTCGAGGATCGAAGGGCAGCGGTTTGACAACGGCCGAGCGCGACCTGGCGCAGGGTTTGCGGGCCGAGCTCGCGGCGATCGATCCTCCGAGGCGGTGCTGCCGGCAGGCCGAGAGATTCGGACTGGTGGGGGCCTTCGAGCCTCGGCGCCGCTCCATTGCCCGGCTCGAGTTGCGCCTGCGGCGGAACAAAGCCGAAAGCGAGGCTGCGACCGAAGCGGCCAACGGCGCGGCGCCCATCGACGAGTCGTTCGACTGGGCCGGCTCCGCGGAACATTGCCGGTTCGCCTACCTTCGCGGCCGCTTTCTGGCACACGGTTCGCTGAGTCTGGCGTCGGGGCGGACCCACCTCGAGTTCGTCGTGGGTCCCGAAGAGGCCGAGGTGCTGGCGCGTCGATTGGATGACCTCGGCTTGCCGGCCTCGTGGCGGCTGCGGCGCGGCCGGGGCGTCGTCACTTGGAAGAGCGCCGAGACGGTCGGCACGTTCTTGCGGATGGTCGGCTCGGGCGCGGCTCTGCTTGAGCTGGAGGTTCGAGCGGTCTCGCGCTCGGTACGGGGCGACCTGAACCGCGTCATCAACGCCGAA
The DNA here is from genome assembly GCA_017881885.1 of Chloroflexota bacterium. GTDB lineage: Bacteria > Chloroflexota > Limnocylindria > Limnocylindrales > CSP1-4 > Fen-1039. The sequence continues at coordinate 7,153 of JADGQJ010000057.1, forward strand.
TCGGCGAATCTCCAGCGCGCCGTGGCCGCCGCCGCGCGCCAGCTCGAAGCGATCGACGTCGTCGAAGCCGACGGCCGGTTGGCGAAGCAGTCGAACCTGGTGCGGCTCGTGGCCGATACCCGGCGCGAGGTTCCCGAGGCCACCTTCACCGACCTGGCCGAGCGGCTGCAGATGCACCGCTCTACGGTGCAGCGCGCCCTGGACCGCATCGAATGGCTGGCCCTGCACGCCGACGATGGGGTAGGGAAGCGCCGGCGGTCTCGATTCGGGGCCGACTGACACCCCGAGGGGGCCCGTCGGTCGCCGACCGAGGGGCCGACTGTCCCTCCGGCGGACCGCCCGGCTCTGTCATCATTGGCGGCATGAGACCTGTGATTATTGCCGCCAACTGGAAGATGAACACCACCCCTGCGGACGCTGGAGAGCTGGCCGCCACAATTGCCGCCCGGACCGAGGAGCCGGGGGTCGTCCGAGTCATCTGCCCGCCCTACATCTGCCTGGCCGCGGTACGGGACGCGCTGGCCGGCAAGAACGTCGCCGTCGGCGCCCAGAACGTCCATCACGAGCAGGGCGGCGCCTACACCGGCGAGATCTCCGCATCCATGCTGGCCGGATTGGCCACGTGGGTCATCCTGGGCCACTCCGAGCGCCGCCGCGATGAGTTCGAAGACGACGAGCTGATCGGCAAGAAGCTGGCTCGGGCCATCAGCGCCGGTCTGCGCCCAATCCTGTGCGTGGGCGAGGTGCTCGCCGAGCGTGAGGCCGGTCGCGCCGTCGAGGTCGTGGCGACTCAACTCCGCGGCGCCCTCGTGGGCAAGGACGTGGAAGCGCTCCTCAACGCCGGCTTCGTCATCGCCTACGAACCCGTCTGGGCGATCGGCACCGGCCGAACCGCATCGAGCGCCGACGCGGCCGCAATGGCCGAGGCGATCCGCGCGACTCTCGCCGCCGACCTCGGTTGGGGCCACAACGCCGAGAGCGTTCCGGTCCTGTACGGCGGCAGCGTGACCAGCGCGAACATCGGCGAGTTCCTGGCCGAGCATTCGATCGACGGCGGCCTGGTGGGCGGCGCGTCGCTCAAGCCCGACGAGATGGCCGGCATGGTCGCCCGCGCCGCCGTCACGGCGAAGGCCCGCGCCGCGGCGGAGGGCAAGCCGGCATGACGGCTGCAAACACCGGCGGCTCGAAGCGTCCCCGGCCGATCGTTCTCGTAGTTCTAGACGGTTTCGGCATCGGTCACGAACCGGCTATCGACGCCATCGAGGCGGCCCGCATGCCCAACTGGCGAGCCTTCCTCGAGCGCTGGCCCCACAGTGCCCTCGAGGCGTCGGAAGAGTTCGTCGGTCTGCCCGAGGGCCAGATGGGCAATTCGGAGGTCGGGCACCTCAACCTGGGCACCGGCCAGCCGGTGCTGCAGGACCTGCCGAGGATCGACAAGGCCATCTCGACAGGTTCCTTCTTCAGCCGTCCGGTTCTACTTGAGCTGTGTGCGCGGGCGAAAGAGGCCGACCACACACTCCATCTGATCAGCCTGGTCGGCCCCGGCGGCGTTCACGCCGAGGACGGTCAACTTGTCGCAGTGGCCGAACTCGCCGCTCGCCAGGGTGTCGCCCGCGTCCGCGTCCACGGGCTCCTCGACGGCCGCGACACTCCGCCGCGATCGGCGATCGAGTTCGTGCCGGACCTGGAGAAGCGTCTCGCCGCAGTTCACCCGAACGCGAAGATCGCCACGATCGGCGGCCGCTACTACGCCATGGACCGCGACAAGCGCTGGGAGCGGACCGGCAAGGGTTACAACGCGATCGTCCACGCCGCGGCCGACTTCCACGCCCCGTCGGCCGTCGCGGCCGTCGAGGCGGGGTACGCGCGCGGGGAGAACGACGAGTTCATCATCCCGACCGTGATCGACGGCGTCGACCACGGAGCCATCGCCGATGGCGACGCCGTGCTCCACTGCAACTTCCGCGCCGACCGCGCCCGCCAGCTGTCCCATGCCCTCGCCGACGCCGACTTCTCGGGCTTCGACCGAAACGCTGCGGGGCCGGCGCCCAAGGGCATCCTGTATGCCACCATGACGGCCTACGAGGCCGATCTCCCGGTCAAGGTCGTCTTCGGCCCCGAAGTCGTTCCTTCGCTCGCTGAGGCCGTCTCAAAGGCGGGCTGGACACAGTTCCACGTGGCCGAAACGGAGAAGTACGCCCACGTGACCTACTTCTTCAACGGCGGTCGCGAGGAGCCGTGGCCGGGCGAGGATCGCAAGCTAGTGCCCAGCCTCAAGATCGCGACCTACGATCTGCAGCCGAGCATGGCAGCCGAGGGCGTCTGCGACGCGTTGGTGGCCGCCATCGCCGGCGGCAAATACGACCTCATCGTCGCCAACTTCGCGAACCCGGACATGGTCGGCCACACCGGCGTCTGGGACGCCACGGTCAAGGCTTGCGAGACCGTTGACGTGTGCCTCGGACGCGTGGCAGACGCAATTCTGGCGGTCGATGCCGGCGACCCAGCTGCGCCGGGCGCAGTCATGTTCGTCACCGCGGACCACGGCAATGCCGACGAGATGAAGGACGAGGCCGGCAACCCGGTCACGAAGCACTCTCTGAACCCCGTCCCGTTCCTGGGGATCGGCCGTTACATGGATGGCCGGCGCCTCGAAGACGGGCGGCTCGCGGACGTCACCCCGACGCTCCTCGAGATCGGCGGCCTGAACCCATGGCCCGAGGTGACGGGCCACTCCCTGCTCGTTCCGAAGGGCTGAACCGAGTTTCCGTAGCGCTCAAGGCCTTCCGGCCCGTCCAGCCGGGAGGCCGCCCTCGTGTGCTACCATGCGCCGGTTGCGCTCTCAGGCGAAGCCACATAGAGGTTGCAGTAGACCGTGAACCCACCTCTGGCCATAGGCCAAGATCTGGTCGGCATCATGCTGATGCTCGCCATCCTGTTCCAGGCGCGCGGCTCCGGGCTGTCCGCCACCTTCGGCGGCGACTCATCTGTGTACCGCAGCCGGCGCGGCGTCGAGCGGCGCCTGTGGCAGTTCACGATCCTGCTGGCCATCCTGTTCTGCGTCTTCTCCGAGGCGAGCTTCATCCTGCCGCACTGATCTGGGCCATGAGCCCACGGACCAGGCGGAGAACAGTCCCGACCCCATGAAACGTCGTGACCAGCTTGCCGTCGCCGCCCTGGTCCTGATGCTCGCGATCGTCGGCGCTGCCATGTTCGCCACCGACGACGCGCAATCGCCTCAGCCCACGCCGATCTTCATCACTCCGCCCCCCGGACTGACGTACCGCGAGGCGGTGGTCGGGCACCCGAGTTCCATCAACCCGTTGACGGCGCGCACGCAAGCCGACCGCGACCTCGTCGCGCTCCTGTTCCGCGGCCTCATGAGCGCCGGCCCGAACGGGACGCTCCTGCCGGATCTGGCGCGCTCGTGGGCGGCGTCGGCCGACGGCCTGACATACACATTCACGCTGCGAACCGACGCGCGTTGGGAGGACGGCCAGCCCGTCACCGCCACCGACGTCGTGTACACCGTAGGTCTCACTCAGGACCCCGACTACAACGGTCCACTCGGGGCGACCTGGCAGGGGATCAAGGCCACTGCTGTGAGCGCGACTGTGGTGCGCTTTACCCTGACCACTCCTCTCGGCGGCTTCCTTCGGCAAGCCTTGCTCCCGATCCTGCCGGAGCACGCGCTCGGCGACACCGCCGTGGCCGACCTCGCGGATTCGGACTTCAGCGCCCGACCGATCGGCGATGGGCCGTATCGCATCACCGAGCTGGACGACTCCCACGCTTTGCTGGCGCCCGTTGGCAGCGGCCCCTCGGCCGGTGGGTCGGGGGCCGTCGTCGACGCCACCGATGCCGGCTCCACGGCCGGCGCCACTGCTTCCGCCACCGGCGGTGCCGCCACAGAGAGCGTAGCCGCTTCGCCGGGCTCGCAAGGCAACATTGAGAACATCGATCTCCTCTTCTTCAACGACCAGGCTGCGGCGCTCGCGAGCTTCCGGGCCGGCAACTCCGATTCGATCGGCGGCCTCGCCCCCGAATCAACGGACAAAGCGGGATCCCGCGCCGGCGCGCGAGTCATGCGATATCCGCTGGCGAGCCTGTACTCGGTCGTGCTCAATCAGCGAGCTTCGCATCCCGAGTTTGCGAGCCCGCAGGCTCGCCGAGGGCTGCTCGCGGGGATCGATCGGTCCTCGATCCTCAAGACCGTGTTGTTCGGCCGCGGGACCGTCGCAGATGTCCCGCTCCCGAGCTGGGCGGCGGCATACGATCGGGCTGCCGTCTCCACCACCGCGTTCAACGCATCGGATGCGGCGGCGGGCCTTGTGGCGGCCGGCTGGGTCCGGGACCAATCGGGCTGGACGATTCCCAACGGGAAGAGCCACTACGCCATCAAGCTGATGACCCTGAACGAAGCGACAAACCCGATCGCGTATCGGATCGCCGGCCAGGTCGCCGCCCAGTGGCGCGCTCTCGGCATCGAAGTCACTCTGCAAGCCTATGGTTCGGCCGACTATGCGCAGCATCTGTCGAGCGGCGACTTCGATGCGGCGGTGGTCGATTACCAGCTCGGACTCGACCCGGATGTCAGCCCGCTCTTCCTATCGAGCCAGGTGGCGCCGGCAGGCTCCAACCTGTCGGGCGTCTCGGATACGACGCTCGACGGCCTACTGACCTCCGTGCGGACCACGTCCAACCCGGACGCCCGCCAGACCGCCGTAACGGCGCTGGAAAGGTACCTTTCGACCAACGTTCTCATGCTGCCGATATGCTTCGCCGACTACCAATTCGTGATCGCCGGGCGCGTTCAGGGGGTCTCCACAAACGAGATTGCGGATCCCTCAGGTCGCTTCTGGGATGTGCTAGACTGGCGCCTCGCCAGCGACGGGTAGCCCCGCTGCTGTGTGCGCCGAGGTGGCGGAATGGCAGACGCGCCGGCTTCAGGAGCCGGTGCCCGCAAGGGTGTAGGGGTTCAAATCCCCTCCTCGGCACCAGGAAACCTTCAGGCGTCGCGGAGGCGTCGCGCAGCACTCGTGCCCAGGTGGCGGAATTGGTATACGCGTACGTTTGAGGGGCGTATGGAGCAATCCATCCGGGTTCAAGTCCCGGCCTGGGCACCACCTACTTTCTGACCTCCGGCCGCCAGGCGGCCTGCGCGGCCCCCGGCGGCCTTCCGGGCGGTTAGCTCAGCGGTTAGAGCGCCTCGTTTACACCGAGGATGTCGCAGGTTCGAATCCTGCACCGCCCACCACTCCCTTCGAAGGATGTTCCGCGTGCGCGGCCGCTGCCAAGGCGCTCACCTCGGCTGAGTCGTGGCGGCCTTGAGGCCGACGACGACCGCGGCGACACGACCGAACCTTCGGCCGGCTCGGCGAGTCGAATGAGCGTAACCAACAAAGGCGGCAGCGCCGCGTCCGCCTCCGTCGTGGAGCTTCAGACGTTGCGCCGTTAGCCGGCTGCTAGACTCACCCCGCACGCTCCTGTGCGGTCCATCTCGATCGGAGGAGGGACATGGTCCCGCTCATCATCATCGGAGTACTCGTAGTACTCGTCCTGGTTCTGGTCCTCATCTACAACGGTCTCGTTACGAAGCGCAATCGCATCGACGAGGCCAACGCCCAGATCCAGGTCCAGCTCAAGCGCCGCCACGACCTGATCCCCAATCTGGTCAACGCGGTCAAGGGCTACATGGACTTCGAGAAGGGCGTCCTGACGCAGGTCACCGAGGCGCGCGCAGGCGCGATCGCCGCCGGCTCTCAGGGGCCGGCCGCTCAGGCCGGGGCCGAGAATGTGCTGACCGGTGCCCTCCGCTCGCTCTTCGCGGTAGTCGAGAACTACCCGCAGCTGAAGGCCAACGAGAACGTCCTCGCTCTCCAGGAGCAGCTGACCACGACCGAGAATCAGATCTCGTTCGCGCGGCAGCATTACAACGCCAGCGTCCTCGACTACAACAACTCGCTGCAGGTCTTCCCGAACGTCCTCATTGCCGGGCCGATGGGCTTCACCAAGCGTGAGTTCTTCACGGCCGAGCCCGAAGCCGCCGAGGTCCCCGTCGTTAGTCTGGGATAGGTGTTTCGGTCGCGCTGCCAGCCGCGGCGCGACCACGCCCCTCTGAGGTTGCATACCCGTGGCCACGTTTTACTCGGAAGAGTCGGCAAACCGCCGGAACTCTTTCCTGCTCGCCCTACTCGTCGTTGTCGTCCTGGCCGGCTTCGGCTACCTGATCGGCTACGTCGTGGGTTTGGGCACCGGCAACGAGGTCGCCTACGGGATCGGCGCCCTGGCAATTGCCGTCGCGATCGGCATCTTGAGCGCGCTCGGCTCCTACTTCGGCGGCGACAAGCTCGTGCTTGCGAGCTCCCACGCCACGGAGGTCGGACCGCAACAGGCTCCGGAGCTGTTCAACGTCGTCAACGAGCTGGCGGTCGCCGCCGGGGTGCCGATGCCCAAGGTGTACATCATCGACGACCCCTCGCCCAACGCCTTCGCAACCGGCCGCGATCCGCAACACGCATCTGTGGCGATCACGACCGGGCTGCTCCAGAAGCTCGATCGGGAGGAGTTGCAGGGCGTCATCGGTCACGAGATGTCGCACGTCCGCAACTACGACATCCGGTTCACCCTGATCGTCGGCGTCATGTTGGGCAGCATCGCCCTCCTGGCACAGCTGTTCCTGCGTTACACGTTCTGGTTTGGGGGCGGTCGCAGCCGCGACAACAACAACAGCGGCGGCGGCGGCTTCGGGGCGATCATGCTCGTGATCGGGGTCATCCTGGCCATCCTCGCGCCGTTCTTCACCGCTCTGGTGCAGATGGCCGTGAGCCGCCAGCGCGAATACCTCGCCGACGCGTCGTCGGTGGAGCTGACTCGCAACCCGCACGGGCTTGAGCGCGCGCTGGCCAAGCTGTCGGCGGACAACGAGCCGCTCCACTCCGCCAACGGCGCTACCCAGCACCTCTATATCGTCAATCC
>JADGQJ010000058.1 GCA_017881885.1 Chloroflexota bacterium
AAGGAGTCCGCCGAGCGCGGCCCGGGCGTGGCTGATCCGGCCACCCTTGCGTAGGTACTCGAGAGTCTCGAGGACCACGAACAAGGTTGTCCTGTCGCGGACCCTTTCGAGCTGCTCGACGATGTCGGCTGCCGAAGAGCCCTCGGCTGCGAGTCGCGCGCCACGCATCGCGAGGGCGCCGGTTGCGAGGGAGGCTGAGTGCGAGTCGACGAGGTCGATCGGTCGGCCCGGCAGCATCTCCTTCGCGATCTGGGCGCTCCCAAACGTGGCGGAAAACTTGCCGCCGAGGCAGACGCAAACGACGCGATCGGTGCCGGCGGCCAAGGCATCCTCGAAGGCTTGCTTGAACTGTCCGGCGCTCGGGGCTGCCGTATGCGGAAACGGGCAGCCCGGTACGAGCAATTCGCGCCAGAACTCCTCGGGCGTGAGCTCATCGGGCGACATGTAGCTTCGATCGCCGAGGGAGATGCTGAGTGGAACCTGGCGGATCTTGCCTTCGGCCAGCTGGGTCGGTGTGAGGTCCGAACCGGAATCGGTGACGATGGTTACGGTCATCGATCTTCCTTCACTTTGCCCCTGAGGGTCCGGCTCCGCGTCCGGCGGCGCCGTCAAGCGTATCGTGCAGAGAACCGATCGAAGCGATGACCGGCCCGTCCTTTGCATCGCCGCGCAATCCGGCGACGTCATGCCGGCGCAGGTTCGTAAGCGCCACCAGACCGATGACGAGCAGGATGGCCGTTGCCATGAGCAGCCCGTCGATGCCTCGCCAGGTTGCGAAGATGCCCCCGAGGACGGCGCCCAGCACCTGGCCCAGGCCCAGGAAAACGGAGTACAGGCCCATGATCGCGCTCCGGTCTTCCTCGAAACCCTCACTCACATCTGCGAGCAACCCCAGGGCGGCCGGGGTGGCGCCCGACATTACGAACAGAGAGGCAACGGCAACACCGCCCAATGCGATCAAGAGGACCTCGGATTGGCCGCCGAGGTGGTTGATCGCCAGCACGTCGACGGCCATGACGACGAATGCGCCGACGCCCACGAGTAGCATCGTCGTCCGCCGGAAGCGGGCATAGACCGCTCCCCAGAAAAGCAGCCCGAGCCCGAAGACGACCGCCAGGGCGGCCGAGCCGTCGCCGATCGACGTGGCCGAGATTCCCTTCATGAGGAACTGGCTCGAATCGTGGATGTTGCCCTTGAGGAGAAGGGGCGCCTGCAACGCCCACAGCCCGAGGATGGCATTGATGGCCAGCCAGGTGGGGGCGAACAGGAGAATGCTGCGGCTGGTCGCAAGCCGCCAGTAGCGACCGAACCCGATCCGTGGCGTACCCGCGGATCGCGGCGCCAATTCGTCGGACCGTTCCCTCGGTACCTCCGACACGCCGTAGGCATAGAGGCCGAGAGCCAGGAGATAGAACACGCAGTTGAGGAAGAAGGCGGGCCGGCCGAAGTGGTCCCACAACCGGCCGGCCAGGGCCGGGCCGACCGCGAGCATGCCACCGAGAGAGACCAGCTCGAAGAGCGACACCACGCGGCCGCGCAACCGCTGGTCGTGGGCAGTCTCGGCAGCGATGAAGCCCAGGGTCGACGGGACAGAGGCGGCGGTGGAGCTGCCCTCGAGCAATCGGGTTACGAAGAGGACGGGCATCATCGTCGTCAGGCCGGTCATGAAGACCGCGACCGATCCGAAGAGCGGGCCGAGGAGCATGATGACCTTGCGACCGTATCGATCTGCCAGGACGCCGAAGACGATCGCCCCGGTCAGTTCCGTCGTGTAGAACCCGCCTGTGAGCAGGGACAGTGCGCCCGGTCCGGTGCCGTTGTTCCTGGTCAGGTCGTCCACGAGATAGACGAGCATGCCGCCCGTAACCGCTGTGCTGACGCGCAGCACGAAGGTCGCCAGGAGCATGGACCCGATCGAGCGATTCATAGGCCGCTAGCCTAACGGCGACGGCATAGGCGCGTTGTGGGAGAGCGCGAGCGCGTGCACAGACGGGCGCGGGCCGGTCGATTCCGACGGGTGGTGCGGCCGGTTCGAGGGAGGACCGGGTCTATACTCCGGCTTACCGGTGGCTCGCCGCGCTCACAATCGCCCCGGGCCACCGGTTCGATTTGGTGGCCAGCCTGCGCCTGGCTCCCGCGCTCCCGTCCGGCTCCACGGCGTGGCCTCGCCGCCCAATCGGTGCTACACGCACTCCGTTCCGCTTGCGCCGATGTCCTCAGGCCCGCATCATCGAGCCACGCATTTTGGAGGAGGCCTCTTGGATAAGGCCGCTGTACCGCCGTCCCTCCCCGCATCCAACTCGGCGGGACGGTTCGCGCCGCACGGCCCCGCCAAGAACCCTCCGATGACGGGAGCAAGGTCGTGAGCGACCGCGCCCCTCGCAAACAGACGGATGACTCCTCGAGACGTGGCCTCGCCAGCATCTCGGATCGGGTGTTTGGCACTCCCGGACGCAGCGGCCTCATAGGCGGGCCGACACTCCGCCGGGCGGGAGTCTTCCGCCGAGCCGTCCGCCTGGAGATCGCGCGCCTGCGGGATCCGCGCCGGATCGTGCTCGTATTCCTGGTCGGATTCGCTGCGGGCCTGATCCTGGCGGGCCTGATAGCGCGCGGCGAAGCGGCAGGGGCAGACGCTCGGGCGTACTGGGCCGCCGGCAGGTTGTGGGTAGGCGGCGGCGATCCTTATCACCCGACGGGGCCGTTCATGCCATACGTCTACACGCCCTGGATGTTGCCGATCTTCGTGCCCTGGTCGTTCCTGCCCTGGGACGTCGCCTGGTTCTTCTGGCGCGGAACGACGGTGGTTGCCCTGCTCTGGACGGCGCATTGGGCGTACAAGCGACGGCCGATGACGACCGCGGTGCTGTTCATCCTGCTCGCCTTCCCTATCGCGGCCAATCTGGACACCGGCAACATCAACCTGCCGCTGGCGCTTCTGCTCTTCGGCGCTCAATTCGCCGGTCCAAGGCTGGCCGGCCTGCTGTGGATGATCGCCACTACCCTCAAGTGGCTGCCGGCCGTCTTCTGGCCGATACTCTCGCCCCGCGGCCGGCTCTGGGGAATCGTCTGGTTCGTACTCGCAATCGTTCTGACTGCGCTGACGCTGCCCGCGACGCTCGTCCAGCTGAACGTTCTCTTCGGGTTCCCCCGGCCTGCCCGTATCGACTACTTCGTCTTTGCCTGGGCACTCGTGCCATGGGCCTACGCGCACCCGGATGCCTTCCGCTGGCTAATGCCGTCGGAATGGCCGGGCATTGCGCGGACCGCCGGCGCGGCCGTGGCCGTCTGGCGACTTCACTGGCGACGCAGCCCGGAACGAACGGCAAGCACTCTGCGACGGGTGACGGCGTCGCGCGTCCGAAGCTTCCTTGGCCTGCGCGGAGCTTGACCGCTGTGGGGCTTTCGTTGCGCCTGACTCAACCCGCCGACTCGGGACCGCGGCTGGGCCATACCCTGATGCAGTGTCTCCCCTAGTTCAGCTGCATGCGAGCTGGCCCGCCACCATCCTCGTCGCCGACGACGAGGCGGCCGTTCGCGACCTGCTAAGACGTGTCCTGGTCGGGGCCGGGTATCGCGTGGTCGAGGCGTCCACGGGGCGGCAAGCGGTTGCCCGAGGAGAGTTGGAACGGCCAGATCTCTTCATCCTGGACATCGCCATGACCGACCCGGGCGGCGTCGAACTCTGCCGCGCAATCAAGAACGACCCCCTCACCCGCCTTACGCCGGTCATCCACATCACCGACCGGATCGACCGCGAGGAGCGGCTTCGCGCCCTGGAGGCCGGCTCGGACGAGTTCGTGGCCAAGCCTTTCGATGTCGAGGAGCTGCTGATTCGGGTCCGGTCGCTGCTCCGGACCAAACGCATGACCGACCACCTCGTCAGCGACGAAGCGGTGCTCGTCGCTCTGTCTCGCACGGTTGAAGCCCGCGATCACTACACCGAGAAGCACCTCTACCGAGTGGCCGATGGGTCGGTCGAAGTCGCCCGCAGGATGGGCATGACGGATCGCGAGATGGAGAGCGTCCGCCTCGGCGGCCTGCTTCACGACCTCGGCAAGATCGCCGTTCCCGACCGAGTCCTCCACAAGCCCGCCGGCCTGGACCGCGCCGAGTACACACTGGTCAAGCGCCACCCGGAGGCAGGCGCGGAAATCGTCCGGCCCCTGCGAGCGTTCGACGGTCCGGAGTTGACGGTCCTCCACCACCACGAACGGTTCGACGGAACGGGATACCCGTATGGGCTTCGTGGAGAGGAAATACCGCTCGCCGCGCGGATCGTTGCGGTCGCGGATTCCTTCGATGCCATGACAACGGACCGGCCCTACCGGTTGGCCCTGCGGGTCGAGGAGGCCCTGCAGCGGCTCGACGACGGCCGTGGGGAGCAGTGGGACCCGCTGGTGGTCGACATCTTCGTGGGCCAGCACGTGGGCAGCACTGAGGAGCGCGGGGTCGCGGAGCGGCGCAGCTAGACCCGGCGTCGAATCTCGTGTTCGTACTCGGGGTAGTAGCGGACGATCGTCGAGAGCCCGAACGAGCTCAGAATCGACTCTTTGGGCTCGCGCGCCAGCAGGAATTCGAACGAGCGCCTGACCAGTTGCGTAGGATCGACCGCGGCGGGCGCGAAATGGGCCAGCTCGGCCGTGGTCACGCCGACCTCGAACTCGCGGCTCGCGCCGTGATCCGTGACGGTGACGCAGGCGACCCAGCCGCCGTCGACCGGGGAGCTTTCGACGACGATCGCGCTCATGCCGCTCCTCCAGTGGTGCGCTAGCCGTGCCGCCCCGAGCCGCGGGTTCCGGATTGGCGGCGCCAGTAGTTGTCGGCGGCCGCGGTCGCGGGAGGCAAGCCCCGGCCCGCCGCCACGACACTCCGAACCGAGGGACGAAGCACGAAGCCACGATACCCCGCCACGAAGCCTGCCTCTTCCAGCATGGACCGCCATGGCGACGAGGCGACCGGCTCCCCGTCGACACGCGTGACCACGAGCTCGCGGAAGCGGCCGCCATCGACCAGCTCGCGCAGTGCGGCCAGAGCCGGGCGTGCCGTCTCCCCGTCGTCGGCGGCCGGCAAACTGCGCAGCGAGTGCCCGCCGCGGTCCACATACAGCACCGCGGCCCCGTCGACCAGGACGACGTACGCGCCGGCCGCCCGCGAGAGAGGCTGCCTGTCCGCGTCGCCGCGGCGGGGCCAGGCGAGCGCGGCGCCGTAGGCGTTACCGGGATCGGCCGCGGCCATGAGGTGGACCACCGGGCCGGCGTCGGAGCCGGAGCCCGAGCTGCGGTCGTCGGCCGGCTCGCGCATCGAGCGCAATCGATCTACCGCCCCGGGCAGCGCGAACTGGGCGGCCCCGAGCCCGTCCACGAAGTAGCCGCGCCGGATGCGCCCCGATTCTTCCATTGCCCGCAGGACCGGGTACAAGGCGCTGAAGCCGCCGGCGACCTCTTCCGCGGCGACCGCCTCACGCGTAAGCACGCCGTGGCGCTCGAGCAGCGCCATGGACAGAGAGTGGAGCCGTTGCGTGGCGCTCGTGGCGCTCGGCGCCGACGGGGCGCCGGTGGCGCCGCCGCTCTTCTCGGGGCCGGTTCCGGCGCCGCCCGGTTCCACCAGCGACCACCGGCCCGACGCCTCCGGCGGACCCATTTGCAGCCGTCCGGGCCGCGGCCGGTGCTCCCCCGTCGGGCGACGCCAGCGCAGCGCGCGCAGCGGAGCGAATGTGTCGTTGGTCAGTTCGCCGGCCCAGACCAGATCCCACAACGCGTCGAGGATTTCGCGCTCCGCCACCGGTCCGGCCGCGGACGCCAGGTCGCGATAGAACGACGCTCCCCGCAGGCGGAGCCTCTCGCGCAGCCGTTCGTGGATCTCACCGCCGGGCGGCGCGGAGTCTCCTGCGGCCGTATTGCGCAGAGCCTCGCGGCCGGGCCGGTAGAGGACGATACGCCCGTCGTCGCGGCCGAGACTCCCCCGCCCGGCCCACGCCACCTCGCCCAGCGCCCCGAGCTCGTCCAGGAGCCGCGGCTGATAGCCGGGGATCCGCGCCGGCAGGACGTCGCGCTCCAGGACCGACGCCGGGATCGGAACGCCGGCCAGCTGATCGACCACTTCCGCCAACCGCTCGAGCGCGACCTCGCTCCGGGGCGGCGACAGTGGACGCGCGGCGGGCTCTCCCTGGGCCGACCCGACTCCGGCGACCGGCCGCACTCCCTGCCACGCCGGCAGGAACCGGGCCAGGACGACTTGCTCGACCGGCTCAACCTCACGGCGCAGCCGGGCCAGAGAACGGCGGCGCAGCTGGCGCAGAACCTCCGGGTCGCACCATTCGCGCTGCGTTCCGCCCGGGCGAAATTCGCCGCGCAGGATCGTGCCCGCTTCGAGGAGCTTCTCCAGCGCCTCCTCGATCCGCGCCGCCGGGACGTCCCACCGCAGCGCCGGTTCGCCGGCGTGGAACGGGCCGTGCGCGCGAGCCCAGCGCGAGACCAGGCCACCCAGCGCGTCCTCGACCGGCGCCAGGAAAGCCGCAGGGACTCCCACCGGCAACGCCACGCCGAACGCGTCGCGGTAGCGGGCGGCGTCCTCGATGGCGATCCAGCGGTCTTCGCCGGCGATCCGAAGCGAGATTGCGCGGCGCGATCCTTCCAGCGCCCGCAGCCACTCTCCGGCGGCGGGCGGCTCCACGATCCGCGCGGCCGCTTCCTCTGCCGACAGGTCGCCCAGCCGTCGCAGGAGATCGTGCAGCGCGTCCACGGTGCGCGCGGCGCGCTCCGGGATCAGCGCCTGGAGGGCTAGCTCCAGGTCGGCCAGCGCCGCGGGGTCGATCAGGTCGCGCAGCTCTTCCTGGCCGAGAAGCTCGCGCAGCAGCTCGCGATCCAGGGCCAGCGCGCCGGCACGCCGTTCCGCGAGCGGCGCATCGCCCTCGTACATGTAGGCGGCCAGATAGTCGAAGAGGAGCGAGCCGGCGAAGGGCGAAGCAGCGACCGTCTCCACTTCACGGACTTCGATCTCGCGTCGGGCCACTCCGCCGAGGACATCGCGCAGGGCCGGCAGATCGAACAGATCGGCCAGGCATTCGCGGTATGTCTCGACGATGATCGGGAACGAGCCGTACCGGCCGGCCACCGCGAGAAGCCCCGCCGAACGCTGCCGCTGCTGCCAGAGCGGCGTTCTCGAGCCGGGTCGGCGCCTCGGCAGTAACAACGCTCGCGCGGCGTTCTCTCGGAAACGCGCCGCGAACATCGCCGAAGTGCCCAACCGTCCGACGACCAGATCCTCGACCTCCTCGGCCGATGGGAAGAGCGACTCGCGGATCGACTCGCCGCCGCTCCCCCATGCACTGCCCGCACTGCCAACCTCGCCCTCGGGCAGGCGGATCGCGATGCCGTCGTCCGACCAGATCGTCTGGACGCCCTGGCCCAGCCGCTCCTCCAGACGTGCTTCGATGGCCATCGCCCAGGGCGCGTGGATCCGCCCGCCGAATGGAGTCAGAACGACGATTCGCCAGTCGCCCAGCTCGTCGCGAAACCTCTCTACGACGATGCGCCGGTCGGTCGGGAGGTGGCCTGCGACCTCTCGCTCCTCGGCGAGGTAGCTCAGGACGTTTTGGGCCGCAAGCTCGTCCAGGTCGTGATGTTCGAGCAGCCGCCGCCGCGCCCTTTCGCGCCCGCGCTCGCCGCCGGCCAGATCGCCTTCGAGCTCGCGGACGAACTCGCCGAGGGCCCGCCCGAGTTCGATCGGCCGGCCCAGCCCGTCGCCGTGCCAGAACGGGATCTTGCCGGGCACGCCCGGCGCCGGGGATACCACCACCCGATCGGGTTTGATCTCCTCTACCCGCCAGCTCGTGGCCCCGAGCGCGATCACCTCGCCGACCCGGCTCTCGTAAACCATCTCCTCGTCGAGCTCGCCGACCCTCCGCCCGGGAGTCCCCATCTCGCCCACCATGAAGACCGGGTAGAGCCCGCGATCCGGGATCGTGCCGCCGCTCGTGATCGCCACCGTCCGCGCGTCGCGCCGCCCCTCGACCCGGCCCGTCTCCCGGTCCCACACAACCCGCGCCTTCAACTCGGCGAACTCGTCGCTCGGATATGCCCCGGCCAGCATCCCCAGCACCGCCTCGAACGCGTCTCGGGTGAGGCTCTCGTACGGCGCTGCGCGTCGAACCGTCTCGAACAGCTCGTCGGCCGTCCACGCTTCGCGAACAGTCATCGCGACGATCTGCTGGGCCAGCACGTCGAGCGGGTTGCGCGGCAGCTTCGTCTCTTCGATCGCGCCCTCGTGCATGCGCCTCGCCACGACCGCGGATTCGAGGAGATCGCCGCGGTACTTGGGGAAGATGATGCCCTTGCTCGGCTCGCCGACGCGGTGCCCCGACCGGCCCACTCGCTGCAGGCCGCTGGCCACGCTGGCCGGGCTCTCGACCTGGATCACGAGATCGACCGCGCCCATGTCGATGCCGAGCTCGAGTGAGCTCGTGGCGACGATCGCCGGCAGGCGTCCGGCCTTGAGCGCCTCCTCAATCTGGACGCGCTGCTCGCGTGCCAGAGAGCCGTGGTGCGCCCGAACCAGCTCTTCGCCGGCCAGCTCATTGAGTTTGTTGGCAAGCCGCTCGGCCAGCCGCCGGGAGTTGACGAACACGATTGTGGAGTGGTGCTCGCGGATCAGCTCGAGGATTCGCGGGTGCATCGCCGGCCAGATGCTGCTGCGCGCCTCCGGTCCGGCGGCCGGTCCGGCCGGCTGCTCCTCGGGCGGCAAGGGTTCGCCGAGCTTGCCCATGTCCTCCACAGGTACCCGGACGGAGAGCTCGAGCACCTTGCGCGAACCGGCATCGACGATCGAGACGTCGCGAGACTCCCCTGCCCGGCCCGGCCCGATCCCACCCAGGAAGCGGGCGGTCGTCTCCACGGGACGCTGCGTCGCCGACAGTCCGATCCGCTGGGGCGGGTGCGCAGTCAGCTTCTCCAGCCGCTCCAGGCTGAGGGCGAGATGGGCGCCGCGCTTGGTACCCGCCAGAGCGTGGACCTCGTCGACGATGACGTGCTCCACGCCGCGCAGGATCTCGGCCGCCTGGCTGGTGAGGATCAGGTACAGCGACTCGGGCGTGGTGATCAGGATGTCGGGCGGGTTTCGGACGAGGTGGCGCCGTTCGTCGGCCGGCGTGTCGCCGGTCCGGACGCCGACCTCGATTTGGGGCGCCGGCTCGCCCAGCCGCTCGGACGCGAGGCGGATGCCGGCCAGCGGCGCGCGCAGGTTTCGCTCGACGTCGTAAATCAGCGCCTTGAGCGGCGAGATGTAGAGAACGCGGACGGACCCGGGGGTGGCCGACGTTCGCGGCCGCGGCTCGCGGGCCAGCCGATCGAGTGTCCAGAGGAACGCGGCGAGGGTCTTGCCGCTGCCTGTTGGGGCGTGGATCAGCGTGTGGCGGCCCGCCGCGATGCTGGCCCAACCCTGGGTCTGAGCCGGTGTCGGCGCCGCGAAGGCCGAGCGGAACCACTCCCCTACTGCGGGGCTGAAGAGGTCGAGTGGATCGCCGCGCCCGGGGCGCGGCTCGGTCGGGGCAGCCACGAGACGGCCAGTATAGGCGGCGAACGAGTATTAGACCATGCGTTCTGTAACTCTGGCGCGGCAGCCGGTCAAGGCCGGTGCGGGGAACGGCGAGGAACGGTCGGAACGTCCAACCAGCCTTCGGTGACAGCCCGAGCGGCCAGCTCCGCCCGCGAGGCCACGCCCAACCTCTCGAAGAGCCGGCGAAGGTGACCCTCGACCGTCTTGGTGGCGATAGACAGCGCGACGCCGATCTCGTCGTTGGTCCGGCCCTCGACGACGCAGCGCACGATCTCCTGCTCGCGCCCGGTCAGGGTCGGTTCGCACGCGTTCGAGCCGGCCTCACCGATCGTGCCGCCGAGGGCTGCCACTCGTATCGCCGCCACCAATTCATCGATGGGCGCGGTCTTGAGAACCAGACCCGCAGCCCCCAATCGTGCCGCCGCGGCGGCGTACTCAGAGTGGCCGAATGCGGTCAGCACCAGGACTGCCGGACGAGTCCCGCGCCCACCGCCCCCCTTCAGAAGCTCGAGTCCGGTCTGGCTCCCGAGCCGGATGTCGAGGAGCACAACGTCCACACCGTCCCCGTCGAGCAATTCTCTACCGGCGTCGAGCGACCCGGCGGTAGCAACGACCTCCAAGCCGGCGTATTCCCGAAGCAGCGCCGTCATCCCGTCTCGTACGAGCGGATGATCGTCGATGATGCCGACGCGGATTGTCATCGCGTCAGTTTGCGGCCTCGCGGCGAGCAACGGGCCGCCTCCCTGGACTTGCTGCGACCCAGACCAGCCCGACTCTAGTTCCCCCTTCGGGCCGCGGGCCAATCTCGAGGGCGGCGCCGATCTCCTCGGCGCGCTGCGTCATGTTGAGCAATCCCATATGTCCTTCCGGCGGAGCGCCGGCAAGTGCTTCGGGCGGCACACCGGCTCCCGAGTCGTCGACTCGCAGCTCGGCTCGTCCGGGCGACACATCGAGGCGCACGACGATCGGCGGCCGTCCGTGCTTCACCGCATTCGCGAGCGATTCCTGGGCGATTCGGAAGATGGCCAGCTCGACGTCGGGCGGGAGCCTGCCTTCGCCCGCCAGTTCGAGCCGGATCTGGCCGTCGACCTGGGGCTCGAGTTCGGCGACAAGGGCGTGGATTGCAGGCCCGAGGCCGAGGTCGTCCAGGACCGGCAGCCGGAGATCAGCACAGATGGCGCGCAATCGATCGATGGAGCGTCGTATGACGGCGGCCGGCTCGGCCGTCCCGTCGCGATCAAGGCGGTGGACGAGCATGGTCAGATCCTGGACGACATCGTCGTGGATGTCGGCCGCGATGCGGCGGCGTTCGGCCTCGGAGTCGGCCACCACCAGGGCGCGCTCGGCGCTTGCCCGGCTGGCCACGTTTGCCATGGGGCGCAGCGCGAACATTCGGAGGGCGACCACGACCACGACCCACGCCACCACCGGAACCAGGACGTTGCCTAGAACCGGTCCGTCCGAGAGCACGGCCAGCGGCAAGAGCGCGAACGCCGGCAGCGTCGCCGTGACTCCAACTTCGATCGAGCCGACGGTACGGCCGAGCTGGGATGCGACCGCCGGGCGGCCGAGGGATCGCGCGGCAACGAGCCCGGGTACGAGCACGGTCGCCGAAGCCAGGACCCAGCGCATCTCCGATCCGAAGCCGCGCTCAACACCTGTGAACGCCGCGGCGCCGCCCACGATCGCAGCGACGGCCGCGGTCGCGGCCGCGGCGAGGACCACCCATCGACGCAGCCTGGCCGGCTCGATCGATTCGGCGAGGGCGGCGGCGCCGACGAGCATCCCCCCGGCGACGAGGACGCCGACGGCCACGATCGCCGCCGCATTGAGCGTCAGATAGGCAGGCAGAACGAACAGCGGGATGGCAGAGACAGCGATCACCGGCCTGCTCCAGAGGAAACCCATGAGGCACAGCAGCAAGCCGGCGATGAGGGCGACGCCGCTCGAGCCGAGTCGCTTAGGAGCCCAACCTAACCATACGGATCGAACCGGATCGTTAAGGTCATGGTTTGCAAGGTTTGCCTGCGCCTTCGCCAGGTCGACGGGAGACACGAAATCCAGGTTCGACTGGGGCAGGGTTTGGGCGGCGGAATCCTGACTGGGGTCGTAGCCCGGCGCAGTCTCCGTCCCGTCCGCGTCGAGGACTACGTCGCCTGGGCGTGCACCTTGGTTCCAGGCGAGACCGCCCTGTCGCACTGTGGCGAGGACGAGCGTCCGAAGCCCTAGGGCATCGGATCCGAATCCATATGTCAGTCCAGGATCGACCCGACCGATCAACCATGCCGCAGATCCAAGGACTGCGGACGAGGCGATGAGCACAACGGCGATCAGATTGCGGCGACTCTGTCTCATGACCATGACGGTAGCATCGCGCGAACCCGTCAGAAACGGAGGGAAAACCCTTGCGGACCGTGCCGACCGCGGGCCTCGCTTCCGCATCCCTGTCCCACAACCAACGAAAGGCCACCCATGCGTGTCTGGAATGGTGTGCGGAGTTCGAAGCGAGGGTGCCAGACTTGATTACCGTGATAGACGAGAGCGGCGGCGTGAAGACGTCGCCTGTTGCGAGCTCGGTCGACGCAGACAGGCGCGAGGCATTCGGGCGATTGACCGCCGCCGAGCTGAGCGCGTCGTATCAGCTCGCAACGCGGATCCTGGGCAACCGAGGCGACGCCGAAGACGCCGTGAACGAGGCGATCCTGCGAGCCTGGGGATCCTTCGACACGTTGCGCGACCGCGGTAGCTTCCGGCCGTGGCTCATGCGCATAGTCGTCAACGTCTGCCGAAACGATCTGCGGCACCGGCGAGTGCTCCAGATCGAGACTCTTGGGGAAGAAGATCGTCCGGCTGCGGATTCATTCGAAAGCGGGCTGCTCCGAGACGGGGTGGCACGGGCGCTTGATTGCCTGGGCCCGGAGCAGCGCGTCGTCGTCGTGCTCCGCTACTGGAACGACCTGGCGGTCGATGAGATCGCTCGGGTTCTCGGTGTGCCCGGCGGAACCGTGAAATGGCGGCTCCACGCCGCCAACCAGCGCATCAAGGCAGAACTCAGCCGAGCCGGCTGGGAGGTAGAGCGATGAGCCGCAAGATCAGCCAGCAAGACCTCGACTCCGAGATCCGTTCCTATCTGGTGGGCGCGGGAGCCGCCGAACCGCCATCCCTGGGCGACGTGCTCGATCGCCTCCCGGATCGGGCCGGTGCGGGACGGAGGTCGTTTCCGGCGGTCCCATCTTTCCCGGGCGTCATGAGATTCGCCGGGGTCGCGGTCATCTTGATCCTCGCCGCGGCTGCAGTCGGTGTGCCGCTCATGATGTCCAAACCGGGCCCGGCCGCGGTGGGTCAGACCAACTCCCCGGCGGCAAACGTAACTTCGGGCACGTTCGCCCCGACCGGCTCGATGACGACGCCCCGGCAAGGCGCCACAGCCGTTCGCCTGTTGGACGGGAAGGTGCTCATCGCCGGAGGCTGGTCCGATCCCCAGACTCCGCTCGCGTCGGCCGAGTTGTACGACCCGGCGACCGGCAAATTCGGCCCCACCGGTTCGATGTCGACCACGCGGAGCGGGTACACGGTCACGCTGCTCCGCGACGGCCGCGTCCTCTTCGCCGGAGGCACCGACGCGACCGGGCTCCTCGCTTCGGCCGAGATCTACGACCCCACGACCGGCAGGTTCAGCCCGACCGGCTCGATGACCCTCGCCCGAGCGAGCCAGTCCGCGACGCTTCTTCCGAACGGCCAGGTCCTCATCGCGGGCGGTGAGGGCGACGGTGTCGCCGTGGCCCTCGCGTCGGCCGAGTTGTACGACCCCGCGACCGGTAAGTTCAGCCCAACAGGGGCGATGGTAGACAGTCGGATGCTCCAATCCGCGACCCTGCTTTCCAACGGCAAAGTCCTCACCGCGGGAGGCTACGCGCTCAGCCGCATCTTGCCGGCCGGCGTCGTTACGGCCCCGACCCTGGGGCCCTCGGACAAGGTCTTGTTCGCATCGATCCTGACCTCGGCTGAGCTCTACGACCCGGCGACCGGCAAGTTCACCCCGACCGGATCGATGGCCACCGCGCGTGACAGCGTGACCACCACTCTGCTTTCTGACGGCCGCGTTCTGATCGTCGGGGACTATGGCCAGTCGGAACGGCTCACCCCCTCGTCACCCGGTCCCGCGGAATACGCGTCGGCCGAGTTGTACGACCCGGCGACCGGCAAGTTCAGCCTTACGGGTTCGATGGCATCGCCCCGGTCTCTGCACGCCGCCGTGCTCCTGTCCGACGGGCGAGTGCTCGTCGTCGGCGGCGGGACCCAGGTGGCGAATCTCGCAACGGCCGAGCTGTACAGCCCGAAGACCGGTACCTTCAGCCCAACCGGCTCCATGTCTGTGGGGCGTTCGGGTCCGATAGTCATTCGGCTGCCCGACGGCCGTGTCCTCGTCGCCGGGGGTATCGGGGACGGCGACAAGCCTCTCTCTTCAGCCGAGGTGTACCAGCCGTA
>JADGQJ010000007.1 GCA_017881885.1 Chloroflexota bacterium
GGCGCCCAACGGCGCAGAGAGTCCCTCCCGCAGGGCGTCGACGAGACTCGACGCGGCGTAGCCGAGGAGACTCCCGAGGACGACGGCGAAGAAGATCGATCGAAGGATCGAGTGGCGTTCAGCTTCGGCATCGGGGCCATGACCTCGGACCATCCGTTCGGCGAGACCCCAGTGGATGAGCCACAGCGGGAGCCCGACGACCATCATGCCGATCGCGCCCGCCAGAGCCTCACGATCCGGGTTCCCGTACCCCGGGACGACGGCGTAGAAGCCCGATGAGAAGGGGTCGACAGCGTGAATTCCGAGTCGAACCAGAACCAGCCTCAGCAGCGTCGTCCCGGCGGCGAGGATCAGACCCAGCCCGATGGCCGAGACGGTGTAGAGGTAAAGCCTCTTCGCGGTCGCCATCAGGAATCCTCCTCAGTGTCGATCTTCCAGGTGTCGCCTTCGCGGACAAGCCCGACGATCTCGCTCCTACTCATCGTGGGAGTGCCCACTCCGTCGCCGAACGAGCTATGGATCGTGACGTTGAGAGTGGCCGTGTCTCCAGTCACCCGGGACGACTCGATCGTCACCGAGGAATACGAGCCTTCGATCGTGGGCCCGATCAGAGAGGAACTGTCACCGATAGATCGAGCCCGCGCGGAAAGCATCTGGTCGGCCGAGGCTCGGTCTCCCGTCGAGATGGCGTTGATGTAGCTCTTGAAGGCGCTCTCAGGCGTGCTCGCGTCGTACTTCGATACGTCGCCCGCCCCGTAGGACTGTACGGCGATCGGCCAGGGGCTCGAGAGCGCCGAGCCCTGCCAGTAGCCGGGTGGGTATGTCGGCGCAGCAGATCCGCCGATCATCAGGACGGCCGACGTCGAGACGACCGTAAGCACGATCATGGCGATCGCGATGACGATCAGCGGCGTCAGCCACTCGGGGCGAGGTCCCCGCGCAAGCGCAGGCGGAGGCGCGGGTGCGGGTGCGAACGTCGCAGGCGCTTCGGGCGCAGCCGCGGGCGCACCCGGCCCCGGAGTGCCGGGCTCAGACTCGGATACAGGTGCGGGCGGATTCCCCTCGGTCATCGGACCCCCCTTTCTGACTCCCCTGCGATCGGCGTCGCGTGTGCAGCGTACCCCAGCCGCATGCCGGTTTCGCACCGATTTTGGCGCGCTCAGGTCGCCGGCGGCGGAGCGAGGGCGATCGGCGGGCGATCACGGTCGAGCGCCGGGCCGCCTGTCAGCCGATCAACCCCGCCCGCGACCGAAGATCCCGCCCCGCTTGGTCTTCGTGGCCTCGACGGCGGCCGAGGCCTTCTCGTCCGTGGCGAGCCAGCCGATCGAGACCTCGCGGTAGAACTGGGCTATGGAATGCTCCGGTCCCAACTCGAACCGCCTCGAGACCTCGACCATTGGGTAGACGACCTGCCCGTTCAACTCGAGGCCGTAACCCTCGTTCGGATCGCGAATCCAGCGCGCCCCGGTCTGGAGAACGAGGGCCTCGCCGAGATATGCGCCCAGGGCCGGGACCAGCGACTCGTAAGTGTCTTTGGATGGACTCGCCGGCCACCATTCGTCGATCAGGTCATCGAGGCGCATCGCGCTCTCCGGCGAATAGTCGAGCCAGGTCATCCCGTTCGAGCCGGCCGACTTCACGAACGCATCGGCCGCCATTCGCATCATCGCGGCCGGGCCGCCCACAGTCGATGTCGACCCGACCACGCCGTTCTCGACCGACCAGGCCCGACTCTGCTCGAAGACCTGGTGCTGGAGGGCCGGGCCCCCGGTCAGCCGTTTCTCGATCATCTGGGTCGGCTGGGCAGGCTCCGCCTTCGCCTTCGCCCTCCGCTTCGTTGTCGTCTCCGGGGGCAGCACCTCACCGAAGTGCTCGCCCGTCGCCCAGCGACCACCGAACTGCCGGACGAGCACTTCGCCGACGTAGGCGGCCAGCTCCATCCGCGTCTTGAGTCCGATCGGACCCTCGGCGGCGGCAAGCACGTCGACGAGGAGGTCGACCTCGCTCAGGCTGCGCCACGTGAAGTCCAGCTTCGAGGCCCGGGCCGGTGGGGCGCCGGCCACGAAACGCCCGGCAGCCGAAACCCAGCTGGCCGTCTCGTCGGCCAGCGCGGAGCCCGCATTCGGGTTGTCGGTCCGGCTGGACATCCGATCCCCCGTTCGGTCGAGGCGCGCCCACGGTCGAGCGCACAGACGACCACGCCTAAAGTCTGCGATCCGGGCGAGGCGACCGCAAGGGCGATTTCGACCCAGGGACCCTCGTCCCAGGCGACCGTATTCGGCTCACTGTGCGCAACCGTTGCCAGGTTTGAGGGTTCTCCCCTAGGGAACAGGCTTGACAACACCATTGTCAAGGTTCTATGGTCCGCTGGCGTCGCTCGGTCGGCCGGTTCAAGGCCCGCCGTGGGCCGCCAGATTCTCAGGACCCGATCGCGACTGGGTCGCGCGCTCAGTTTGGGAGGTGCAAAGATGACGCTAATTCGCCGCTCTGCGGCTCCTTTCGGTGACCTCCTTTCGCTGCGACAGGCGATGGACAGCCTCTTCGAGGAGAGCTTCGTCCATCCGCGGACGTGGGGCTGGGGCGAGCATCAGCTCGTCGCGCTCGATGTCTACGCCACGGACGAAAGCCTCGTCGTGGAAGCCAATCTGCCCGGACTGAAGCCGGAGGAGGTCGCCATCACGGTCGAAGGCAACGTCCTTACGATCGCGGGTGAGACCAAGTCCTCGCGTCAGGACGATGAGGGCTCCACGCTGTTGCAGGAGATCAAGCGCGGCTCCTTCAGCAGGACGTTGACGCTGCCGGCCGGCCTCGAAGCCGACAAGGCCACGGCCACGTTCGAGGACGGCGTGCTCATCCTTCGCATCCCGAAGGCGGAGCAGGTCAAGCCGCGGCAGATCAAGATCACCTCCGGCAACGGCCACCGGCCGGAGCCGGCCTCGGTCGGGACGAAGTAGGCCGACGGTGTCCGATCGACGTTTCCAGCGAGATCCCGAACGCCCCTGTTTCGTGATCAGCGTCGCGGCCGGCCTGGTCCAGGCCCACCCGCGCACCCTGCGGATCTACGAAGACGAGGGCCTGCTCGCGCCCGCCCGAACGCCGACGAACATCCGCCTGTACTCCGAAAACGACATCCGGCGGATCCTCTGGATACGGCGCCTGACTCAAGAGAGGGGCGTCAATCTCGCCGGCGTGAAACTCCTGTTCGAACTCGAAGAGAGACTCCAGACCCGAATCCTCGAAGCCCTCTTCGACGACGCCCAGGCCCGGGAGGCCGGCGCAGCGGCTGCTGCACGTCAGCCTCAATCGGGTGAATCCACCGACACAGCCGAACGCCGCGCCGCCGAAACCCCTCCCGACGGAGATGGATTCGGTGGCTCGGAGGATGGCCGGACAGCCGCACCGTTCGAACGGCCGGCCCAGCCGGTCGCGCTGCCCATCACACGTATAGTGGCCACTCGCGTGACCACGACTCGATCAGGAGATTCCAATGACTGACCGGCCGGCCGAAAAGGGCGACGAGCTCGTCCCGAACAGCGAGGAAGTCAAGAACGACGAGCAGCCGGTCCACGCGCCGGGCATCAGGGAACTCCCCCTCGTCGCCTTGCGTGAGACGGTCATCTTCCCCGAGATGATCGTGCCGCTCCAGGTCGGGCGGGACAAGAGCGTTGCCGCGCTCAACGCCGCCATGGCCGCGAACGGCCCGATCGCGCTGGTGACTCAGCGAGAGGCCGAGCGCGAGGAGATCGAGGACCCGACGGAGCTATTCACCGTCGGAACGCTCGCGAAGATCGCCCAGGTCGTGCAGCTGCAGGACGGCACCGTCCGGGCAATCGTTCAGGGCCAGGGTCGGTTGCGGGTCACCGACTTCGTCCAGACCAGCCCGTACATCATCGTGCGCGTCGAAGAGCTGCCTGACGTGACGCCGGACGGCATCGAGATGCAGGCATTGATCCGGACCGTCCAGGCCCAGATCGAGCAGTACGTCGCCAACGGCGCGCCGGTCCCGCCGGAAGCCGCGGTGGCCGCCCGCAACATCAGCGAGCCGGGCCTCCTGGCCGACATGGTCGCGTACAGCCCGGACCTCTCCACGGAGCAGCGGATGCAGCTCCTCGAGACCACGGACGTGCTGGAGCGGCTCAAGATCGTCTCCAACTTCCTGGCGCGCCAGATAGAGATCCTCGAGCTGAAGGGCAAGATCCAGTCCGAGGTCAAGTCCGAGATGGACAAGACCCAGCGCGAGTACATCCTGCGCGAGCAGCTGAAGGCGATCCAGCGCGAGCTCGGCGAAGACGACCCGCAGCAGGCCGAGATCAACGAACTGCGCGACAAGGTCGAAGCCGCCGGAATGCCCGAAGATGTCAAGGCTCGGGCGCTCAAGGAAGTCGACCGCATGAGCCGGATCCCGTCGGCCTCGCCTGAGGTCGGTGTCATCCGGACGTATGTCGACTGGCTGATCGCGCTGCCGTGGAATACCTCCACGATGGACAACCTTGACATCAAGGCCGCGGCCATCATCCTCGACGAGGACCACTACGGCCTGGAGAAGATCAAGGACCGCATCCTCGAGTACCTGGCCGTTCGAAGCCTGGCCGAGACGCTGCGCAGTCCGATCCTCGCCTTCGTCGGACCTCCCGGCGTCGGCAAGACCTCGCTCGGTAGGAGCATCGCCCGAGCGATGGGCCGCAAGTTCGTGCGCATGAGCCTGGGCGGCATCCACGACGAGGCCGAGATCCGCGGCCACCGCCGCACCTATATCGGCGCGCTTCCCGGCCGGATCATCCAGAACGTCAAGACGGCCGGCTCGAACAATCCGGTCTTCATGCTCGACGAGGTCGACAAGATCGGCATGGACTTCCGGGGCGACCCGAGTTCGGCACTCCTTGAGGTCCTCGATCCGGAGCAGAACAACACCTTCCAGGACAACTACCTCGAGGTGCCCTTCGACCTCACGAAGGTGCTCTTCATCACGACCGCGAACCTGCTCGACCCGATCCCGGCGCCGCTCCGCGACCGCATGGAAATCATCCAGCTGCCGGGCTACACCGAGACCGAGAAGATCGGGATCGGCAAGCGGTTCCTCATCCCCAAGCAGATGAAGAACCACGGCCTGACGGAGAAGACGATCGCCATCACGGACGAGGCGATGGTCGAGCTGGTCCGCTCGTACACCCATGAGGCCGGCGTCCGCAACCTCGAGCGCGAGATCGCGAACGTCATGCGCAAGGTCGCGCGAGCAGTGGCCGAAGGCCGCAAGCGCAAGACCGTGGTCGACGTCAAGAAGCTCGTCGAGTACCTGGGGCCGCAGCGCTTCGAGTACGGCGAGCTGGAGTCCGAGGACCAGATCGGTGCGGCCACCGGACTGGTCGTGACCGAGGTCGGCGGCGACGTGATCGCCATCGAGGTCACTCTCATGGAAGGCAAGGAAGACTTCATCCTCACCGGCCAGCTCGGCGAAGTGATGCGCGAGTCCGCAAGGGCCGGCCTGTCATGGATCCGCGCCCACGCCGCCCAGCTCGGGATCAAGCGCGAGGTCTTCGAGAAGAACACGCTCCACATCCACGTTCCGGCCGGTGGCATCCCCAAGGACGGTCCGTCGGCGGGGATCACGATGACCCTGGCAATGGTCAGCGCCTTCACTGGTATCCCCGTCCGCAAGGACGTGGCGATGACGGGTGAGATCACGCTGCGCGGCAGGGTTCTGCCGATCGGCGGGCTCAAGAGCAAGATCCTCGCGGCGCACCTCTCCGGCGCCAAGATGATCATCCTGCCGCGCAAGAACGAGAAGGATCTGCGGGACATCCCCGAGGAAATCCGCAAGCAGATCAAGCTGGTTCTGGTCGACTCGATGGAACAGGTCCTCGACACGGCACTCCGGCGCAAGCCGACGCCGCTCAGCACCGAACCGCGCAAGCCCGCCGGCGGCGGCAAGGAGTCCGAGACGGACGCTGGCCCTGAGGGCCGAATCCGGCCCGGCTTCCCACCGTCTCCGGGCGATCAACCGCCCGCGCTGGCATAGACGGAGAGTGATCACGACGTGGTCTAGTTCGAGAACCAGCAGCTAGGTGGTGGCCGGCGGAAACGCCGGCCACCACGCGTGGCGAGCAATCGAATACATGGTGTCGCCGCTCCGCCGAGTCGAGGCCAAGGCGACGCCGAGCACCGGAGCGAGCGCACTTGAACGTGCGTGAGCGAGGAGCGCAAGCGGCAACGAAGGCATCGGCCGCCTGAGCGGCTACCCTCGAAAACGAGAGGGGCTGATGGAATACAAGGACTACTACAAGACGCTGGGAGTGGATCGAAAGGCCACCCCGGCAGACATCAAGAAGGCGTACCGGCGGCTGGCCCGCGAGCTTCACCCTGACCGGAACCCCGGCGACAAGACGGCCGAGCGCAAGTTCAAGGACCTCAACGAGGCCCACGAGGTCCTGGCCGACTCGAAGAAGCGCGGGCAATACGACATGCTCGGCTCGAACTGGGATCAGTACTCCAAGGGCGGCGGACCGAGCGGCGGGGCGGCCGGCAATCCGTTCGGGGCCGGCGGCGATCCATTCGGCCCGGGCAGTCCATTCGCCGGCTACGGACGCCAGGCGGCCGGCGGCAACGTTCGGTACGAGTTCACCGGGGGCGGCGGGGAGGACTTCTCCGATTTCTTCCGCATGTTCTTCGCCGGCGCCGACGCCGCCCCGGCGGCGAGCGGCAGGCGCGCCGCCACCGGCGCAGCCGAAGCCCCCCGGCCCGCGGCCGGACGCACCGTGCGGGGCAAACCGAGCGGCGGGACGCGGCGGGGCAACCCGCTCGAGGACCTGTTCGGGCGACGCCACGTCGAGGATGCCGCGGCAACGGCCAGCGAGGGCGGCGGCAGTCGTGCGGCGGGGCGGACGGTTCGCCACGGCGAGGATGCCGAGGTCGAGGTCGACCTGAGCCTCGAGGAAGCCTTCAACGGTTCGGCGCGGCTCGTCCAGGTTGGGGACCGACGCCTGGAAGTGAAGGTGCCGCGCGGCGTCGAGACGGGCAGCAAGATCCGTCTTCGGGGCAAGGCGGGCTCCGGCGAGGGCGCCGGCGATCTGTACCTCGTGACGAAGATCCGGCCCAATGCCGTCTTCACACGCAACGGCGCGGACCTGACCCGCGAGTTGCCGATTACGCTCGCCGAGGCTTTGCTCGGCGGCGAAGCGGAAGTGGAGACACTCGGCGGCCGCGTGGTGCTGACGATCCCGCCGGGCACTCAGCAGGGCCAGACCTTCCGCCTGGCCGGCCAGGGGATGCCGCGCCTCAAGGGCGAGGGTTCGGGCGACCTATACGCCAGAGTCAAGATCGTCCTGCCGGGCAAGCTGGAGGGCAAGCAGCGCGAGGCAGCCCAGGAGTTCCTCCGGCAAATCGTTCAACCAAACCCAAGATCTAAGACATGACCGACTGCGTGTCGCCGCTCCGCCGAGTCAAGGCCAGGGCGGCGACGAGGACGCGACGCGAGCGCACCTGAAAGTGCGTGAGCGAGGACCGCGAGCGACGCGAAGGCTCGCTTTGAGCCAACGCCGGCATCGGCCGGCCGAGTGGCGACCTAACTAGGGGACACGGAATGAATCTCGATCGCTTCACCCAGAAGGCACAGGAGTCCATCGTCGCGGCCCAGCGGCTGGCCGAGGAGCTCCAGAGCCCCGTGCTCGATTCGGAGCATCTCCTCGCCGCGCTGGTCGAGGCCGACGACGGCATTCCGGCGGAGACACTGCGCCACATCGGCGTGGACGTGCCGGCTTTCCGCGGGGAAGTGGCCGCCGCGCTCGCCAAGCGGGCGAAGATCCAGGGCGGGTCCCTCAGCGCCGACCCGCGGGTCCGCCACGCAATCGAACGGGCGGCGGACGAGGCCAAGCGGCTCAAGGACGACTACGTTTCGACCGAGCACCTGCTCCTTGCGATCGCCGAGGGCGGCGGCGAGGCCCAGACCTTGCTCGACCGCAGCGGGGCGAACCGGGAAGCGATTCTGCGGGCCCTGGCCGGCGTCCGCGGCACCCAGCGCGTCACCAGCCCGAACCCGGAATCCACGTACCAGGCCCTCGAGAAGTACGGCCGCGACCTCACCGCCGAGGCTCGGGCGGGCAAGCTCGATCCCGTCATCGGCCGCGACGAGGAGATCCGCCGCGTCATCCAGGTCCTGAGCCGCCGCACCAAGAACAACCCCGTCCTGATCGGCGAGCCGGGCGTCGGCAAGACCGCGGTGGTCGAGGGGCTGGCCCAACGCATCGTCCGCGGCGACGTTCCCGAGACGCTCAAGGACAAGACGGTCATCTCGCTGGACCTGGGCGCGCTGATCGCCGGGGCCAAATTCCGTGGCGAGTTCGAGGAGCGGCTCAAGGCCGTCCTGCGTGAGATCAAGGAGTCCGAGGGCCGGATCATCCTCTTCATCGACGAGCTGCACACCGTCGTGGGCGCCGGCGCGGCCGAAGGCGCGATGGACGCCTCGAACCTGCTCAAGCCGATGCTTGCCCGCGGCGAACTGCACACCATCGGTGCCACGACGCTGGACGAGTACCGCAAACACATCGAGAAGGACGCGGCCCTCGAGCGACGCTTCCAGCCGGTGGTCGTTGATGAGCCGACGGTCGAAGAGACGATCTCGATCCTGCGCGGCCTGCGCGAGAGGTACGAGGTCCACCACGGCGTCCGCATCACCGACGCTGCGCTCGTGGCCGCCGCGACGCTCTCGAATCGCTACATCACCGAGCGCTTCCTGCCGGACAAGGCCATCGACCTCATGGACGAGGCCGCCAGCCGGCTCCGGATGGAGATCGACTCGATGCCGATCGAGCTGGACGAGCTCGAACGCCGGCGCATCCAGCTCGAGATCGAGCACGAGGCGCTGCGCAAGGAGACCGACGAAGGCTCGAAGGCTCGACTCGAGGTCCTCGAACGCGAACTGGGTAATATCGGCGAGGAAGCCTCGGCCATGAAGCAGCGCTGGCAGGCCGAGAAGGAAGCCATATCGGCCATCCGGGCGACCAAGTCTGAGATCGAGGCGCTCCAGATCCGGATCGAGCAGGCCGAGCGTGAGGCCGACTTCGGGACCGCCGCTCAGCTCAAGTACGGCAAGCTGCCCGAGCTCCAGAAGACGATGAAGGAGCGGGAGGCCGCGATTGCCGCCCTTTCGGGCCCGGACCGGCTGCTCACCGAAGAGGTCACGGCCGACGACATCGCCGGGATCGTGGCCGCCTGGACCGGCGTGCCGGTGACGAAGCTGCTCGAAGGCGAGACGACCAAGCTCGTCGAGATGGAAGCGCGGCTGCACAACCGCGTCGTCGGCCAGGAAGAAGCCATCCAGGCCGTCTCGGATGCCGTTCGGCGCGCCCGCGCCGGGCTAAAGGATCCGCGCCGCCCGATCGGCTCATTCCTGTTCCTCGGACCCACCGGCGTCGGCAAGACGGAGCTGGCCCGCGCTCTTGCGGAGTTCCTCTTCGACGACGACACGGCGATGGTCCGCATCGACATGAGCGAGTACATGGAGAAGTTCTCGGTTTCGCGAATGGTCGGCGCGCCTCCCGGTTACGTCGGCTACGACGAGGGCGGCCAGCTAACCGAGGCGGTTCGACGGCGGCCGTATCAGGTCGTCCTGCTCGACGAGATCGAAAAGGCTCACCCGGACGTCTTCAACATCCTGCTGCAGGTGCTCGACGACGGACGGCTGACCGACGGTCAGGGTCGAACGGTCGACTTCCGCAATACAGTCCTGATCATGACCAGCAACGTCGGGTCGCAGTTCATCAACTCCTTCACGGAGCGCGGCGACGCCGGCGATGCGAAGGCATACGACCAGATGAAGCACCAGATCACCGAGGCGCTGCGGGTCCAGTTCCGGCCGGAGTTCCTCAACCGCATCGACGAGGTGATCGTCTTCCACGCCCTCAACGACGCCGATCTGGCGGCGATCGTGGACCTGCTCGTGACCGATCTGGAGAAGCGTCTGGCCTCTCAGGAGATCGTTCTGGAGCTGACGCCGGCCGCGCGCTCGCTGATCGTCCGCGAAGGAACCGATCCGGCGTACGGAGCGCGGCCGCTCAAACGCACCATCCAGCGTCTCGTCGAGAATCCGCTGGCCCGGGCGCTGCTGCGCGGCGAGTTCAAGCCCGGCATGAAGGTCGTGGCCGACGCCGATCCGATCGGCGGCGTGCTGGTCTTCCGCTCGGGCGGCGCCACGGTCGTGACCGACACCACTCAACGCCGAGACGCCCGCAAGAGATCGGCGCCGCCGGAGCCCACGGGGGTGGCCGCAGCCGTGGACCGTGTCTGGACGCCGGACCACCCCGAAGACGAGGGGCCGAAACGCCCGAACTGAGCGGCGCCACGGGTTGCGGGAGGCGCACTTGAGATTCGAGCAGGTTCGGGAGAGGCTGCGGGCGCTGCCCCGGGAGATGCCCGCGGCGCCGGCGATTCTGACGCCGATCCGCCTCGACTCACCCGAGAGCCTGTTCCCGCATCGGCCGCTGGCGCCGGTCAGGCAGGCCGGCGTGCTGGTGCTGCTCTTCCCCGACGAAGCGGGCGAGGGGCGCGTCCTGCTCACGGTCCGCGTGCCGCACCTGAGCGCGCATGCGGGCGAGATCAGCTTCCCCGGTGGTTCGGCCGAGCCGGGCGACGCGGACCCGGTGGTCACGGCGCTGCGGGAGGCGGCCGAGGAGATCGGCCTGGACCCGAAGGCGTGTGGACTGCAGGTGGTCGGAGCGCTCGAGCGCTTCCTGATCCCCGTCTCGGGGTTTCGCGTGACGCCCGTGGTTGCCCTGGCCGAGCGGCGCCCGGAATGCCGGCCGGACCCGAACGAGGTCGCCCGCATCATCGAGCCGCCGGTCGAAGCGTTCCTGCCCGATGCCCCGGTGGAGCTCGAAGAGCGGGTCATCCGCGAGCGACTGATCCGCTACGGCGTCTACCCGGTCGAAGGCGAGCGAGTCTGGGGCGCCACCGCCCGAATGCTCGGCCAGCTCGGCGCGCTCCTGGCAACTGATCCGGCGTCCGAAAGTGCCGGGCCGGCCGACGCGCCGGCACGCACCCCGGCCGGTGAGCCGCGCGTCCGCCGAGCCACCCTCGCCGACCAACCCGCGATCGAGGTTTTCCTGGCCGCCCTGGCCCCCGAGCTGGCCCGCTCGCTCCCGCCCGCGTCCGAGCTGCTGCTGGCCGAGGTTTCCGGCCGGATCGTCGGCCTGGCGAGCTGGGCGCCGTGGGATCGTCCGCGGGCCGAGGACGAGCCGCGTGGCTTCGAAGGGCTTGCCTTCGACGAAGACGCCCACCCACCCGCGGAACTCACGTTGCTCGCCGTGGCCCCGCACCTTCGCGGCCGCGGGATCGGCCGGAGCCTGACCGACGCCATCGCCGCCGCCGCCGGCTCGGCCGGATGCCGCCGCCTGCTGGCCTGGACCCTCGCGGAAACGGCCATCCACCCGTCGTCCGTGGCAGCGCGCGCCTTCTTCCGCGCCAACGGCTTCAATGACGTGGCCGTCGATCGCCGCTACCCGGCGCGCGGCGAAGACAGACTGCTGCTGTCGCGCCCGCTGAGTTAACGCTGTTCCCGATCGGCGCCCCGGATATGTTTACTCGCACAAACACCACCCGTCTCGGTAGGCACGCACAAGCCAGGAGGGATCGATGTCATCAGACATGTTCGGCTGGGGGATATTCCTCATCTCGTTCGGCATTCCGGTGGTCATCGTGATTTGGTTCTTGCGCAGGTTCCGCGGCACGACATCGTCGATCAAGAACGGCGTACCCGCCGACGCAGTGATCCAGAGCATCGCCGAGACGGGCATGACGATCACCTCGCCCTCGGTCGGGCCCGAGGCGCCGGTCTACAAGATCGGCCTGCTTGTCACGCCTCCCGGTGGCGGCGCGCCCTACGCGGTCGAGGACACGCACGCCGTCCCGCGTCTCTACGTTCCGATGGTCCTGCCCGGCGCCCGAATCGGCGTGTTCGTCGACCCGGCGAATCCGATGAAGGTGGTTCCGGACTGGCAGCGCCTCAACGCACCCGGCCAGGCCGCCGTGGATCCCGGTGCCGGGATGAGCGAGGCCGCGGCCGTGCTGAGCGGAGCCGGATCCATAGCCGGAACGGTCATGGAGAACCCCGGCGGCGTCACGGTCAGCTTCGACGCCCAGGGCAACCCGGTCAGCGGCGTCAACGACATGGTCGGGGCCGTTCGGAGCGGAACGATGCCCACGATCAAGGGCAAGGCTGCGACGCTCCTCGCCACCGGGACACACGGCACGGCCGTCGTGACGACGGCGCAGCCGCTCGGCAAGACCGTCCGCGACATCGACCCCTCGGCCGATCCATCGCGACTCAACGATCCCGTCTGGCTCTTCACCGTCGAAGTAAGCCTGGCCGGCCTCAAGCCTTTCCCGGCGATGTTCGGCCATCGGGTTCCTCTCGCCAAGGTGGCTCAGATCGCGCCCGGCGTTCAACTTTCGGTCGCGGTCGACGAGTCGGACCCATCCCAAGAGGTCGCCATCGACTGGGATCGGTCGCCCATCGGCGCCACGTCCTGACCGAACGGCCGCGCCCGGCGACCACTGGTGCGACGGCTACTGGGTGAGCGTCCCGAACCAGACCGTCCAGGTCGGCGACCCCGCCGCAGTCTGCGTGGCGGTCGTGACGATCGCGCCCTTCGGCCCGAGCGTCCCCACGACGCTGCCGATGACGGCGGAGTCGGTCGGCGGCTGAACGCCGCTCAGGGCGATCGGCTGCCAGTCGAGGCCGTCGGTCGAGAGCCACGCCCCGCGCGTCTGGAACGAGTCGGCACCCACGGCGAGGATCCGGGTTCCGTCCGAGTAGAGGCCCGACCCCACGTATGCCGGATAGTTGGGCCGGCCGACGACCGCCGGTTGGACCCTCCAGTTCACGCCGTCGGCGGAGGTCCAGAACGTGGCCTGGGCCGATGGGCTGTCGACACCGAAGAAGCCGCCCTCGCAGGTCATGACCACGGTCGGTCCCTGAGCCCCCGGTCCCGAGGCGCGCTGCCAGGTTCGTCCGTCGACCGAATACCAGGCCCGCCGCGACTGGGTCAGGTTGCCGCCCACCGAGCGCGACCCTACGGCTGCGTAGCCGCCCGGACCGGCGGCGAGATCGGCGATCGTGTCGGTCGGGAAGGCCGTCGGGAACTGCGGCGCCCTGGTCCAGACCCGGCCGTCGGGCGACGTCCAGACCATGGCCGTGATGTTGGTTCCCGTGGCCGGCACCAGCTCACCGAAGGCAACCAGGCCCGACGGCCCGGGCACGATCTGATCCAGCTGCGCCCGGCCGAAAGGCGCAGCCACCGAGGTCGGGAGAGCGCGCCAGTCCAGTCCGTCGGTCGAGGTCCAGAACCGGATCGGCGCGATCGGGTTGCACCCGAGGGAGGCGCCGGCGCATAGCGGGTCGACCTTCTGCGCGGTGCCAACCGCCAGCAGGCCACCCGGCGTCGGCACGAGATTGGCGAGCAACCCCTCGGGCAACGGCACCAGGTTGCGGATCACGCCGTCCTCGAAGCCCGGGACGTCTTCGACGGGCTGCCACTTGGTGCCGTCCGGCGAAAACCACACGATGGCGTGGCCCAGGCTATCGCTCCCGGCGAGGACGAACCCGCCGGGAAAGGCCAGCGCGGCCGAGATGCCTCCGCCGAGCTTGGGAGCGAGCTTCGCGTTTCCGTTCGAGGCCAGGACCGGAGTCCAGCTCAGGGTCGGGCCGGTCGGGAGCGTCGGGGTCGGCTCCGGGGTCGTCAGGGGGAGTGGCGTCGGCGTCGCGGTTGCGAGCGCGGACGGAGTGGCGGACACCGCCGCTTCCTGAGTCGGGCTCGGCAAGAAGCCGCAGCCGGCAACGGCGAGCGCGAGGACGGCAACAACCGCCACACGAGCCGTTAGCCGTTGCGTTCGATCCATGCCTCTCCTCCACGGGCGCCGCACCCGACACCGTCCCCAGGGGTGTACCACGCGCGGAAGCCGACCGCCAGGCCCGAGATACGCGGTTACGTGGCGTGGAGCGCTACCAGGGTTCTCCGTCGGGGGACTTGCGGTCGTCGGGTCGGGAACTCGGCTCGATAACGAGCCGGCCGCCGTCAGCGTTCGGCTCGGCCGGAGGTTCGGCGTTCGATCGTTCGGCCGGTTGGACCACCGGCTCGACGGCAAGTTCGACCGCGGCGCCCTCGAGCAGGAGCAGGCGCGGGTTCTCGACCGCGAACTCGACGACGAGCGCCCGCATTGGGGTCTGCTCGGTCCACGCGGCGTGGACGACGTCGGGCGGCCAGACGACGGCTTCTCCGGCGGCGACGCGGGCACGTTCGTCGCCGACCTGGACGAAGCCGCCCCCTTCGATCACGACGAAGTAGGTCAGGTTCGGGTTGGAGTGCGGCGCAATTGCGGCGTTCGGCCGAAAGGCGAGCTCGGAGATCGCGCCCCGTGGGTCGCCGTGGATCGATTGCCCGTCCACGCCATGCGTGCCGGCCGGACCCTCACGGCGCCGGTGTCCGATACCAAACCGGCGGATCTCCACGGCCGGTCAGGGCCGCCGGAGTGCGAGAGCCGCGGTGGGACTCACGCGATCCGTCCGAAAGCTACCGGCGACGGCGCTTGGAGCCCGCGACGGGGCGCTTGCGGATCGTGGCTTCCGGATGCGCCGTCTTGGAGCGCTGGAAATAGCGCTGCCGAGCGAGCCGCTCTTCGTAAGCCTGGATGAGCGGCGGGAAGTGCAGGAACCGGATCCACAGGAACAGCAGCGCGCCGCCGACCATCGTCGGCAGGACGAAGATGAAGTCGAAACCGAAGACCGCGTACATCAGCAGCAGGCTGAACGTACCGATCGAGGTCCAGAGCAGCCACTCGTTGAGGTCGAGGAACACGGCGTAGTTACGCAGTCTCCGACCCTGGAAGTTGTAAAAGATGATCGAGGTGACGAGCATCGCGACCGCGAACATCCAGGTGATGTCGAAGATCGGGCTGAAGTTGGCTTTACTGAAGCCGATGAAGAGGTATTCCCACGGCGCCATGTTCGCGCGGACCTCCGGGCGTAATCGTCGATGTGGTCGTGCGACCTGAATGTGCCCGATCTGCGGGGGCCAACGGGGGCGCCCGCGATCTATGCGTCCGGTGAGTATGCCATGACACGGGCCGTCTGACCCGGCTGCACTCCCCGGGCGCCGTGCTTTTCGGGGTCGAACGGCGGAATGGCCGATCAGGGAGGCCGGCCGGCACGGGGCCGGCGCTATACTCGGACCCAATCCGGCGACCCCGGACACCACGCTTTCCGGCGCACGGCTCGCCCCTTCTCGAGCCACTCCGGAGGCGCGGCGCCGCTCGGCCACAGAGCTCCGGATCGCCGGCAGTTGGGAGGTAGGCCTGGTGCGAGCCCTGCTCTCGGTGGCCAACCGCGAGGGCATCGGCCCGTTCGCTCGAGACCTGCTTTCAGTCGGCGTCGAGGTTTTCGCCACCGACGGCACGCGCGAGTTCCTCGCCAGTGAGGGCGTCGAGGTCCGATCGGTCTTCGAATTGACCGGCGCGGAGCCGATCGCCGGCGGCCAGGTCAAGACCCTCCACCCCTCGATCTATGCCGGGATCCTGGCCCGCCGCGACAAGCCCGAGCAACTCGACGAGTTGGCGGCGCAGGGGATCGGCCTGATCGATCTCGTGGCGGTGAATGTCAGCCACTTCGCCCCGCAGGTGGGCTCCCGCCTCGTGCCGATCGACGAAGCCATCGAGATGATCGACGTCGGCGGCGCCGCTCTACTGGCCGCGGCGGCCCGCAACTACGCCGGAGTGGCCGCGGTCGCGAACCCGGCTCGCTATACGAGCGTCATCGGCGACATTCGCCAGTTCGGGGCCGTCTCAGCCGAGCTGCGCCAGAATCTCGCGGCCGAGGCGTACGGGCTGGTGGCCGCGTATCACGCCGAGGTCGCGGCGTACCTCTCGAACGTCTGCGGCGAAACCTTCCCCAGCCGCCTGGCGATGGTCCTCGAGAAGGTCGACGACCTGCGCTACGGCGAGAACCCGACCCAATCGGCGGCGTTCTACCGCGAGACTACGCATCGGTCGGGCACGCTGGCCGACGCCACTCAGCTGCAGGGGTCGCGACCCTCCTTCAACGACCTGCTGGATCTGGACGCGGCCTACGCTTTTGCGATGGACTTCACCTCGCCGACGGCGGTCATCGTCAAGCACACCGATCCGGTTGGGCTCGCGTCCGCGGACGAGCTCGTCGAGGCGTACCGCAACGCTCTCGAGACGGACTCGGTCTCATGCTTCGGTGGGATCGTCGGCGTGAACCGCGACCTGGATGGCGCCACGGCGCGCGAGATCGCGGCCAACTCGTACGAGGCGGTGGTGGCTCCGTCCTTCAGCCAGGCGGCCATCGGCATCCTCGCCCAGAAGCCGCAGCTCCGGCTCCTCGCCGTGCCGCAGAGCCCGAGCGAGGGTCCGCGCGACTACGGCATCGCCAACCTGGACTTCAAGCGCATCGCCGGCGGGCTGCTGGTCGAGGCGAAGGACGAGCTGGGCCTCGACAAGACGCAGCTCCACGTCGTCACGAAGCGGCGGCCCACGCTCGAAGAGCTGACGGACCTGCTGTTCGCCTGGCGGACCGTCCGGCACGTCCGATCGAACGCGATCGTGCTGGCGCGAAATGCCTCAACGGTGGGGATCGGGGCGGCCCAGGCGAGCCGCCAAACTGCCGTCGAGATCGCTCTGCGGCGCGCCGGCGACCGGGCCAGGCTGGCGGTAATGGCCAGCGACGCCTACTTCCCGTTCCCGGACGGGATCCAGTTCGCGGCCCAGGCCGGAGTCACGGCGATCATCCAGCCGGGCGGCTCGATCCGCGACGAGATGGCAATTGAGCTCGCCGACCGCCACCACATGGCGATGGTCTTCACGGGGCGGCGCCACTTCCGCCACTAGGCCTGCGGCCGCGCTCGCCCCCGAAGATTCGACAAATCCCAAAGATCGAGTGATCCGGCAGGCCCATTGATCCGAATCAGTGGTTGACAGCCGATCGGAACCTGACGGGCCGGTCGGTCGGTCGGAGGAAGGGAAGCTCGGTATCCGAGCTTAGAGGGCGAAACGGGTGACAGTAGTCGGTGCCCAGACAGCCGACGAGGGAACTGTCGCCCGTTTCGCATATCTGGGACACCCGCGGGCGGAGCGTCCGGGGATACTCTCCTGACGTTCCGCCGGAGCCCCGGCATCCCGGGTCGTGGGCTCAAGGTGAGGTGGGGCCCTCGCCGCTGCTCGTCGGCACCCAGCGGCAAAGTTGCCTGATTCACACCACGCGACATCCGGCAAATCCAAACGGTTCATCGCCACCGGGACGGACTTCCGGCCGGCTGTCATTGCGCATCGGCGCCGCCGAATCACCCGAATCGCGCCCTTCCGGACCCAAGTCGGGCTCCAGATCGCCGCCAGAGCGCGGGCAGCGGGCCGAGTTCTTGCCTCATGTCGTCCTGGTGTGAATTCGGCAAGAACGAGGCCGGCACTATGACGCGGGGGCCGGACCTAGGCGTCCAACTCGGCCCACGCCCCTGAGTCGGCGTCCCAGCGCCCGATCGGGCGGACGGCCGAAGCGCCCTCGATCGATTCCCTGCGGGCGCGGGCTTGCCCGATCGACTCGGTCCAGCCGGGCGGCACCAGGTCCGGCGCCAGGTCCGCGAGCGGCGCTAGAACGAAGAGCCGGCGTCCGACCTCCGGATGCGGGACCTCCAGCAGGCGAGTGGCCTTCGCCGGGTCGAGCGAGCGGCCCTCCTCCGGCCGCTCCACGGCAATGCGTTCCTCGCCAAAGAGCAGCAGGTCGAGGTCCAGCTCGCGCGGGCCATATCGGAAGCGTTCCTTTCGCCCGAATGCGCGCTCGATCGACTTGAGGGCGAGCAGAAGCGCGATCGGGCCGGTTGCCCCCGGACCGGCTGGGCCGGGCGGCACGTCCAGGCCCACGACTGCATTGTGGAATTCTGGTTGATCTGTGACCTCGACCGGGGCCGTGGCGTAGAGGCGCGACACACCGGCCAGAGACACCCCCGGCAAGGCCCCAAGAGCGTGGACGGCGGCGGTCAATGTCGCCCGCGCGTCGCCGAGATTCGCCCCGAGACCGACATACGCCCGAACCGTTTGCATGGACCGACTCCCGATGTGCGCCGACGGGCACGGCTCAATGCTGCCGCACCCCGGGACGCCACGGCTAGACTCCGCTCGTGCGCCCTGTTGCCGTGCTCATTTTCCACGCCGCGGCTCCTGATGGGGCCGGGCCACTTGTTCGCAGCCTGGCGGAGGCGCGCCACGCTCAGGCGGAGCGGCAGCGGGTTGCCTTTCTGGCGGCCGGTGCGGACTCGGCGGAGATCGTGACGGGGACGCCGGACGGGCTCTCGTTTGGCGAGCGGCTCGGGGCGGCGATCCGGGCACGAAATGTTGCCGGTGGCGCGGCCGGCGCCGCGGCCGGTGGCGCGATCGTGCTCGGGTCGGGGAGCATTCCGCTGGCACGGGCCGCGGATCTGCGACGTTTCGTCGAGGTGGCCGCTGGACCGGGCGGACACGCCCTGGCGAACAACCGCTATTCCGCCGACGTGGTGGCCGTCTCACGCGCGGCGGATCTGGCGGACCTGCCGCCACTCCCCGCCGACAACGCTCTTCCCCGGTGGTTGGAGGAACGGGCCGGAGTGGCCGTCACGGACCTCCGTTCGCGCTGG
The DNA here is from genome assembly GCA_017881885.1 of Chloroflexota bacterium. Taxonomy (GTDB): domain Bacteria; phylum Chloroflexota; class Limnocylindria; order Limnocylindrales; family CSP1-4; genus Fen-1039. The sequence continues at coordinate 18,666 of JADGQJ010000007.1, forward strand.
CGGCTTGGCGTCGACATAGACACTCCGCTCGATCTGCTGATTCTCGGCGCGGGGCGAGGCCAAGCCGGCGCGAGGGCCGGGCGCGGCTACGAGACGGCCGCGGACCTCCACTCAACGGCGCCACTCATCGGCGAGCGGCTGGCGCAACTTGGCGAGGTTCTGACGAATCGCCGCGCCGAACTGCTGGTCGCCGGCCGCATTTCGGCGACCACCCTCAAGTGGCTGGAGGGCGGCGTCGACTGCCGAGTCCGGGCCCTGGTCGAAGAGCGCGGCCTCCGCGCGGCGAGCCGCCTTGCCCAATCGGGTGCCGCCACCGAAGCCCGGCCACCGCGCTCGGTCCTCGGGGAGCTGCTCGACCGCGACGGCCCCGAATCACTGGCCCGTATCGTCGGCAAGCTAGCCGATGCCGCGCTGATCGACTCGAGAGTCCTACTCGCCCACCGCCGCGGTGCCGACGAGGCGGCCGCTCGGCCGGCGGCGGCTTGGCCGGCAGCCGTTCCGTCGGCGGCCGAGTTGCCGCCTGAAGCCTGGCCGCAGGCCGAGGATCGCTTCGCATCGGACCTGTTGATGCCGGCGTCCATCGCCGATCCGTGGCTTCGCGCCCTCACCGAATCGGCCACCTCGGCCCCGTGCGGCCACCCGATCCTCCTCGGCGGCCACACCCTGATGAACGGCGGGCTGCGCCTGCTCGCGCAGCGAGCTCGTGCGGGGGCCCGATGACGCCCGAACAGCTACATCCGCCGGCCGAACGTCCGTCGCCTGCCGGCCCCCGTCCGCCGTCCGAACTTTCGTCTGAGCTTCCGTTCGCCGACGGTTCGGCCGACCGCTCCTCGAAGCTGACCGCCCTCATCCGGGCCGAGATCGAAGCGTCGCCGGAGCGCCGGATCACGTTCGCCCGATTCATGGAGCGAGCGCTCTACGAACCCGCGCTCGGCTACTACAGCCAGGCTACCGATCGGCCCACCGACGCGGGCGACTTCCTGACCGCCCCAGAAACGCACGCGATCTTCGGCTGGACGATCGCTCGCCGATTTGAGTCCATGTGGGCCGAGCTCGGATGCCCGCGGCCGTTCGGATTGATCGAGTACGGCGCCGGATCGGGCACGCTCGCACTGTCGATCCTCGAAGGGCTACGACGGCACGGCTCGACCGAGCTGCTCCAGGCCATCCGATACGAGCCGATCGAGTCGAACCCGAACCGGATGCACGACCTTCGAGACGGCTTCGAAAAGGCCGGCCTTGCCGGACTCCTGGCGACCACCGGCTCGCCCTCGAACCGGCCTGTGCCCGTCACCGGCATCATCCTTGCCAACGAGTTCCTCGACGCCCTGCCGGTCCACCGAATCGTCGTCCGGGGCGGGAAGCTGCTCGAGCTCTTCGTCGCGTGGCGGGATGGCTTCGTCGAAGTCACGGCGGAGCCCTCAACGCCCGACCTGGCGCGTCGTCTCGCCGACGACGGGATCGTGCCCGGCGAACTCGCGGAGGGTCAGGTCGCGGAGATATGCCTCGGCCTCGCCCCGTGGCTTGACGACGTGGCCGGCCGCCTGGCTCGCGGCTTCGTGATCTCGATCGACTACGGCTACCCCGCCGCGGAGTTGTACGGCCCGCGTCATCGGGCCGGGACGCTGCTCGGCTACCGCCGACATCGCGTCCAAGACGACCCGTTCGCCGAGATCGGGCTGACCGACTTGACCGCCCATGTCGATTTCACCGCGGTGCAGATCCTCGGGGAGCGGCGCGGTCTTCGTTCCGTGGCCCTGACCACGCAGGCGGACTTCCTCGTCGAAACAGGCCTGGAATCGGAGCTGCAGGCGCTGCAAGCCTCGCCCGAAACGACCGCCGAGGACTACCTCCGGGCCCGCTCCGGCATCGTTCGCATGCTCGACCCCCGCCATATGGGCCGTTTCCGGGTCTTGACCCTCGCGCGGTAGCCCCTCGATAGGGCACTTCCCGTATTGCGGTGGCGCGGCAGACACGCGCAACCTACGCATTGGAGCAGGGGGAAGCGCGACGAGTCGTCGATCGTGTGAACGATTTGGCCCTCGGCGCGCCGGCTCCGCAATATCGAATTTCCGTGTGCAGCCGTCAGTCGCTACCCCGCTGGCGGTTTTAGCCGGAGACGCGGGCGGCACGACTAGCCCCGAGCCGCCCGCGCCGGCTTTAACGGGCCACGCGGCCCTCAATCGAGGGGCGTGCGCCGATCGCGGGAGCCGACGCCTGTCAGGCGAATCCGGCGGCGCGGCCGATCGGCCGTCCACATCAGCTTCCGCGTCCGAAACCGGCGACGCTCAATCTTCACTGGACGCGTGCACGATTCCCGGTCCCCCCGGCCCGCTGGTAGACTCTCGCTGGATCGCGAGGGATCGGGCATCGCACCCGTCCCCGTGGGCCGCAGATCAACGCTTAGTCCCCGCGCACCGCGGAACGCCCACCGCGGACGGCAGGTTCGGCTGGAGAGAGATGACCGGCATCTGGTACGTAGTCGGCTTGGCTGCCGCAGGGGTCGGCTTCGTGTTTCTCACGATCGGCCTGGCCTGGTTCCTGTCGCACCGCAACCGCGGCGATCGCCACAAGGGCCTGCCGTATGAGAGCGGCATCGACACCGTCGGCGACACCTGGGGCAGGTCCGGCATCTCCTTCTACATCTACGCTCTTCTCTTTGTCGCCTTCGACGTTGAGGTCGTGTTCCTCTTCCTGTGGGCAATCGTTTTCCGGAGTCTGCTGCTGGGCGGCCTGGTGAGCATGGGCACCTTCGTGCTGGTGCTGATGCTCGGTCTGGCCTACGCCTGGCGGAAGGGAGTCCTGACATGGCGGTAGGCGATCGACCGACGAAGCGAGCTGGCGAGGACGCCGCGGCGACGGCGGCCGGAGCGGCGACCGAAACGAAGGCGGCCGCAAGCCAGCTCGCGCCCATCACTACCGGCGAGCTGACCGCGCCGATCGTCGTCCCCAACACGCTCTGGCAGGCGGTCAACCCGCTCGCATACGACGGCGGACGTCCGGCCGAGATCACCCACCTGCGCGAGTTCGGTCTCACGGACGCCGGGCGCCACGACGACGGGCGTTGGGGCGGCCTTCAGGTGATCCCGACGCAGGCGGACAACATCCTCGATCTCATCCGGGCGAACAGCCTCTGGCCGCTCCTCTCGGGCCTGGCCTGCTGCGCCTTCGAGATGATGTCGGCGGCCACGAGCAAGAACGACATGGACCGCTGGGGCATGTTCCCGTTCCGCGCCTCGCCGCGCCAGTCGGACGTGCTCATCGTCGCCGGCACGCTGACGACCAAGATGGCCGGGCCGCTGGTGCGGCTGTGGGAGGAGATGCCCGAGCCCAAGTGGTGCGTGGCTCTCGGGGACTGCACCGTGTCGGGCGGCCGCTACAAGAGGAGCTACTCGACGGTTCAGGGCATCGACCGCGTGATGCCCGTGGACGTCTACATCCCGGGCTGTCCACCTCGACCCGAGGGCCTCATCTACGGCATGATGCAGCTCGGACAGCTTGTCAAGGATCAGCGCGGGCACTGGCCCGAGCGCGAAATCGGCCCCACCGTGCCGGACAAGATCTGACCGATGGATCGAACTCTGAAGCGCCGGCTGGAAGCGCGCCTGGGCGCGCAGATCCAGGGGCCGATTCGCCAGCGTCACGACCAGACCGAGATTCGAATCCAGCCCGGCGACGTTCCCGACGTGCTCCGCACCCTGCACGACTCCGTCGATCTCCGCTTCGAGCTGCTGGCCGACCTGGCCGGCGTCGACACGGGAAATGAGATGCAGGTCGTGTACCACCTCTGGAGCGAGACCAGCCCGGACTGGCTCCGCATCATCGCCGAGCCGCTCTCCCGCGAAGACCCGCGCTGCCCCTCCGCCACGTTCCTGTGGACCGGCGCGGAATGGCTCGAACGCGAGGCCTACGACATGTTCGGCATCGTCTTCGAAGGCAACCGCGACCTGCGCCGCATCTTCATGCCGCCCGACTACACGAGCTTCCCGCTCCGCAAGGACTTCCTCCTGCCCGACGACGCTGCCCGCTCCCCGGGTGAGGGCGTCCGGAACGTCGAGCGGCCTTTCGCTCCGGCGGTAGTGGCAGACGATCCCGCCGCCGGCATCCGCCGGGCGCCGGCGAGCTGAGGCCGAAGATGCCGACCCGTCCCGTCCGCACCAACTCGCGCCCCAAGCAGCGCCCGCCGGAGCAGCATCGCTCCGAGGACGACCCGCGCATCATGCTCGACCGTGAGGTCAGCGCTGACCTGTACGAGCCGATCCCGCCCTATCCCACTCGGACGGAGCGCGAAGCCGAGTTCTACACCATCGGCGACGGGGAGATGTTCCTCAACCTCGGACCGCAGCACCCTGCCACTCACGGCGTCCTGCGGCTGGTCCTCAAGCTCTCGGGCGAGCAGATAGTCGACGTCGACCCGGTCCTCGGCTACCTGCATCGCGGCGTCGAGAAGATCTGCGAAAACTCGGACTACTACCACGTCATCGACCAGGTAGATCCACTCGAGTACGCCAGCGCGCTCTTCCAGGAATGGGCTGCGGTCCTGGCGTTCGAGAAGCTCATGGACGTGGAGGTCCCGCCTCGGGCCGAGTACATCCGCGTCCTCTCCGCCGAGTTGTTGCGCATCTCCAGCCACACCCTCTTCATGGGGTTCCTGGCCCTGGACATGGGCGGCCTGACGCCGATCCTGTACAGCTTCATCGAGCGCGACGAGATCGTCGAGATGCTGGCCGCCCTCACCGGCGCGCGGATGCTCTTCAACTACTTCCGCATCGGCGGCGTCAACGGCGATCTCAACCACGAATTCATGAGCCGCCTGGGCGACTGGATGAGCCGCGCCGCCAAGCAGACGGAAGCCAACACCGGGCTCCTCAACGAGAACGAGATCTTCGTGCGCCGAGCCCGCGGCGTCGGCGTCATGGACCGCGAGATGGCGCTCCGCTTCGGCGTCACGGGCGGAAACTTACGCGCTTCCGGCGTCCCGTTCGACGTCCGCCGGGCCCACCCGTACAGCGTCTACCCGCAGCTCGACTTCAACGTCCCGACGCGCCTCGAGGGCGACTCGCTGGCGCGCTACCTGATCCGCATGGACGAGGTCCGCGAGTCGATCAAGATCATCGACCAGTGCCTCAACAACATGCCCGACGGCCCCGTGATGGCCAAGCTGCCGCGGCTGCTGCGTCCGCATCCGGGACGCGCCTGGGGCGCGGTCGAGGGCCCGCGCGGGATGCTCGGCGTGTACGCCATCAGCGACGGCACCGACCAGCCGTTCCGCTTCCGCATCCACGACCCGAGCTTCATGAACCTCGAAGTGGTCCCGCACCTGCTGCCGGGCAATCTTCTCGCCGACACCATGGCCATCGTCTCGTCGCTCGACCCGATCATGGGCGGGATCGACAAATGAGAGCCCTCCCGGCGACGTTCCGCGAACAAGCTCGGGCCGCGCGCGCCTATGCGATGGAGTCGCGGGCCTTCGCGCTGGAGTCCTGGGCGGGCGCATCCCTGACCGACCGAATCGCCCTGGTCCTGGTGCCGTTGGTGCTGTTCCTGTTCGTCGGGGCCGTAGTGAGCGCGGTGGTGATGCTGGGGCCCACGCTCGACTTCCTGGGGGCGAACCTGCCACTGGTCCGGTTCGTCGTCGTCGTATTGGGAATCCTGCTCCTGACCGTCCCGACGGCCTTCCTCCTGATCTACATGGAGCTCAAGGTCATCGCCCGCATGAACCTGCGAGTCGGACCCAACCGGGTCGGCCCCTGGGGCGCGGCGATGAGCGTCGTTCACGGTCTCAAGGTCCTCGCCAAAGAGGACTTTGCGCCCACGGGCGTCGACGTGCCGGTCTTCACCCTCGCCCCGGTCGTGACTTTCCTGGCCAGCGTCATGACTCTGCTGGTCGTCCCGTTCGCGCCGGGGATCTTCGGCCAAGACTTCAACATCGGACTGCTCTTCTTCTTCGCCATGGGCGGTCTCTCCGTCCTGGGCCTGCTGATGGGCGGCTGGGCTAGCTTCAACAAGTACTCGCTGCTGGGCGGGCTCCGCTCGGCGGCCCAGATCGTGAGCTACGAGATCCCGCTCACGATCTCGGTCGTTGGCGTGATCCTCCTGGCCGGCACCATGAGCCTCAACCACATCGCCCAGGCCCAATCCGGCTCGGCTCTCGACTGGTTCGCCTTCAAGCAGCCTCTCGCGGTGCTGATCTTCTTCATCGCCGCTACTGCCGAGGCCAACCGCACGCCTTTCGACTTGACCGAAGCCGACTCGGAGATCGTGGCCGGCTTCTCCACCGAGTACTCGGGGATGCGCTTCGGGTTCTTCTACTTCGCCGAGTACGTGAACGTCTTCATCATCTCGGCGCTGATCACGACGCTCTTCTTCGGCGGCTGGACGGCACCTCTCAACTGGCCCTGGCCGTACAACCTGAACTGGCTCGACGCCTCAGGGATCGGCGCCGCCTGGATCCTGATCGTGGGGCTCGCCCTGCTTGTTGCCACGGACATCCTGGGCGCGGCGATCTGGCTGTTCCGCGGCCGGAAGTGGAGCGCCCCGAGCGCCTTCGGCATGGGCTTCCTGATCGCGGGAGCGGGCGTCACGGTTCTCATCGGTCTGGCCTGCTTCATCGCCCTCGACTGGGTCCAGGGCATCTTCTGGTTCATGGTCAAGACCTACATATTCGTCTTCGTCTTCGTCTGGATGCGAGGCACGCTGCCCCGCGTACGAGTGGATCAGCTGATGGGCTTTGCCTGGAAATGGCTCCTGCCCGCCTCGCTGCTCAATCTGTTCGTGACGGCCGCCGCCGTCATCATCCTCAACCTACCGAGCGCCCGATGACCTTCATTCCCGGCCTCGGCATCGCGAAGGGAATGGCGCTGACGCTGCGCCGCTTCTTCGCGCCGAAGGCGACGATCCAGTACCCCGAAGTCAGGCCCGACATAGCCGTTCGCTTCCGCGGTCGACTGCAGCTGCTGTACGACGAGTTCGGCAGCCTCAAGTGCGAGACCTGCTTCCAGTGCGCGCAGGCCTGCCCGGTCGAATGCATCGACATGGGTGGCCACGACACGAAGGATCGCTTCTACACCCACTGGGGCCCCGCCGAGACATACGGCGAGCGGCGCGAGGAGTCGGCCCTGCGGCGCTCGGGCCGACCGGTCCCGGACCAGGCGTTCGTCCACTTCCAGCCTATCGATCTGGTCGCGGTCGAGGAGATCCTCGAGGCGCGCGATTATGACCCGGGCAAGATGCTGCCGATCCTCGAGGAGGTCCAGGCCGCCTACGGCTACCTGCCGATCGCCGCGATCAAGCACATCAGCCACGTGACCGGCGCCCCCTACGCGCTCGTTTACGGGACGGCGACCTACTACAGCCATCTGAGCTTCGAGCGGCGCGCCCGTACGGTCGCGGTCTGCCGCTGCACCAGCTGCCTGCTCGCCGGGTCCGGCCGAATCGCGAATGCGATCGGCGAGGGCCTGGACACGAAGCTCGGCGGCGGGCCGGTCGGCGGCGTAGCGCTGGAGCAGCTCCCCGCCCACATTCCCGGCGCGGCTTCGCCGCTGGTCACGTTGGACGGCAAGCCGCAGCCCGACGTCACCGAGACGAGCGCCGCCGTCTGGAGCCGCGCCCTGGCAAAGAAGACCGTGGCATGACCAACGCGAACGTTCTCCCTACGCCCGACAAGTGGCCGCACCTGCTGCTGCCCGCCGCCCGCGACGCCGCCTCGAGGATCGAGCCCGAGGCCACCGGCGAGGCCGGGGTCACGCCTGAGGCAGGCGCCAGCAACGAGGGCGCGAGCGGCGAGACCGTGGCCGCGCCCCCGGCCACGCCCACCGACCTCAACGCGGCACTGGACGCGGGAGCCTTCAAGGGTCTGACCGAGGCGATCCGCGACATGACCGCCGGCGAGATCGTGGCCGCCCTGGCCGGGTCCGGGCTGCGCGGCCGCGGCGGGGCGGGCTTTCCGACCAGCGAGAAGTGGCGAGCCTGCGCCCTCGCCCAGGCCGACCGCCGCTACGTCGTCGTCAACGCCTATCAAGCGGATCCCGCCGTCTTCACGGATCGTGTCCTGCTCGAGCGAAACCCCTACGCCGTCCTCGAGGGAGCGGCCATCGCCGCCGTCGCGGTTGGAGCCTCCGACATCGTCATCGGGCTGCGCGCCGAGGCGACCGAGGCAATTGCCACGCTCGAAATCGCCATCCGCGAGGCGGAGGACGCCGGCTACCTTGGCGACGACGTACTCGGCAGCGGCCGCGCCCTCCACGTCGAGGTCAGGCCGCTCCAGGGCGCGTACATGCTCGGCGAAGAGACGGTCCTGCTCAAGGGCATCGAAGGCCGGCGCGGCCAGCCCGAGCAACAGCCGCCGTACCCGACGACGAAAGGCCTCTACGGCAAGCCGACGCTCGTCCACAACGCCCAGACCTTCGCCGTGGTCCCCGGCATCGTCACCGGCGGCCCCGGCAGCTACCTCGACGCCGGCGCGAAGGGCGGCCACGGCACCGTTCTGGTCCAGATCTCCGGTTCGGTTGCCAATCCGGGCCTGGCCGAAGTCCCGCTCGGCACGACCATCGGCGAGATCGTCGCCCTGGCCGGCGGGGTTTCGGCGACTCACAGTGTCAAGGCTCTGCTCGTCGGCGGCCCATCCGGCGGCATCCTCCCGCCCGACGCCATGAGCACACCGTACGAATTCGAAGCCCTCGAGGCCGCCGGCGCGTACATGGGCTCCGGCTCGATCGTCGTCATCGACGAACGCAGCTGCCTCGTGGATCTCGCCTCCGTCCTGACCCGTTTCTGCGCCGATCAGGCCTGCGGCAAAACGATCCCCTGCCGGATCGGGCTGCGCCGCCTGGCCGAGATCGGGGCCCGCATTTGCGAGGGCCAGCCACGTGGCGACGAAATCGAGAGGCTGACCGACCTTTCCGCCGACATCGTGGCCAGCCGCCTGTGCGACCACGAACGCCGCTCCACGCTGCCCCTGCTGAGCCTCGTCCGGTATTTCCGCGACGAGCTCGACGCTCATATCGTCCAAAGCACGTGCCCGGCCGGGATCTGCCAGTCGCTGGCAGCCTCTCCGGCCGGGTCCGTCTCCTGAGGCGTCCCATGCGAGAAGTCAACCTTCGCCCCAGCCCGAGCTCCCCCCCGGCGACCCAGCCGGCAGGCAAACCTGCCCCGCCCGCCGGAAAGGCACCGGCGGCCCCGCTGGCCGTCGCACGCGGCGCGTTGCCGGTCCTGCCCACAGCCCCGCCCTTGAAAGGCTTGCGGCCCGCGGCAAACGAGAAGCCGATCTGGAACAGCAAGGCCGGACGGGTCGACAGCCGCCCGGACGCGAAAGCGCCCAGAGACACGGTCACGCCCATCGACGATTCGACCGCCGAGCGCCTGATCACGTCGCAGGCTCCCCAACGCCCGCTTTCGACGCCCACCATCAAGCTCGAGATCGACGGCCGCGAGCTGACCGGCACCGAAGGGCAGACGATCCTGGAGGTCTGCCGCGCCAACGGCATCGAGGTCCCGACGCTCTGCTACGAGCCCAAGCTGCCGGGCTTCGGGGCGTGCCGCATGTGCGTCGTGGAGGTTGACGGCGACGATCATCCGGCCATCTCGTGCGGCCGCGAAGCGGTCACGGGGATGGTGGTCCGGACCCAGACCGACGAGGTCCGCCGGCTTCGGCGCACCAACCTCGAGCTGATCTTCAGCGACCACAACGCCTACTGCCTGCCGCCCTGCCAGAACAAGTGCCCGAGCCACATCGACATTCCGGGCTTCCTCAAGGCCAATGCCGAGGGCAAGTTCCGCGAGTCGGCGCGAATCTTCAAGCGGACGATCCCGTTCCCCTCGATCCTGGGCCGCGTCTGCCCGGCGCCGTGCGAGGAGCACTGCCGCCGCGACGAGGTCGACGAGGCGATCGCCATCCGCGACAGCCACCGCTACGCCGGCGACATCGTTCTGGCGGCCCAGAAGGACGGCATCGAAGCGCCGCTGCCGTTCGAGACGCAGCCCAAGACCGGCAAGAGCGTCGCCATCGTCGGCTCCGGCCCGGCAGGGATGTCCGCGGCCTACTACCTGCAACTCTCCGGCCACGACACCACGGTCTTCGAACGCAACGCCGCCCCGGGCGGAATGCTGCGCTACGGCATCCCGGAATACCGCCTGCCCAAGGCCGATGTCCTCGATCCCGAGTACGAGGCCGTCTGGCGGCTCGGCGCGAAGCTCGAGGTCAACCAGGAACTCGGGCGCGACTTCAGCCTCGACGACCTGCGCGAGCGGGGTTTCGACGCCACGATCGTCGCCACCGGCTGTTACGTCACGAACAAGCTCGGCGTTGCCAATGAGGACGCCGTCGGAGTCATCGACGGCCTCGAGTACCTCAAGATCGCGACGCTCGGCCTACCCTACCCGGGCCACGCCGGCAGCCGCGTCGTCGTAATCGGCGGCGGCTTCACGGCGATGGACTGCACCCGGACTTCGGTCCGCCAGGGCGCCAAGGAAATAACGCTCGTCTACCGCCGCGACATGAAGGACATGCCCGCCGCCAGCGAGGCCCACGAGGCCTTGGATGAGGGCGCGAAGATGATCTTCGAGGCCGGGCCGACGCGCGTCATCACCAATGCGAAGAACCGCGTCACCGGCGTCGAGTTCATCCGCATGCAGCCCGGCGCCCCGGATGCGTCCGGCCGCCGCCGCCCCGAGCCCGCGGCCGGGACCGAGTTCGTCATCAAGTGCGACCGAGTGCTGCTCGCCATCGGCCAGGGCCCGGACCTGTCGTGGGTCGGCCCCGGCAGCGACGGCATCGAGTCCAACCGGAACAAGCTCAAGGCCGACGCGGTCACGTTCGAGACGGGCCGGACCGGCGTCTTCGGCAGCGGCGACGTTCGCATCGGCGCCGCGACCGTCGTCCAGGCGATCGCCGAAGGGCGGCGTTGCGCCTACGCGGTCGACGCGTTCCTGCGCGGCGCCGACCTGTCGGATCTGCGCTCGAAGCAGGTCGAGTCGCTCGTGGAGTGGGAGCCCGGCTTCCTCTCGATCACGCCCTATACGGACGAGGTCAAGGAGTCCCGCCACCGCCTCAAGGCGATTGCGCCGGAAGAGCGCACCAAGAACTACGACGAGTACGAGATCGCCTACAGCCAATCCGAGGTGATGGCCGAGTCGAGCCGCTGCCTCCAGTGCACCTGCGAGGCGATCGGCTACTGCGACCTGCGAAACCTCGGGCTCGAGTACGGGACCACGCTCGACACGCTGGAGCCCGCCCACAACGGCGGCGCCGGTTTCCGCAGCGTCACCGAGAACCGTTTCACCGGCGCCAACCACGACTACATCCGCGACGACAGCCACTCCTTCATCCTGCGCGAGCCGTCGCGCTGCATCGACTGCGGCCGCTGCGCCGCCGTGTGCGCCGACGTGGTGGGCGCCGCCTGCTACGACTTCATGCGGATCGGCTTCGACACGCTGGTGACGACGCCGCTCGACATGAGCCTCAACGACACGCCGTGCGTCTCGTGCGGCCGCTGCGCCGAGACCTGCCCGACGGGCGCGCTCATGCTCAAGCCGCGCGTCCTCGAGAAGTACGACGTGGACGAGAGCCGCTGCATCCTGTGCGGCATCTGCGTGGACGCGTGCCCGTACGACGCGCTGCGCGACGGCGCCGACAACGAGCTCGCCCACACCGACCGGTCCCAGCCGATGATCGACCTCATCGGGCTGGCCGCAATGGCCGGCGAGACCGAAGTGACCTACATTCAGCGCGAACGAGACTGGCTCGCCCACGCGGTGGCCGACGGTCGGCTGGCGAACCCCGGAGACGGGCTACCCGAACTTCCGGAAGCCCTCGCCGGCGCGCCCGTCGCGCCCGGCGATGGCCATGGAGCCCGGCAGCAGTGATCCACGACGAGGAGGGCAGGGAGGCATGCCGATAGGGGAAACTCTCCCGTTCACGGCGGTCCGCTGGGACGACATCCTGTTCCTGGTGCTGGCGATCATGCTCCTCGGGTCGGCGCTGCTGGTCGTGACGATGCGCGACATCATTCGCTGCGGCCTGGCGATGATCGCCTCTTTCGCCTCCCTGGCCGGTATCTACGTCCTGCTCGGCAATCCGCTCATCGCCGCCACGCAGGTCCTGGTCTATATCGGCGCCATCAGCATCCTGGTCCTGTTCGCGATCATGGTGACGCAGACGAAGAACGCCCCGAACCGGCTCGTCTTCCAGACCCAGGC
>JADGQJ010000059.1 GCA_017881885.1 Chloroflexota bacterium
GCGGCCGTGTACTGGAGCAGCATCATCCCGGACTCGAGCCCGCTGCCGGACGAGAGGAACGGCGGCAGGCCGCCGTTCAGTCGCGCATCCAGCATCAGCGCGATCCGCCGCTCGGAGATCGCACCCAGCTCCGCGATGGCGAGCTTGGCAAAATCGAGAGCCAGCGCCACCGGCTCGCCGTGGAAGTTGCCGCCGCTGATCACCAGCCCGCCGCCGGTTGCTAGAGCGTCGGCGTCCGTGCCGCCGCCCTGCGGGAAGACGAGGGGATTGTCGGTGGCGGAGTTCAGCTCGATGTCCAGCACCCCGCGCATGTATTCCAGAGCGTCGCGAACCGCGCCGTGGACCTGGGGCACGCAACGCAGCGAGTACGGATCCTGGACCTTGTGCGCCGAGGCGTGGTGGCTGGTCATCAGCGTCGAGTCGCGCAGCAACCGGCGCAACTCCGCGGCGACGGCGATCTGGCCGGGGTGCGGCCGCGCCAGCTGGTAGGCGGCGGAGTAGGCAACGTCCGTGCCGAGCATCGCCTCGCAGGTGATCGCCGCGGCCACGCTCGCGGTCCGGCTCATGCGATCCGCGTCCGCGGCCACCAGCGCCCCGATCGCGCCCATCATCTGCGTGCCGTTGAGGAGCGCCAGCCCCTCCTTGGCCTGGAGCACGATGGGTTCCAGGCCGGCGGCCTCCAACGCCCCCGCGGCAGCCACGACGCGGCCGCCGACCTCCACTTCGCCGCGGCCGGTGAGCGGCAGCGCCAGATGCGCCAATGGAGCCAGATCGCCCGAGGCGCCCACGGAACCCTGCGACGGCACGACGGGGTGGATCCCCAACCGCAGCAGGTCGCACAGGCGGTCCGCCAACAGCGGGCGGCAGCCGGAGTGGCCCAGGGCCAGGGTATTGGCCCGCAGCAGCAGCATCGCTCGAACCACGTCGCGCGGCAGTGGATCGCCCACGCCCACGGCATGGGAGAGGAGCAGGTTCTCCTGCAGCTTGGCTGAATCGGCGGGCGACACGAAGGTCGTGGCCAGGTCCCCAAAGCCCGTGGTCACGCCGTAGACGATCTCCCCCGCGGCGACCAGCCGCTCGATCACTTCGCGCGCCTCGACCATGCGGGCTCGCGCGTCGTCGCCGAGCCGGACCGCCAGCCCGCCGCGGGCCACCGCCTCCACATCGGCGATCGAGAGATCCGCGCCGGTCAGCACGATCTCCGCGCCGGCGGCGCGCGGCTGCCGGAGGGTTTGGGATTCGGGCAGATGGCGGTGCGATCCGCGCACTGCGGGCGCAACGTCGTGGAAGACGGGCCTGTCGCTCACAGATATGAGCATAGCGACGGCGGCTCAGAATCGCGTCCGGCGCAGTCCGCGACCTCGCGGCGGACGTACGCGGCCCGGCTCGGGTATTCTGCCCAACGTTCCCCCGCCGGCGCCCGGCGACCCGCCACCCGAAGCATTCGAGGGCCCAGTGCTCGCAGTCATCGACACGGTCGTCATTCCATTTCTCGATCACCTGTACGCCGCCGTCGGTTATCTCGGCGTCTTCTTCGCCATGGTCATCGAGTCGACGCTGCTGCCACTCCCGTCCGAGCTGATCCTGCCGTATGCCGGCTTTCTGATCAGCGACGCGACCAAGATCGAGCCGCTTACCCACGGCCCGTGGAACTTCTGGGTGGTCGTGATCATCGGCACGCTGGCCAACACAACCGGCTCGATCTTCGGCTACTACCTGGGCGCCAAGCTCGGCCGGCCGTTCCTCGATCGCTGGGGACGGTTCCTGCTCATCCGCAAGCACGAGGTCGACCAGGCCGAGGGCTTCTTCGCCCGATGGGGCTCGCCGACCGCCTTCTTCAGCCGGCTGCTGCCCGGCATTCGAAGCGTGATCAGCTTCGTCGCCGGTGTCTCGCACATGCCGATCGGGCGCTTCATCGTCTATTCGACCCTGGGCGCCATCCCCTGGACGATCGCTCTGGTCTACGCCGGCACCGTCCTGGGCTCGAACTGGAAGGACATCCGCGAAGCGCTGCGGCCCTTCGACACCCTGATCCTGATCGCCTGCGTGCTTGCCGTCGTAGCTTTTGTGTGGTGGCGTCTCGGCCATCCCGGCTGGCGCCGCACGCAGCCGGAAGCGTAGATCCAGTTTCCATTTGCGCGGAATCGGCCCGCCGTTGAGGGCCCGGCGTGCGCTATCGACCCATTCCGTGGCAGACTTGGGGCGGCGTCCGGGGCAGACCGGGCTGTCGGCCATCAAAAGCAGGGAGTCACTCCCCATGCTGAACGAACCGATTAGCGACCCCGAAGCGTGACCGGCCTCAGAGGCCGCGACTCCTCGCCCGGGTCGATCCGGGACCGTGCCGCAGCGGTGCAGTCCACTCAGACCGGGCGATCGGCGCACGCACGACGGCGCGCCTGGATCCCCGGTTGGCTCCGCGCCATCTTCTTCCTCCCGGCCGCGCCAAAACCGATGGCCCACCTCGACCCGAACCATGTAGCGACGTCGGCCCGCCAGATGGCTAGACCCGCGCGCAAGTCGCCTGTGGACTGGCTGGGCTTGGCAAGTACTGCGGGTTTCGCGGCTTCCGGAGGCTCGGCGGGCGACGGGGTGTCGCTCTCAACCTCGCTGGCCCGGATTGGGCGACGATTCCTCCCCAAGGAACCCAGGCGACGCGAGGTGCTCGCAGTGCTGACGTTGCTGATCGCCGCTTCGCTGATATCCGTAACGGGCCCGGTCTCGCAGGCGGGCGCGACGACTGCGACGCCGGACGCGGGAATTGCCGCAGGCGACGTCACCCCGGAACCGACCGACGCGGCCGGCACCGAGACCCCGGCCCCGCCCGATCCGATCACGCCGGAACCGACGGACACTTCGACGCCAAAGCCGACTTCGAAGCCGGCGCCCCCCAAGAAGGTGACGCCAAAGCCCCTGGTGGTCAGGACATTCGTGGCCCTGGGAGACTCGCTCACGGCGTGGCCGAACACGCCATGGCCCACACGCCTCGATGCGCAGGACGCGGGCCTGCGGCTCGTCAAGAACGCAGGAGTTCCGGGCAACACGACCGCGCAGATGCGGGCTCGGCTCGCGCGCGACGTGTACGCGTACCACCCCAACGTTCTCTTCGTTCTGGGCGGCACGAACGACCTCGGTCTCGGCATCAGCGGCAGCGCCACGCTCGCCAACCTGCGCGCCATCATCGTCGGGGCGAAGTCGCAGAAGATCGCAGTCATCCTGCTCCTGGTCCCACCCGACTCGTACATCTCCATGGGCCCGAAGATCAGCGCGCTGAACAGGGCGATCATCGCCCTGGCCAACGCCCAGCGAATCCTGTACGTCGACATTCATGCCCCACTCACGAACGGGAACGGGGTCTATTTCCCGAAGTTCACGTCGGACGGCCTGCACTTCAGCGATCTCGGAGCGCAGACGGTGGCGAACACGATTCGCTATCGGATCAGGCGCATCGGGCTGTAGCCGGCCGGTCGCTCAGGGGGCCCGGCTCGGTGGCGAAGCATCGGCCGCGGCGGGCAGGGACCGAAGCCGCGATACGGGCAGAACCGCGACGGCGATCATCGCCACGGCTAGAGCTCCCAAGCAAGCCGCCACCACGTAGAGTCCGCGGATCGTGAGCAGGCCTGCCAGCTGGCCGCCCACACCGGCGCCGAGGATCGCGGCCAGACTCGCGGTGACGCCGCTGAGAATCCCCTGGGCCGTGGCTGCGGTCCCCTTCGGCGCCTGAAGAGACACGAAAGTGATCCCTCCAATGAGCATCAGCGCGTAGCCGGCCCCCTGCACCAGCGAACAGGCCAGGAGCAACTCCGGCGAGGTGAACGCGACGTTGGCGATCTCGCGGAGGAAGACGATCGCTGCCCCCGCGACCAGAAGACGCTCGATGCCGAATCTTCGAGCCAGCCACGGGAACAGGAACATGACCGGGATCTCCATCGTGGCGGCGATGGCCCAGGTCCAACCGACCTCGCTGCTCGGAGCCCCGAGACTCCGCAGATAGATCGAGAAGAACGAATTCTGGAACGAGATCGCGGTCCAGGCCGCCGTTGAGCCGATCAAGAAGAGAGCGATGGGCCGATGCCGCAGCACCGTGCCCGGGGCCTTTCGCAGGCTCGGCGGCCGGACCGAGTCGAGGCGCGGTGGAAGGGTGATCGCCGCGACGCCGGCAAGGGCGATGGCTGGGATCATCACCCAGAACATGGCGCTCATCCCGCCGCGGTCGACGAGCAACCCGACGATCGGGGCAACGACGATGAAGCTCGCCGATCCGCAGGCACGAATCCAGCCGTAGCGGGCCCGGTTCGCGCCGACGATCGACAACACCCGGACGTCCATCATCGGGCTCGTGCCGGACATGCCGATCGCCCATGTCGCCGCCGCCAGGGCGAGCCACGGCGTGGCGCCGGCCAGGGCCAGGCCGATCGCGCCGACGGTGGCGATCGAGGCAGCGAGCGGAATCAGCAGCCGCGACGCGGGGACGTGGTCGTGGATCGCACCCCAGACCGGCGCCGCGGACAGGGCCATGGTCGAGGTGAATGCCGCCAGCAGCCCGATCTCCCACAACGGGATGCCGAGGCTCTGGTAGTACTGCTGGAGAAAGGGCGCGTAGGCTCCGACCGCGGCGAAGAGAATGATGTAGGCCGTGGCCGAGCGGTACACCCGAGTCAGGCCTCCATGCGCCGGTCGTGATCGTCCGTTTGTCCAGTCTGCCATGCCCCGACTGAAGGCGCATCAGTGCGCTCGGCTCTCGCGGCGGTCTCTCCGGCTTGCGATAATCCGCGGTGACTTAGGGAAAGCGTCAAGGAGGGGCGAATGACAGAGGACGCCACGTCGGAGCTTCCGCCGATCCACCGGACCGAAGTCGACGGCGTTCCCGTGTTCTGGGTCGAGGACACTCTCCCGTGTCGGGCAGCCCTGGTGTTCCGGGTCGGCCAGGCGGACGAGACGCTGGCCACGAGAGGGATCACTCACCTCGTCGAGCATATGGCCATGGCCGCCGTCGGCGAGCTGCCGTACTTCGCCAACGCCTCGGTCGACCTGACCAGCACGACCTTCGTCACAAGGGGATCGCCCGACGAGGTCGCGCAATTCATGAAGTCGGCGTGCGAAGCGTTTGCGAGTCTGCCGCTCGATCGAATCCGGATCGAGGGCAGGGTCCTGCGGACCGAGGCAGTCGGGCGAAGCGCCGGCGTCGTCGAGCACATGAACTTCCTCCGCTACGGGTACACCGGATTTGGGCTTGGCTGGGCCGATGAGCTGTTCCTCAACGATCCGCGCCCGGCCCCCGTTCAGGCATGGGCCGCGACGAGGTTCACGCGCGACAACTGCGTCGTCTGGATCGCCGGCCGGTTGCCCGAGAACCTCGCTCTGCCATTGCCACCGGGCTATCGCTACCCGCTTCCCGTGTCGCGCCTCATTGGCGAGGTGAAGCTTCCGTCGGCGGCTCAATACGGCAAAGAGAGCGTCGCGATGGCGTGGGAAAGCCCTCGCACCTCGTCGTCGACCACGGCTGTCCGTATCGCCCTGAATCGGCTCTTCACCCGGGCGAGGCTGGAGGAGGGAATCACCTACCAGGTCGGATACGACCGCGGCGAGCTTTCGACCAGCCTCGCTATCAACACCGTATGGCTGACGTGTCTCGAGGAGCAGGCCGCCGCCGTTCGATCGGCTCTGCTGGCCGTCTTGGGCGACATGGCCGAGCACGGACCGACCGAGGAGGAGCTCGAGGAAGATCTCAAGGGCTTCATCCGCGCCGGAACAGACCCCGACGCGAGGGCCGGCGATGTCGCCGCCGCCGCGAACTACGAGCTCGTCGGGATGCCTGCTTTCGGCTTCCAGGAATTGCTGGCGGAGCGCAAGGCGGTCACCGCCGAAATGTGCGCTTCGGAGCTGATGGCCAGCCTCGGAACCGCGCTGCTCCGCTATCCAGGCGCGGCGGGCCGGCCGCCGACGATCTTCAACCATTACTCGACCAACGCCGGACCGCCCATCGCGGGCAAGACCTTCTCCAAGCTGGGCACCCGACCCTGGCAGAAGCACATTCAGATAGTTGCCGGACCGGAGGGGATGTCGCTGGTCAGGCCCGATGGTCGGGTGACCACGGTCCGCTGGGCCGACTGCGTCGCGCTCGAGATGAGGGGCGGCGGCATTTGGACCCTCTATGGTGCCGACGGCTACTCGATCGAATTCGACTCGACGAACTGGAAAGACGGTGCGGCATTGCGCGACCTGATCGACAGGTCGGTGCCGGTCGAACTCCGGGTTTCTCCGCCAATCTGAGCCTGGTTGCGTCGGCCGCCGCGTGTCGGTTTGGCCGCCCTATAGCGTGGTGCTTCGATGCTGAAGAGATTCAAAGGCGACGCTTCATCCGGGCCGACGGCCGATGCCCCGCGCGTGGTGAAGTTCTGGGGCGACCCGACGCTCATGAGCCTGGCGGCGCGAGCTCAGGTCGAGGAGTGGGTCGCACTGGAGCCGCTCCTGGGCGGCATGGCGAACCTGGAGCAACGCGACCTCTGCATCGAAGCGATCGCCCACGAGATCGACGGCCGACCGCTTTGGATCGACGGGTGGGTGTCCAGGCGCCCCGGTGCCTACCTTCCGGTCGTGTTCCGTGGTCGCCATTCGGTCGATTGGGCCTGGCAGGCGCGCGGCGGCAAACGGGCCAGGGAAGTCACGGACCAGGCATTCCGGCTCTTCGCCTATCGCCTGGGGCTCGCTCGACAGGACCTCGAGGCGGCCGCCGAGATGGCGCCCCCGGGCGATGCGGGTGCGCTCGTCCCGCAAATCCCGATGGGGATGGGGCTCGGCTACGAGAAGCCCGAGATCATGAGGATCTGGAGGCAGATCCAGGACCGGCAGCCGTGGCATCAGGGCGCCGTCTATTCGATGGTCATGGCGCTTGCCCCCAAGTGGAGCGGCTCGCTGCCCAGGATGTTCGATTTCGCCCGTTCGACTGCTGCCGCGCCCGAAGGCTCCGGCGCCCATCTGGCCCTCGTGTACGCCCACCACGAGGCCTGCATGCAGGAGGGCTCGAACGTGTATTGGCGGTTGCCGGGTGTTCGGGAGGACATCCTCGGCGCAGCGGAGCGGTCGATCGAGTCCCGCGCCTCCGTCCCGTCCCCGGTCTCTCTTCGCGACCACAACTGGTTCATGTACGCCTTCGGCCGGTTGCGCGAGTGGGACCGATTCCGGCGCGAGCTGGAAATCGTGCAGGGCAGGTTCACCACGCCGTGGTCCTGGTTCAACAACCCGGTCGCGGTCTACGAGGAGATCCGCGCGGAGATGGCCGCGGCGACCGGACGGCCGACCGCTCGCGGTTAGGAGCCGGCGTAGCCGGGCCTAGCCCCAGGGCGCCTCGCCGGGGGAGCGGAGATGGGCCACGTCGTTGGCGAGGACCAGCTGGGCGCCGTCGGGGGTGTCGCCTCGCTCGTAGCGCAGAACGGTGAGGTTCGTCCGGTCCTGGATGAAGCGGCGCCGATAGTCGCGGACGGGGATGCCCAGCGCCACGCACAGCAGGATGCGGTTGTAGGTGCCGTGGGCGACGACCAGGATTCGGCGCTCGCCCTCGGCTTCGGCCTGGGCTTCCGAAACGTTGGCGCGCGAGCCGCCGGGGTCCGGAGAATGCCGGCCGCTGTGGGCGCCGGCCGAACCCGCCTCCTCCGCCTCGGTCAGGTCGACCAGGAAATTGAGTGCCCGGGCCGCCACGTCGTCCCCGGATTCGCCGCCCGGCGAGTGCGTCGCCGCCGGATCGTGCTCCCAGCGCGTGCGCAGCTCCGGATCGTGGGCGTCGATCTCGGCGTAGGTCAGGCCCTCCCACCGTCCGTAGTCGAGCTCGCGCAACCGTGCGTCAACCTCGACCGGGCGGCCGGTCGCGACTATCTGGGCGGTCTCGAGGGCGCGCAGCATCGGGCTCGAGACGATGCGGTCGATTCGAACACCGTTGAGGCGACGAGCCAGCGCCGCTGCCTCTTCGCGCCCCTGCGGCATGAGCGGCACGTCGAGCTGCCCGCCGAGCATGACGTCGCCCTGAGCCGCTGCGCCGTGGCGCGTAAGCAGGAGGGTGAGCATCGACGGCGCCCTTCGCCCGCGGCCTAGAAGAGGCCGACGATGTTGCCGTCGGCGTCGATGTCGATCGATTCGCCGGCGGGGTGCGATGGCAGCCCCGGCATCGTGCGCATCTCGCCGAGCAGCGGCGTCACGAAGCCCGCGCCGGCCGAGAGGCGGACCTCGCGGATGGGGACGCGGAAGCCCGTCGGGCGGCCCTTCAGGTTCGGGTCGTGGCTGAGCGAGAGGTGCGTCTTGGCCATGCAGACCGGCAGGTTGCCGAAGCCCAGCTCCTCGTACAGCTTCAGCGCCTTGGTGGCGGCCGGAAGCTCGTCGACGCCGCGAGCGCCGTAGATCCGGACCGCGACCGTCTCGATCTTCTCCCGCAACGGCAGGTCGTCGGGGTAGAGCAGCCGGAACTCTGGGGCCCCTTCCTCCGCCGCCGACCAGACGGCCCGCGCCAGGTCTTCAGCCCCGGCGCCGCCCTCGGCGAAATGGCGGCTCACCACTACGTCGCGCGCGCCGGCGGCCATCGCCACTTCCCGGATCGCGGCCACTTCCGCTTCCGTATCGCCGGGGAAGTGGTTGATGGCCACCACCACCGGGACGTTGAATACGCGCACGTTCTCGATCTGGGCAGCTAGATTGGCCGAGCCCTTTCGGACCGCCTCGACGTTCTCCTGGCTCAGGGCCGGGTCCAGCGGCTTGCCGGCCACGATCCGGCCGACGCCGCCGTGCATCTTGAGGGCGCGAACGGTCGCGACCATGACGGCCGCGTCGGGGCGCAGACCGCTCTGGCGGCACTTGATGTCGAAGAACTTCTCCGCGCCCATGTCGGCCCCGAACCCGGCCTCGGTGCACGCGATCTCGCACGTGGCCAGCGCCAAACGATCGGCCAGGACGCTGTTGTTGCCGTGGGCGATGTTGGCGAACGGGCCGCAATGGACGAAGGCGGGCCCGCCTTCGAGGGTCTGGAGCAGGTTCGGCTTGATCGCGTCGAGCAGCAGGACGGTCATCGCGCCGGCGCACTTGAGGTCCTCGGCGGTGATCCGCCGACCGTCAAAGGTCGTCGCGACGACCATGCGGGCGAGCCGGCGACGCAGATCCTGCAAGTCGGACGCAAGCGCGAGGACCGCCATGACTTCGCTCGCGACGGTAATCTGCCACTCAGTCTCACGCGGGTAGCCGTTCTCGCGGCCGCCCAGACCGATGATCGCCTTGCGGACGGCGCGGTCGGAGATGTCTACGACGCGCGGCCAGACGACCCCGAGCGGATCGATGCCCAGCGGATTGTTGTGGGTCAGCGAATTGTCGACAAACGCGGCCAGCAAATTGTGCGCCGCCCCGACGGCGTGGTTGTCGCCGGTGAGGTGGAGGTTGAAGTCCTCCATCGGGATCACCTGGCTGTAGCCGCCGCCCGCCGCGCCGCCCTTGATCCCGAAAACGGGGCCGAGCGAAGGCTGGCGGATGCAGACCGCGGCGCGGTGTCCGATTCGATTGAGCCCCTGGACCAGGCCTATGTTCGTGGTGGTCTTGCCCTCGCCGAGAGGCGTCGGGGTGATGGCCGTGACGACGACGTACTTGCCGCGCATGCCCTTGGCCAGAGCCTCGGCCTCGAGCCGCGTGATGCCGGCCAGACTGATCTTCGCTTTGTACGGCCCGTACAGCTCGACCTCTTCGTCCCTGAGGCCGAGTTCGCGGGCGAGCTCCATGATCGGCCGCGGGGTGACGGAGCGGGCAATGTCGAGACTGTTTGGCATGGCGCTCGGGGTCGTCATCGAGCGGCCACGCTCTCCGCGGCCGCGGCGCTCCGCTCTGCCTGAGCGGTGGCCGCCTGCAAGAGATGCGTCAGCAGCAACGCGTTTGTCAGCGGCCCGACGCCGCCGGGCACCGGGGTGATCGCCGAGACGACGCCTTTCGCCGACTCGAAGTCGACATCGCCCAGGAGCTTGTCGCCCACGACGTTGATGCCGACATCGACCACCACGACTCCGGGCGAGAGCATCTCGCCGGTGACCAGGCCCGGCTTGCCGGCCGCGACGACCAAAATCTCCGCGTCGCGGGTGTGGTGGCCCAGGTCGCGAGTCTTGGAGTGGAGGATGCTGACCGTGCCGTGCTCGCGCATGAGCAAGAGCGCGGCCGGCTTGCCGACCACGTTCGATCGGCCGACGACGACCACGCGCTTGCCGGCTATCTCGATCCCCGAGCGCTTGAGGATCTCGACCGCGGCCTGGGCCGTTGCCGGCAGGAAGCCGTCGTAGCCGAGCGAGAGCAGGCCGGCATTGCGGGGGTGGATGCCGTCGATGTCCTTCGCCGGGTCGATCGAATCGATCACGGTCCGCAACGGGATGCGAGCTGGGAGGGGCATCTGGACGATGATGCCCGCAACGGCCGGATCGGCGTTGAGACGCTCGATCTCGTTGCAGACTGCGTCGGGGGTTACGTCCGATCCGATCCCGACGAGCCGCCCGAGGACGCCCACTTTCTCGCAGGTCCGAAGGATCTGCTGCAGATACACGGCCGATGGCGCGTCCGCGCCGACGAGGACGATAGCCAGTGTCGGTGAGTAGCCCCAACGCTCTTTGAACGCGGCGAAGTCGGCGGTCAAGCCCTCGCGAATCTGGGCCGCGATCGGGCCGCCGGTGAGCAAACGCGGGCCCGTGGGCGCGGAGCTCGCGGTCGCCGAGCTCGTGGACGCGGAGCTCGCGGTCGCCGAGCTCGCCGCGGCGCCGTCGCTCCCGCCTTTCACTCAGCCTCCGGGTCGCGAGGCCCCCCGGAAAGGACGATCTCGCGGGTCCGCGATGTCAGTGCCGAGATGTCATGGAGCATCTCATCGAGCTGGCGGCTCATCGCGTCCGCGTACTCTTCGTCGCCGGTCGAGGGCAGGTTTATGCGCACGTTCTCGGCGGCTCCCCTGGCGCCGGCTTCGGCGAGGAGCGCCGCGACCAGCACGTCGCTCGAAGCGTTGACGTTGCTTCGTCCCGCGAGCGCCTCCGCGATCTCGGCCAGGCGCAGGCACGCGCGAACGCAATCCCACGGTGCGTCGGATGCCTGTCGTGCCGCGGCGCGAATTGCCTCGGCCCGCTCCTCGGTCTGCCCGGGCGAGTGTCGCGGCATCTTGAGCGCCGCCGCATACCCCGCGTACGCATCCGCGTCCCGATCCGAAAGCTCGAGGAACTCGGCGGCGAGCTGTTTTCCCGTGGCGTCGGCCCGCGCCAGTGTTGCGCTGAAGGCCGAGTACTTGGGCCGGCCCACGGAGAGGCCTGCAACCATCGATACGAGCGCCGCGCCCAACGCCGCCGCCATGGCCGAGGCCGATCCTCCTCCAGGAACGGGTTCGGCCGAGGAAAGGCGCTCTACGAACTGGCCGACAGTCAGATCTGCGAACGAGACGGGGTTCCGCTTCTCTTCCATCTGTTGATTGTACGGAGTGGCAGGCCGATTACGTTCGATTGGATAGCGGCCGCAGCCGTCGCGCCCTGCGAGCCCCGATCCCAAGGGATCGGTTTGCAACCGCCGGGAGCCGCCGATCAAGTCATGATCGGTTTCTGAGCCGCGCAGCACCCAACCTGGAGGAAGCCATGGACCTCGTAACCGAGCAGGTCAAAGCCGTGATGTCAGCCCTCCATGCCCGCGACACCGCCGACCGAGTGGACGGCACCCCTCACAAGGAGAGGCTGCGGGCGATCACACCCGAGGTGGGCCAGTTTCTGCTCACACTCGCGCTCGCCATCCGGGCCGTCACGATCGTGGAAGTGGGCACGAGCAGCGGCTACTCCACCCTGTGGCTGGCAACGGCAGCCCAGAAGACCGGTGGCCGTGTGACCACGTTCGAGTTGGACCCGGCCAAGGTGGTCATCGCCCGCCGCACTTTCGCAGCCGCACAAGTTGAGCGGATCGTGGAACTTCGGGAGAGCGACGGAGGCGAAGGGCTGGCCCGATTCGCCGGCCCGGCCGATCTCGTCTTCGTCGATTGCGAGAAGGACGATTACGTCCGTCTGCTCGACCCTGCCGTCAACGCGTTGCGCAAGGGCGGGCTGCTCGTGGCCGACAACCTCATCTCTCATGCCTCGTCGCTGGTGGAATTCCAGGCCCGTGCGCTCGCGGATCCGCGCCTCTCGGGCCTCGTCATTCCGATCGGCGGCGGCGAGCTAGTAGCCGTGCGACTCTGACGAGGCGCCGCGCACCCGAGTCCACCGGTCACGAGCCGGACACTACGGGCTAGGACAGACCCACTTCGTCGTCGACCCCGTTGACCGTCCAGCGGTGAGATCGATGCGTATAGCAGAGCGCGAGCTTGATGCCGGGCGTCTCGACCTCGAAATAGGTACGAGGTCCGACGGCGGCTCGGAATGCCGAGGTTTCGCTCCGGACGGCCGTCAGGCGCGTCACGGGCATCCGAGCTTCACCCCAGGTGATCTCGAGTGGAGTGCCGTCCAGCCAGGCGGCTCGGACTCGGACATTGACTGGTTCCATGCGGACGATGGCCATCGCGGACTCCTCTTCGCTTTGGCGGGCCGTCGTTCGCTCGTGGCACTGAGCGGAGAACGGACGTTCTATTACACGCTAGAGACTAGGCGAACAGACGTTCGATGTCAAGATCCGTCGTCTGGTGCGTCCAGCCACGCCGCGAGAATGGCCGGAGGCCGTGTCAGCTAGCGTGTCACGGTTTCGGAGGGCGGTACGAGATCTCTGTGGATGTTTGGACGGCCGCCATCGCGGGCCCACCCCGCGCGGGAGGCCCCGCCGGGCGCCGCCGCTTCCCCGGCTGCGGCGCGACTCAGTCAACGTCGTCCTCGATCTTCGGGATGCCGACGCGGCCTTCGACGGCGGAGGCCGGATCGCGCTCGAACGGCGACGGCAACCCTCCGTGGAGCAGGCTGGCGCGGGTCACCGCCCGATCGCCGAAGCGCCGTCGGACAGCGTCGGTGGCGTCCACCACTCGCCGCTGCTTCTCGTCCACGATCTCGAACATGCTCGTCTGCTCGGGCCGGCCGAACTGAGTCGCGGAAACGCCGAGCAACCGGATCTTCTTGCCGCGAACCTCCGGCCGCGTGAGCTCGAGCGCCGCCCGCCAGATCGGTTCGGTCAGGTCGCTCGGCTCGGGAAGCTGCTTCTGGCGCGTGATCGTCCTGAACTGCGAGTCGCGGATCTTAACTGCCACAGTCGACGCCCTAATCCCGGCCGATCGCAGCCGGGCCGAGACGCCTTCCGTCAGCGCCAGCAGCGTTCGCTCGATTTCGGCCGGATCGGTCACGTCGACCGCGAACGTCGTCTCGTGGCTGACCGACTTGGCCGCCTCGCCTCCGCCGGTGACCGGGTCGGGATCGATGCCGAGCGCCCGGTCGTGGAGCGTTGCGCCGTGATCCCCGAGGGCGCGGCTGAGCGTCGACACGGGAAGGGCGGCCAGCTCGCCGATCGTTCGAATCCCCAGACCGTGCAGGCGCTCGGCCGTCTTCGGCCCGATGCCCCACATGCGTCGGATCTCGAGCGGGGCCAGGAAGGCGGCCTCTTCCCCCGGTTGAACCACGACCAGCCCATCGGGCTTGCGGAGGTCCGAGCCTACTTTTGCGACGAGCTTTGTCGTCGCGACTCCGACCGAAACCGTCAAGCCGACTGCCGCCACGACTTCAACTTTGATGCGGCGCGCGATCTCGGGCGCCGACCCGAACAAGCCTTCCGAACCCGCGACGTCGAGGAACGCCTCGTCGATCGAAACCTGTTCGACCGCCGGAGTGAAGCGCCGCAGCACCGTCATCACCTCGCGGCTGACGCGCTGGTACTTGGCGCCGTCGACCGGCAGGAAGACGCCGTCCGGGCATAACGAGAGGGCCGTCCGAAGCGGCATCGCCGAATGGACCCCGAACTTGCGCGCCTCGTAGCTGCAGGTGCTCAC
>JADGQJ010000164.1 GCA_017881885.1 Chloroflexota bacterium
GCCGGCACGCCCTTGAGGTAGCGGCTGGTGAGTTGCCCCTGGGCCAGCGGCGAGAAGGCGATGCAGCCGACCTTCTCCGCGCTCAGCGCGTCCAGGAGACCGTCCTCGGGCCCGCGAGCGAGCATCGAGTACCGCACCTGGTGGATGAGCAGCGGAGTGCCGAGGTCCCTCAGGATCGCCGCGGCCCGGCGCGTCTCCGCCGGCGGGTAGTTCGAGATGCCGGCGTACAGCGCCTTGCCCTGGCGCACCGCCGTGTCGAGCGCGCCCATCGTCTCCTCGAGTGGCGTCTCGGGGTCGAGGCGGTGCGAGTAGAAGATGTCGACGTAGTCGAGCCCGAGCCGCTCGAGGCTCTGATCCAGGCTCGCCAGCAGGTATTTGCGCGAGCCGTGGTCGCCGTAGGGCCCCGGCCACATGTCGTAGCCGGCCTTCGTCGAGATGACCAGCTCGTCCCGGTACGGCCGAAAGTCGTCGCGGAGGATGCGTCCGGCGTTCGCCTCGGCGGAACCATATGGCGGGCCGTAGTTGTTGGCCAGGTCGAAGTGGGTGATCCCCATGTCGAAGGCCCGACGGGCGATCGCCCGCTGGGTGCCGCGATCCGACGTGTCGCCGAAGTTGTGCCAGAAGCCGAGCGAGAGAACCGGCAGCATGAGCCCGCTGTGCCCGGACCGGCGATACGACATCACGTCATACCGATCGGGCGCGGCCGAATATTGCGAGCTGTCGAGGGGCGGCTTCTGGGCCATCTGGCGCGAACCTCATGCGGTTGCGCGAAGCATACGTTGGTTGCCGCGTGGTGGCAGCCGCTAGGCTCGCCCTTTGGCCGCGAAGGTTGAGAGGCAGTTGAAGGCGCCCCTGACTCATTGAGAACTCGCCTCCGAAATCCAGAATCCGCGTTGGGGGGCGCTGCGGTGGTGGCGCCCGCCGCGTCTTGACGCCGCCTGCTCCCGCTCGCCGCTCGCGCCACTGCGCCCAGACCGTCACCAGCCCAAGCCTCGCGCATTGGCCCCAGAATGCCACTGGCGAATGAACGAAACGACGCGTCTGCGTCGTCTTATGGCGCATGGGCATTATTGAAACTGAGGGAGCGACCTGGGTGGAGCCTGTTTCGCCGGCGGTCATCACCGAAGAACGAAGCGATGTGCTCGCCGCCCTGACGCGGCGCGACGTCGACCGAGCGTACCGACTCGCCTGGGCCATCCTCGGCAACGAGGAAGAAGCCCAGGACGCGACCCAGGACGCATTGACGACGGCCTGGCAACGCCGAGGCAGCCTGCGGGATCAAGACAGGCTCGAGGCCTGGCTGGGTCGCATTCTGATCAACAAGTGCCGCGACCGGCTCCGGTCTCGAGACCGTGGACGGAATCGGGTCCGGTCGTTGGAGTTGGTCGTACTGCCTTCCGTCTCCGACGGCAGCCAGTCCACGGTCGATCGGGACGAGCTTGATAGGGCTCTCGATTCGCTCAGCCCGGACCAGCGGATCGTCGTGGTCCTGCGCTTCTGGGCCGACCTTACCGTCGACGCCATCGCGGACCGGCTCGGCGTGCCCTCCGGAACCGTGAAATCCCGACTGCACCATTCCCTCAACACGCTCCGCTCGACCCTGGAGGATCCCCGATGAACGACGACGAGATGGGCCGGCGCCTCCGCGACCAGCTCCACCGGCGGATCGAGGCGCCCGACACGGCGCCCGAAGTGGTCTACGAGCATCTCCGGAACCTGCGGTCGATGCCGGAGTTTCGATCGGCCGGCTCCCGCGGGCCCGCCGGTCTGGTCCGCGGCTTGTTCGGCCTCGCCGCGGCCGTGGCGGTTGTCGCGCTGGTCGCCGCAGGGCTGCTGAGCTGGCTGTCGAGCCAGCCGAACCCGGGCCTCACGCCCCCTTCGCCGGTCACGTCTGGAGACAGCAGCCCGACGGAGGTGCCGTCGGAGAAGGCCTCGTCGTCGGCAGCGGCGGTCCAGAGCAGTGCGCAGATCAAGTCCATCGGTCGGGTCGATGCGAACGTCGGCTGGGTGTTCGAGTCCGATGACTCGGGCGCTTCATACGTTCGCCTGACCAAGAATGGCGGCGCTTCCTGGTCCGAGCCGCGCAAGTCGCCGCCAGACGCCCAGGGGATGCAGTTCATCGATGCAAGCCATGGTTGGACGGTTTCCGGCTCCGGCCTCGACCAGTCGTCGCCGTCCGCCACGATCTACCGAACCACCGACGGCGGCGTGACCTGGGAGCACTCCAGAGTCGACATCGGCTCGCCGAGCGGCAACGGGGCGGGCACCTTCGATCTGGTGTCCATCCACTTCCGTAACTCTCTCGACGGAGAGCTGTTCGCAGTCGACGGCCCGAACGGAGACGCAGCGCCGGGACCGTCCGGCGATACTCCGTCGGCCTCGGCCGCCATTTGCCAGCGCTTCTCGACCTCCGACGGCGGTGTCACCTGGTCGGCTCCGGCGCAGGCCCCATGTCTCGCCGACGTCACGTTCGTGGATGCATCATTCGGGTACGCTCTGGATGGGACGACAGCCGCGTTTTCGGGCCTCGTCCACGTCACCACCGACGGCGGTCGGACGTGGGTAACCGGCACCCTACGGGCCCCAGCCACAGCCCACAAGGGCATTGTGGCCGTGGGCAGAGTGGCTCTCGTTGAGCGCCGCAGCGACGGGAGCCTTCGAGCGCTGTGCGAATGGCTGGGGTCCCCGGAGCATTTCGTCACCATCGCCGTCAGCCACGACGGAGGCCGGACCTGGACCACCACCGGGACGGTCCAGAACTTCGACACGGGCGGGGGACCGCCGACCGCGCTCGCGGAGGGCCACTGGATCCGCCTGGACTCCCAACTCCGAGACGCGAACCCGAACTACGTCTACGCCACCTCCGACGGGGGCCTGACCTGGTCGTCGGTACCGACGAAGGGCCTGCCGTCCGGCACCCTGGTCGGTGCTCAGTTCGTAGACGCAACCCACGGCTGGGCGGCCATGAATTGCAGCCTAGATGGGGCGAACGCGAACGCCTGCGGGTCGTCCGGGTTCGCCGTCTTCGCCACCAACGACGGCGCCGCGACCTGGATTCGTGTCTTTACGCCCTAGCTCGCCGCCCTCGGTCTGCACAGAACGGACCGTCGGTCGTGTCAACGTACGAGCGGTCGCTCGAGGCGACCTGGTCGGCTTAGCTGCGGATCCTCCGTCGCTTCGCCTCGATTACGGCCAGACCCAGGGCGCCCATGGCCAAACAGATCAGCGGTACGACCGGCGGCAGAGTCGAACTGCTGCTCGAACCATCGCTGAGGGTGCTCGTGGGCGGCGGTGTGCTGGTGACGTTGTTGTTGGCCATGCTGGCGGAGCACTCGACCAGGGCTCCACCGCCGTTGGCCGATTGATTGCACTGGTTGATCGTGACGACGAGGGCCGAGGCCATCGTGCCGGTCGCAGTGCAGTTAAGGTGGACCAGAGTCAAGCCGTTACCTGAGCCGTTGCACTGGGTGATCGCCGCGCCGGTTGTTGACGCCGGAATGGGGTCACAGTTGATGTTCTGGCCGACGATGCCACCCGCGCCCGAACCGACGCACTGGTCGACCGTAACGGCCGTTGCGGCCGCCGGCGCGGCAGGGGCTGCGGTCGCACTAGGAGTGTAGAAGTTGTTCGTGACGACGACGCTGCAGCGGAGAGTGCCGCCCCCACCGTTTATCGAGGCATTGCATTGGGTGACCGCGGTGACCGGCCTGTTCAAGGAGGTCGTCCTGGTCGAGCATGCCGCTGTCGGGGCGCCCGCGGCGCCGTGACACTCGCGAACCGTCACTCTCGCAGATCCGCCGCTGGCGGTGATCGTGTTGACGACGGTGACCTGGCAGATCAGGCCAAGGCCGCCTGTATTGGCGACACCGTTGCTGCACGTGGTGGTCGCGGCGATCGTCGCCGCGACCACAGGCGAAGTCGTAAAGAGTGCTACTGGCGCCAGCAGCGCGAAGGCGACCAGGCCCCGGAACAGGAAGGTGAGCGGGCGACGCCCAGCCACCGTCGCGGGTCGTGGAGCGACGACCGATCGGTCGACATAGTCGATGTCCATGGCTTTCTCCTTTGCGCCGCTCGGACGTCCGGGGAAGTGGGAAACACGGTCATCCGCCGCGAACGCTACGGTCGCTGAAAGTCTGGGCTGGATCAGGCGCCGGCCACGAGGGTGAATACCCGTAGTACCACCAGGGCAATCGGGGCAGCGGGGAGGACCTTCGCGGGAACTCGTCTCATGCCTGCTGCCTATGAGCGCGGTCTGGCGCTGGCGCTTTCAGAAGAGGTTGTTATGGCGCGCCCGGCAGGATTCGGACCTGTGACCTTCGGCTTCGGAGGCCGACGCTCTATCCGCTGAGCTACGGGCGCGCGATGCTCGCACGCGGCCACCATCGCCTGGCGAGGGGTCGCGGGAGGAAAGGATAACAGCGGCGCTGTGCGGCGGAGAGGCGAGGGCCGGCATCGCGCCACGGCCCGCGAGGTCGTAGACCCGGCGACCTTTCGGCATCAGCTCATCCAGTCATTCCACGTCAACAGGCCCTCTCGCCCGGGTATCCCATACTGAACCCAGCCCGACCCCGGCGAGCCGCCCAGAGTGGGGGATGGCGGCCCACGAGCTTCCGCTGCGCAGCGGCCTCTGGCCGGCGCATTCCAGAAACTCGGTCGAACAACGTCTGGCGGAAGCGGACGCCCAGCGTGCGACCGCGCTTCTGCAGGCGTGGCACTAGCGGTTCGCGGCGGCACTGCCCAACGCGGAGATCGCGGATCTGGTCGCGCAGGGTCGCCCGGAGCGGGAAATCGTGGCCGCTGCCGAGCGTCTCGCAGCAGACGTCGTGGTCCTGAGCGCTCGTCCGCGGACCGGCCCGACAGAGGCGGGACCGCGAAGCCTGGGCCACGTGTCGCGCTTCGTCGTCGACCATTCCCCGGTGCCGGTCCTGGTGGCCAGACGTTCCAGGTAGGCCCCGGTGTGCCGATCGAGAGCCGTGCGACCGCCCTTCGAAACGCTACTGCCGAGGGGCCGCAGGCATCCCGAATAGCGACGGAGAATCCGAAGCGGCTCCCGAAGGAGCCGCTTCGTTGCTGTCCCGGTGAAGGGTCGACCCGTCGAAACGGACCGTCTTCTGCCACGCTACAAAGGCATCTATCACGTCGGCTGCACCGACTACCCTAACCCGACCTACCCATGACCTTGTAACTGGGGCAGCAGGCTGACTGGCAGCTTCTAAAGTCTACAGCC
>JADGQJ010000060.1 GCA_017881885.1 Chloroflexota bacterium
GTGACCGAGACGTTCTTGCTCCCGTCGGCCGCGACATGGTCCGTCACGTGCGTGGCGAACGAAGCGAGCTGCTCGACCCGCTCCTGCTTGTACTTCAGCCAGCGCTCGACGTCGGCGACCGCGTGAGTGATGACGATCTTCGGCATTGCAACTCCATTGGGGAGGCGCGCCGGGACGGCCTAGAGGCGGGGACGCGCATCCAGTCGAAGGCCGCCAGCCTATGGCACCGAAGTCTCCGGTCGGACCCATGTCCCACACGGTGGTGCCGCAGTCGACCGGCCCAGATCGGGCGTCGGAAGTACTTGCTTTAGTCACGGAAATGAGACAACGCTGATCCGGCCCCGGAGCGCTGATATCGTAGGGACCAGCTATGAATTAGCCTGCGGTGACCGACAAGGGAGCATCCACATTCTTCAGCCATCAGATGTTGAAGGTCCTGCGGAATGAGCGGCCGGCTGGGGAGAGCCGTCGACCGGCCTGATCACGAGGGGGGAAGATGAGCGCCACAAGCCGCCTTAGAACCCGATCTCGGGCGATCGTTGTCATCGTCGCCCTCCTGGTTTCGGCCTGTGGCCCGGGTCCTACTCCAAAGCCGACGGCACCGCCGGCCTCGCCTGCGCCGTCGGCCCCGACCGCTGGCCTGCTCGCGCTCGAAGCCTGCGACCTCACCGGCTACGTCCCTTGCGAACACCAGGCGGTCCTCCTGACGCAGCCTGTCGCCGGTACCGGCGTGGCCCTCACCTATTCCAGTGAATGGGTTGCCGGCCGCAAGGACCGTCACGGATGGGACGCCTCCGCCGAAGGGCTCGGCGGCTGGTCGCTCGACGTGCTGCAGCGATACGACCCGGTCGCCGGCGTGCTGCTCTCCGGTGACGGCTCATGGCGGTTCGCGAAGGGCGTCACCCTCGCCTCGGGCGAGCGCGTGGTCCCGACCTACGACGGACTCCGGGCGTACGTCTTCGACGCCAAGGGCCGCCACGTCCGCACCGTGGACGCGCTCCTGGGGGCGACCCTCCTCACGTTCACTTATGACTCGTCGGGGCGTCTCGCGGGTGTCGACGGGTCCCTCGACGGCTCGCCGATCCACGTCGTCGTGGAGCGCCAGACCGACGGAACCCTTTCGGGTCTCGTCGGGTTCGACGGGGTGCGGACCACACTGTTCCTCGATGGCAACGGCAATCTCGGAGGGATCCGAGATGCGGCGGGTCGCGACACCGTCTTCACCGCCCAGGCCAACGGTCTCGTGACCGACGTGTACGACCCCACCGGCGGCGTGACGACCTACGCCTATGACGACAGCGGCCGGCTCACTTCGGCGAAGGACCCAGACGGCGTGGCCGCGACCTACATGCGTGCCGCGACCGCCGTTTCGATCGAAGTCCGGTCCACCACGGCGCTGGGCAGTGTCACAACCTACCGCTCCGAGCAATCTGGCTCGGGACGCGTCCAGACGTACATTGCTTCCGACGGTACCAAGACGACAGTCTCCACTTCCGCGACCGGGCAGCGTTCGATATCGCTCGCCGACGGGACGAAGATCGCGCTCGGTGCGCAGCCCGACCCGCGATGGGGGGCAGACGCTCCGATCCCAACGCCGATTGATCGGACTCGACCGGACGGCGCAACCAGACACACTACTGCCGCCGTCGCCGCGACGACCGTGGCCGGCGACCCGCTCGGGGCCACGGCCTGGTCGCGCACCGACGTGATGGCCGGCGGAACGTGGCTCGAGAAGGCGGACTCGGTCTCCCGCACCATCACGTGGTCCGATCCGGCCGGCCGGAAGTCGACGCAGGTGTATGACAAGGCCGGGCGCGTTGTCTTGCAGACGGCACCGGGCCAGCCCGACGTGGCCATCGCGTATGACGACCGCGGGCGTGTGTCGACGCGCACCTCAGGTAGCGGCGCCTCCGCTGCCAAGACCACGTACGCCTACGGCACGGATGGTGTCGGCGCAATAACCGGACCGGATGGTCTCGTTGAGCGCGTCACGGCCGACCCTCTGGGGCGGATCGTGCAGTGGGCCGCTGACAATGGCGCAACGGTCACATCCGTCTATGACGCACTTGGGCGTCTCGTGCGGGTGGCGCCGGCCGGGCAGCCGTCCACAACAATCGGGCTCAGCGCCGCCGGACGCCAGACAGGCTTCCTGCCCCCAACCGTTGGCGCCGACGGCTCTTATGAGACGCGGACCTACAACAAGGACGGCAACCTCGCCACGATCGTGGGGCCCGGCGACCGATCGATCGCATACACCTACGACGCCCAGGGCCGAATCACGGGCTGGGCCTTCGACCAGGGCGCTGGGACGGTCTCCTACGATTCGACCACCGGTCTCGTCGCGAAGACCACGGCGCCCGGAGGGATCGGCACCGGGTTCACTTATGCAGGGGGGATCCCGGTTGGGCGAGACGTGTCCGGCCCGGTCACCGGGGCGGTGGCCGTGACTCTGGACGCTGAAGGCCGCATCGTCGGCCAGTCGGTCAACAAGGCGGCGTCCATCGCCTACAAATACGACTCCGCCGGACTGCTCACCAGCGTTGGGGACATCGTGCTGCAGCGCGATGCGGCGAGCGGCGCCGTCGCGCAGGCGTCGCTGGGCGGATCCCAGACCACCCGCGAGTACGATGCCCAGGGGAGGCTGACACGGATCGCCGTGTCGTCCAACGGGTCAATTGTGCTCGACGTCCGCTACGCATACGACCTGCGCGGCCGGATCACAGGCGTTGCCGATACGCGGGCGGGCGGCAAGCCGGTGCATACGACATATGCGTACGACACGTCCGGACGGCTCGCCGGGGTCACGGTGGACGGTCAGGTCGAGAGCGACTCCTACGACCCGGCCGGGAACCGCGTGACGGTCAAGACCGCGACCGGAACGCTCGCGGCCACTTACGACGACCGAGATCGGCTTGTCTCGTGGGGCTCCGCGCAGTACACATTCCGGGCCGACGGACAACTCTCCAGCGTCAGCGCTGCGGCCGCCACTACGGCCTACACATTCAACTCCTTCGGCGATCTGCAGGCGGTCACGCTTTCAGACGGGCGCAAGATCGAGTACCTGGTCGACGCCGACGGCGTGCGGATCGGCAAGATGGTCAACGGCGCGCTCGTCGCGGGCTACCTGTACGGACCAGATGGCCGCCTCGCCGCGCAGACCGATGCCTCCGGTGCGGTCGTGGCCACCTTCGGCTATGACGACGCCGGCCGCCTGACCCTCGTCGAACGCGGGAGCACCAGCTACCAGGTCACCACCGACAACCTCGGCAGCCCGCTGCTCGTTGTCGACGCGGCCGGCGGCGCTGTGGCCGAGGCGATCACGTACGACGCCTGGGGCAACGTCAGCTCCGACACGAGCCCGGGCTTCCTCCCGATCGGCTTCGCGGGCGGGCTGCACGACACGGACACGGGCCTCGTGAAGTTCGGCGCGCGCGAGTACGACCCGCACACCGGTCGCTGGACCGGGCCCGACCCCGTCCGGTTCGCCGGCGGCGACGCGACCCTGTACCGCTACGTCGGCGGAGATCCGGTCAACCAGAAGGACCCTTCGGGTCTCATGGGCCCATTGACGGGGATTGACCCCGGTCACTACCAAGTGCCACGTGGCTCCAGCGGCGGAGGGGGCCCGCGCGAACGGGGCCCTCAGGGAAACCCCGGCGACAACGGCGACCAGGGTCCCCAACCGCCTCAGCCGCCTCCGGGCCCTCCTGGCCCGCCGCCAACGCCGCCAACGCCTCCCAGGCCGCCCAAGACCCCGGACTGGTCGAGCTACTGCTTCATTCCGGCTGCTTGTCAGAAAGCCTGGGATGGGGCCAAGACCGGGGGAGCCGGGGCGATAGACGGTACGAAGGGGGCGGCCAACTCTCCCATCGGCCACGGCCTGCGGAGCGGTCTTCCGGCCATCGGTGGCTGGTATTGCATGGTCTTATGCGCAGCCATTTGGGGCGACCCGCACGAGCAGACCGGCGACGGTGTGCAGTTCGACCTGCAGGCAGCCGGTGAGTTCCAAATGGTTGCCTCGTCGGATAAGAGTGTGGTTATCCAGGCTCGCCTGGAGACGCTCGGATCCTCCACGATCGCGACGAGAACCACGGCTGTCGCCGCTTCGGTGGCCGGAGACCGTGTGGCGGTATACACGAGCGACAAACAGCCGCTCACGATCTCGGGCGTGACCGAAACGCGGTCCGATTTCTCTGTGCGCCTGCCGCACGGTGGGATCGTTGAGCGGCACGGCTCGCAAGTCACGATCGATTGGCCCGACGGCAGCCGGCTCGAAATCACACGAGGACTCAGCTGGCTCGATCTCTCCTTCGCCCCCGAGGCCGCCACCGGGCGAACGCTGCGCGGGCTGCTCGGCAGCGCCGACGGCAACCCCGCCAACGACTTCACCATGCGTGACGGCACCCTGCTCGATCAGAAGGACCCCGCGTTCGCCACCAAGCTCTACGACCCATTCGCGGCAAGCTGGCGCATCACGCAGGCTGAGTCTCTCTTCGACTACGGTCCGGGACAGAGCACGGCCACGTTCAACAGGCCCGACATCCCGCACGCGCCGGCGACCGTCGACTCGCTCGACGCCGCGACGCGGGCCAAAGCCGAAGCCCTCTGCCGAGCAGTAGGGGTATCGATGGAACCCACGCTCACCGACTGCATCCTCGACGTGGGCATTTCCGGCGACTCGTCCTATGCGGCGTCGGCGGCGGTAGTGCAGGTATCTACAGCGACGGCCGGCGCCCCGCTTCCCGGCCAGGCCCCTGCACCGCCTCCGGCTCTCGACAAGAAGATCAGCGGCACGATCGCGACGCCGTCGCAGGTGGACAAGACCACCTTCACCGCCAAGGCCGGCGACGTGGTCTATCTCGACGCCCAGGGCGCCTGCGTAGCCGGGCTGACGTGGGCGCTCGTCGGCCCCGCCGGCGGCGGCGACATCGGCCTCTCGTATTCGTGCACCGATCTGGGACGCTTCGTCCTCAAAGACGCCGGCACGTACACGGTCGTGGTCAATGCCGACGGCACCACTGCGGGGGCATATTCGTTCGAGATCATCGGCGCGCCGCCCGAAAGCACCTCGGCGATTTCCGTCGGGCAGACCGCGAGCGACAAGATCACGAGGATCGGCGAGTGGCACGCGTACACGTTCTCCGCCACGGCCGGCCAGATCATCTTCCTGGACGCCCAGGGTGCGTGCGTGAGCGGGCTGAATTGGCGGCTCGTCGATCCATCCGGCAAGTCGAATATCGGAAACGCGTGCGACGACCTCGGACGGTTCGTGCTGCCCAACGCGGGCACGTACACGATCGAGGTCTACTCCGACGGCACGGCCACGGGCGCATACAAGTTCCAGCTCCGCTCGAGCACGTAGCTCGGGCAGGGCCGCCGGTCCGTGGCCGTATCGCCGATCAGCGGGCCGAAGCTACGGCTGGTGGACCTGGACCGTCTTGACCACGACGGAGCCCAGCGCTTTGGATGGGTCGTTGTCGTTCATGATCAGGGTCAGAATCCCGGACGTAGTCGCCGTGACCGTCTTTTGGCCGCCGATGCAGAAGGCGATCCCCGTGCCGATCTTCGCCGCCACCGCGTACGGCTTGACGTTCGTGGCGGGGTAGCCCTTGCTGTTGAATCTGCCGGTTCCGCAGCCCACGCTTGTCGGGTTCACGACGGCGCCGCCCAAAGTGGGTCTGTAGTTGCCCGTGGCCGTAAACGTAAGGACATCGCCGGCGCTGATGACGAGGGTTGTCTGGATCCAGCCCGGATCGACGACGTCCCATCCGGTCGTATCGGTGACCACTTCGAGCGTCGGCTTGGGAGTCGGTTTGGGGGCGACCTTTGCGGTCGGAGCGGGCTTGGGCGTAGGCGTAGGCGTAGGTGCGGGCGTGGGGGCGAGGGGTGGTGCGGCCGTCGGCGTTGGCACGGCCGTCGGGGTGGCCGTGGCTGCGGGAGGGGCGGACGGTATCGGCGAGACGACTGCCGCCGAGCACGCTGCCACTGCCAGCGAGAGAGCAAGGAGGGCTGCCGCTCCCTCCGGAGCGATCCGGCGATGCCGGAGCAGACCCGTTTGCAGCGCGCTAGTAGGCAGTTTCATGGTCGAGAGCCCTCCTCTATCGACGACGGCGTAATGCCTTGGACGGCACCCGATCGTGGTGCCGCCGGTCCACCGTGGCGGCAACGTGCCCGGTCCCGCGACCCGGACGTAAGGCCGCACATTTCCCCTGCGCATCTCCGCCGCGCGGTCCTGCGGCCATGCTACAGGCAACCTTTGCTCCGCGAAAGGGGACACGATCTCCACGATCCGTACGGTCGAACGCCCGGCCTGCCGTTTCGTCTCGGCCGACCGGGCGTCCGGCGGTTCCGGAACCAGGATCTCGGTTGTGGTGGTCTCAGGCGGCGGGCTCCTGCCGCCTGACGATCAGCGGCCCCGGTAGTAGCGGCGCCAGATGATGCGGTAGATCGGGACCCACCGCGGGATGTCGCGCAGCCCCGGGATGAACGGTACGAGCGCGAGGAGCGTGGTCAGGCCGATCATCAGCAGGATGACCAGGAGGTCCGTGTTCGCCGCCGTGTTGAAGGGCGGGATCTGGTACCAGAACGAGAAGAGCCAGAGCCAGGTCTGCCCCGGGTACTGCCCAGTCTCGTTCATCATGCCCCACTGGTCGCCCGTGAGGTGCTGGTCGGCGGCGAGGCCCGATAGGTATTCACCGTCGCCCATGAAGAGCAGCGGACGCGTGAAGTCTGTCTGGTAGAGGGTGCCGCTGCGGAGAAGCAGGCCGTCGAGGGCACCGGTGCGTGCCAGCCCGACCAGACCGGTCATGAGATCGGGCACAGGGCCGTATTCGCCGGCGGCGACGGTGACTTGGTCGTTGACGACGGTCGCGTCCGCGAGGGCGGTCGAGTAGTTAGTCAGCCAGGTCTGCTGCTGGTCTGCGCTGGCGGCCCCGTAGGTCTGGAGCGCGGCCGTGAGCGCCGGATTGCCGACCGCCGCGAAACCGAGCGGCCGAAGGACGAAGTCCTGAGCCGCGTCGATCGGAGTGCCTACGCCTGCCCACGCCTGCGGAGCGATCGGTCCGACCGCCTGGGCAGCGTCTGCCGTGTTCGAGTAGGGCGGTCCGTATTGGGCTGTGCCGCTCGTGTAGGCCAGCTCGGAGGCGGCGGTGGTGACGAAGTCGATCGGCTGCGCGGTCGCCCACGTCTGGATCGTCACCGCCGGGTCGTCGGGCGAGGAGAATATTCCGGCCAGGCCGACCACGACTAGGGAGACTACGAGGAACGCCAGCACGAACTCCTTGATGAGGTCGTACCGGATCATCTTGACGCCGGCGTAGTAGCGGGCCTGGGGATCCTCGGTGTTCATGACGCCCGCTCCTCGTTCTCCGGCTGCGCCGTCTGCTTCCGCTCGATCGGCTTGACGACGCCCTTCACGCGCACCATCAGGACGTGGACGCCTACGAGAGTGGCGACCAGCATCGGCAGCAGCAGGATGTGGAGGCCGTACATCTGGCCGAAGTTGAGGACGTTGAAGAACGATCCGATCCCGGCAGCGTTCGTCGCATCCTTGGCATTCACCGCGATCCACTGGCCGTCGAAGTTCTGCTGGGAAATGAAGCCGGTGAACGCAGTCACGATGCTGACGGCGAAGATCACCACGCCGATCATCCAGGTGTTGGCCCGTCCGTCGCGCCAGCTCGCCATGAAGTACTGGCCCCACAGGTGAAGGACCATGAAGACGAAGAAGACCTGGACGGACCAGAGGTGGAGGCTGTTGACGAAACGGCCGACGCCGGACTGATGCCACCACTGCGGACCGAAAAGGGCCAGGACGACTCCGCTGCCGACGACCCAGATGAGGCCGGCGATCGCGACCACGCCGAAGATGTAGACCCAGGAGCCTACGAAGACGGGCTGGCGATCGGGCAGCAGGTGCGCCAGCGGAAGGTTGCGCTGGAGGGATCGCCTGATCGACAGCGTCCAGCTCGAGGGCTCCGCGTTCGGGGGCGAGTCGGCGTTACGCATCGCGGCCGTCCTCCGACTCGACGACTTCGGCGTGCCTGGGGAACGGCGCTACCAGCGCAACCAGGAACACGACGATCATCCCCGCGATCATCAGCAGGTTCGGGATCGAGATGAGAATGAAGTTCCAGTTCAGGTACGTCGCTGGGGTGTCCAACGCAAGCCGCCTCCGTCCGATTGACCGACCGACGCCGGAGTGCGCCGGCGCGGACAGTCCGCAGCCCGTGGCCCTCGTGGCCGACCGCGATCATCACGGTAACTCTCGGGCTGGGTGAGCCCCCCCGCCAGTGGCCGAAGTCACCCTGTGGCCGCTTGACGGGTAGTCCACCAGTCCCCGAACGGGTAGGTGGGACGCGTCGGGCGCGGCATCCGGCGAGGCATAAGTCCTACAGTAGAGTAGGTAAATCTACAGTGGACCCGCAGCCGGCCGTGTGCTTCACTGAGCGGACAGCATTGGCCGGAGAGTCTCCCGGCGGTGGTCTTTGTGGCCCCGCTCCCCCGGATGTCTACGCACGCACGGGGAATTGAGCATTGGCGAACCACAGAGGGAGCGGACGGTTGGTCGTCGCCGACGATCTCGCCGGCGAGGCCGTCGTCGCGAACCTGGACGCTGGGGCGGCTCCGAGCCGCCGACCGACACGGCGAGCGCCCGCTTACCAGGCCCAATCCCATGGCACTGTCGGCTCAGGCCACAACGGTCAAATGGCGGACGACTTCCAGAAACTGATGGACTCAGCTCCGGTGGCCGCCTTCGTGAAGGACGCCCGCGGCCGCTACCTCTACGCGAACCCGTTCATGCTCGCCACCATGGGCAGGAACACGGGGTCGGGTTGGCGTGGCAAGACCGATGCCGACATGTGGCCCCCAGAAGCCGCCGCGATGATGCGCGAGCACGACGAAATGACCCTGCACGGGGGTGGGTCGCAGGTCTTCTCGCACGTGATGCCGCTCGAGGACGGATTGCACACCGTCCTGCTCATGGAGTTCCCGATGTCGGTCGGCGACGTACGCCTCGGAGTGGGCGGTATCGGAGTGGGCGGGCTTGTCGTCGACCTCACTCAACATTCCAAATCCGACGCGGATCGAGACCGCCTCGCCGCGGTGATCGAGCAGTCGTCCGAGTCGGTCATGATGGTCGACCTTGGCGGTCGGATCACGTATGTCAATCGGGCCTTCGAGCGCGTGACGGGATATTCCCGCGCAGAGGCCCTCGGCCAGAACCCGCGCCTCATCGGCAGCGGCATTCAGAGGCCGTGGTTCTACGACGCCATGTGGGCGACGATTGCGAGCGGCTTGCGCTGGGCGGGCGACCTCGTGAACAGGCGCAAGGACGGCACGCTCTTCACCGAGGAGGCCGTCATCTCACCGATCCGCGACGCCTCCGGCGCTGTCACGAGCTACGTGGCCGTGAAACGCGACGTGACCGAAGAGCGAGCGCTTGCGGAGCGCTCGACCCTGTTCGCGAGGGAGCGCGCCCTGATCGGGGAGACCATACGCGGCATGCGTGCCGGAGACACTCCGGAGATCACTGCCCAGGCGATCTGCCGCCGGATCGTGTCTCTCACCGGCCTCAGTTCCGCAAGCCTGGCGGTATTCGGCCTTGACGGGCGGGCGATGCCGATCGGCTACGTGGTGGCCGGCGAGCAAGACCCTCCGTTGCGACCCGTTACTTACCAACGCAGCCAGTACCTGCGCGACCGAGCCGCCAAAGGGCCCTTCATCGAGCCGTGGGTGGACCAGCCTTCGCATCCCTACAACGAGATGCTGAATCGCATGGGCATCCATACGGTCGCATACGCGCCGGTGCGACACGGCGATCGCCTGATCGGGCTGCTCATGGCGCATTCCGAGGCCCAATCCAGTGGGACCGCCGTCCCTGAAATGCTCCCCGCTCTGGTCGAGTTTGCGGATCTGGCCGGCGTTCTCATAGGCGACGATGTTGTGAAGCGCGCCCACCTGGGCCGCACCACCGATCGTCTCTCGGCGATGATCCTGGACCAGGCGTTCAAACCGGTCTTCCAACCCGTGGTCGATCTCGTTAGCCGGTCAACCGTCGGTTACGAGGCCCTCACACGTTTCAAGGACGGTGCCAATCCTGAAGCCATGTTCGCCGAAGCGGCCGCGGCGGGCCTGGGGCTCGAACTCGAGATCGCCACGCTCAGAGCCGCTTTTCTGGCCGCGGAGAGCCTGCCCGAAGCGGCGTGGCTCAATCTGAATGCATCGCCCGAACTGATCATGGCCGGCGAGCCGCTGATCTCCCTGCTGTCCGAGTGCCCCCGGCGCCTGGTGCTGGAAGTCACCGAGCACACGCCAGTCGCCGACTACCCGGCCTTCCGTGCCGCGATGGCGGCGTTGGGGCCGAATGTGGAGCTCGCTGTTGACGACGCAGGCGCCGGATTCGCCAGCCTTCGCCACATCCTCGAGTTGCGGCCGGCGTTCGTGAAGCTGGACAGATGGCTCGTGACCGGACTAGAGGCGGACGAGGCTCGCCAGGCGATGGTCGCCGGCCTGCTCCATTTCGCTGGTTCGACCGGCTGCCGCCTGATCGCCGAGGGCATCGAGACGGAGAGTGAGCTCGCCGTGTTGCAGACGCTCGAGGTCCAGCTGGGACAGGGCTATCTGCTCGGTAAACCACTGCCGGTCGCCGAGTGCGTGCCCCCGCCGGTATCGAAATCGGGCGCCGCTACGGCGCAGGGGCCAAGCCAGGCCGATCCGGTTCGTCCGGCGCGCGTGGCCCCTCGCTCTCAGCCCCGCACGGCCGTGAGCATCGCGACGCCCAGGGCTATTGCGACCACCCCGGAACGCTGGCCCACGGACAGCCTCTCGCGGAAGAGGAAGAACGCAGCGACCGCCCCGACGGCAGCGAACTGACTCGCGAGCACGGCCGCTATGGCGATGCTCTCGCCTGATCCAACCACGTATGAGGCGTTGCCGAAGACCTCGGCGGCACCGATGAAGACGACCATTGGCAGGGCCCGGCGCGTGAGCTCGAGCCGGCGGGTCAGCGCCAGCGGGATGAACACCAGGACTACGCCGAAGATGCGGACGGGGAGCACGGCCATGAGCGGCGGCATGCTGTGCCCGAGTTGCGCCGTGCTGTAGATCGTCACGCCGAACGCGATGGCAGCCACGGCTCCGTACAGGGTCGCCCGCCGCTCGTCGCCCGGCCTGGGACCGCCGGTCTGCGCGAGGGCGGCGCCCGTCACGGCCGGCTCGCCCATTCCGGCCGGATCGGCCGCGTTGCCCGACGCCAGCGCCACAGTGGCGATGCCGGCGACGATCACGCACAGCATCAGCGCCACGGGGATCGTGAGACTCTCGCCCGCAAGGACCGCGAGCATTGCGGCAATCGCCCCTTCCGTGGAGGCCAGCGCCGTAACCACGCCCACCTTGCCGAGCTTGAGCCCCTGGTACACGAGCAACAGGCCGATGACGCTGCCCAGGCCGGAGCCGGCCAGCCACACGGTCAGCGCCGGCGTGATGGGAGGGACAGGCCCGGAGGCGGCCGCCAGAGGCCCGGCGATGATCAAGCCGACGAGCATCATCCAGGCAACAGTGGACGAAGAGCCGATGAGGCGGCTGGATCGGGACGAGGTGAGATTCGCGGCGGCCCAGAGGAAGGCGGCGCCGAGTCCGCCGAGGATTGCGATCATGCGTCAAGTTTGGGACACGGCGCCTTGTTTCGCCGAAACGCCCTGGTGCGCGGTGCGACGTGCCCGCCAACGAGTGACCCGGGTGAACGAGGGCGGCGTCCGGCCTGGATCGCCCCGCAAGTCGCGCCTAGATCGCCCGCATCCGGTTGTTCTTCGGGTTGTGCTCCACCTCGGCCAGGCCGAGGGCCTCCATCAGCGGCGGCACGTACATCCCAAACCGGCCGCGCAGTCCCTTCTTGAGGCCGTACCAGCCGCCGACGGGATTCTCGGTGGAACGGCCCCAGGCCTCGACCGTGCCGTCGGCAGCGGATTTCTGCTCATCGGCGCTGCCGAGCAGCATCCAATCGCCGTGTTTCCTGAGCATCTCATGCAGGTCGTCCAGACAGCGCAACTGGTATCGCAGGACTGTAGTGCCCACGGTGCAGACGAGCGCCGGCGGATCGGCGGCCTCGTCCTGGTACATCTGATACTCGCCCGTGCCGCTCGGAGTCTTGAGCTGCCACGGGTCTTCTTTCGTGCCGATGCCGTGAACCTCGACTGCCGCCATTTCGCCTCCTTATGCCGCCCGGAATCGCCCTTGCGGCGACCGTACAGCCCAGACTCGCGTGGCGCCCACAGCGCACGCGGCCGATCACGTGGCGCGACGATCGGACGCTCAGGATCTAGGGGCGACGAAACTGAACCGCTTC
This sequence comes from Chloroflexota bacterium, assembly GCA_017881885.1. Classification (GTDB taxonomy): domain Bacteria; phylum Chloroflexota; class Limnocylindria; order Limnocylindrales; family CSP1-4; genus Fen-1039. The sequence continues at coordinate 12,347 of JADGQJ010000060.1, forward strand.
CGAGGCCAGGCGGCGGACGCTCCGATGGAGAGCGATCGTGTCGGTGTCGCGCGGTACCGCGGGCAGCAGCGTTCCGCCGGACGTTCCCCAGCGAGCGGCCACATCTTGCGGCGCTTCGTGCCGCAGGACCGCCGCAGCCTGCACCGCGGCGCCCATGCTCACGACCTCGCGGACGTGAGGGACCACGATCTCCTTGCCGGAGAGTCGTTGCGCCACTCGCTGCCAGGTGGCGCCGTGCGCGCCGCCCCCGACCAGGATGAGCGGTGCTGCCGGATCGACGCCGGACGAGCAGGCGTCGATGGCATCGAGCGCCTCGAGCAGTCCGACGATCGCGCCTTCGTAGGCGGCCATCAAGATCGCCCGCGGATCGGTCGTGTGGCGGAGTCCGAAGACGGCCGCGGCGGCGTCCGGCAGATTCGGCGTGCGCTCGCCGTCGAGGTAGGGGAGCACCACCACGCCGCCGCTCGGCGCGACGCTCTCGCGGTCGAGCTTCAGCCACCCCGCGATGCGGTCGACCGCGAGGGTGCAGTTGAGCGTGCAGGCGAGCGGCAGGAAACGGCCCGTGGCGTCGGCGAACCCGGCGACATCGCCCGTGGAATCCGCGGTCCGAGTTTCCGAGACGAGGAAGACGGTCCCCGACGTGCCGAGGCTCAGCACCGGAACGCCGGATCGGAGCCCGAGGCCGAGAGCTGCGCCCATGTTGTCGCCGGTGCCCGGGCCGACTACCGCTCCCGCGGGCAGCCCGGAAGCCGCGGCCGCCGCGGGTGTCACGATTCCCGCCTGTTCCGTCGGACCGAGCACTCGCGGGAGTAGATCCGGGGTCAGCCCCAGCGCTCGCAGCGCCAGGACCTCGGTGCTATACGACTCGGTCTCGCTCGACCACCACGCCGTCCCGGAGGCGTCGCCGCGGTCGGTGACGCCGTGCCCGCTCAGCCGCTCCGTCAGGAAGTCGTGCGGCAGGCGGATCGCCGCCGTCCTGGCCGCGATCTCGGGCTCGCAGCGGCGCAGCCAGGCCCACTTCGAGGCGGTGAACGAAGCCACGGGAACGACACCGATTCTTGCGGCCCAGCGCGTGGCCCCGCCGAAGCCATCCACGAGATCGGCCGCGTCCGAAGCTGCGCGCGTGTCGTTCCAGAGCATCGCCGGCCGGAGCGCCTTGCCGGCTTCATCGAGGCAGACGAGGCCGTGCTGCTGGCCGGCGATCGAGATGGCCGCCACTTCGCCGGCGAGGTTCGTCTGAGCCAGCGCCGAGAGGAGCGCCTGCCACCACACTTCCGGGTCGGTCTCTCGAACGCCCGCGTTGCCCTCGACCGAATGCTCGGCCCGACCGAACCCGAGAGTCTCGCCCGAGTCGGCATCGACGACAACGACCTTCGTTGCCTGCGTAGAGCAGTCGACGCCGGCCACCAGAGTCCTCATCGACGTCTCCTTTGCGGCCACCGAATTCTCGGGAACAGAGTAAAGACTGGGGCCGGTCCGCGTGTGGCGCTCGC
>JADGQJ010000061.1 GCA_017881885.1 Chloroflexota bacterium
GGACTGCCGCAGCGAGTTGTCGCATGTGTCAGTCTCCTGTGACGAGGGGATCGCACAGGGGCCGCGACTTGGCAACCCCGGGCCCGCAGGTTACCACCGGTGCCATGCCAAGGGCAACGCGACGGCTATGCCCGCCGGGCCTCTCTCCGACCGGGCCACCGCGCCAGCGCGCCCGCCGGCACGTAGCGCCCATATGAGCCGACTATGAGACCCCGCAACTCCAGGAGCGTCAGCGCGCTCAAGATAGCCCCTCCCGAGAGCCCAGAGCGACGGGCTAGATCGTCGACGGTGGCCGGGCCAGAGGTCAGAAGCTCGGCGATCGAGCGTTCCACCGGCGCGAGGATCGCGAGAGCTGCCTCGGCTCCGGCACCGGGCGCCATGGGCCCGGGACGCCCGCCACGGTTCGCCGCCGAACCCGTAGCTCCCACGCCCGACCGAGCTTCCCCCGCTCCGTCCACTGCGCCGTTCCGCCGATCGCCTACGCCACTGAGACCGAGATCCTCTATCAGCTCGGGAATCCCGCAAACGACGCGGGTCTGCCCGGGGAAGCTCCGCAGGAATGCGTGGCAGCCCTCACTCGTCGGCGCGTCGAGCGGGCCGGGGACGAGGAAGCATTCTCGGCCCTGTTCGAGCGCCCAGCCGGCCGTGATCAATGCTCCGCTGCGCCGGCCGGCCTCCACGACGACGGTGGCGTCCGATAGGCCGCTGACCAGGCGATTTCGCCTTGGGAAGGTTCCGCGAGTGGCCGGGGTCTCCGGTGGGAGTTCGGCAACGACCGCTCCGCCGGCGGCCACGATCGCCCCGGCCAATCGTTCGTGAGCCTTGGGGAAGAGCCGCGCGTGGCCGCCTCCGAGGACCGCAACCGTGGGCAAACCCTCGGCGACGACCGAGGCGTGCGCGGCCCCGTCGATCCCAACTGCCAACCCGGAAACTACGACCGCGCCGGCCCTGGCGAGCGCTGATCCGATCCAGCCCGCGATCATGCGCCCCCTGTCGGTCGGCCAACGTGTACCAACGACGGCTACGGCCGCGGGTGTCCCAAGGGCCGCCAGAGAGCCTTGCACGAACAGGAGGGGCGGTGGCATATCGATGCGGCGAAGTCGCTCAGGGTACTCGGGGTCGTCGAGCGTCACCACGGCCAGGCCCAGAGAACGGACGACGGCCAGCGCCCGGTCGGCCACGTCCACTTGTTGCCGGATCCGGTCCGCCAGGTCCGAGCCGAGCGTGCGGCGGTGGCCTTGTTGGGATCCGTTCCGCACGGAGCACGCTCGTCCGGGGTCCGGCAAGGCCGGCGACCCAGGCTCGGAGCCTTCCGGCTGATCGCCCGTTTCCGTGTGGCCGATGCCCGCGGCGCCTTCGTCGACGATCATCCGCTCGGCAATGGCCTCCTGAAGGCGTTCCGCGCCGTTGGGTCCGGCCGCCGCCGCCAGCGTTGCCCGCGCCGACCCGAATGCCGCCAGCAGACCGGTGAAGGTCACCGGACCGAGCCCCGGCACGGCGAGCAGGACGACCCAGGCGTCTCGCTCCTCTACAAGTTCACTGCTCGCCCGGCCGAATCCCGGCGCATCGGCGCGGGGCGCGGCCGGCGGCGCGGCGGGCTCAGCTGGACCCGCCCATCGAGCGGGCAATTCCGTCTCAGCGGCGCGCGGACCGCCCTCCGACGCTCTCGCGTTCGGAATTGGGCCGCCACTCTGAATGCCCAGCATCGCTCAGCCCACCGCCTCATAGCCGCGCCCTTGCCGGGCCGGCGAGCGGAAACGGGCGGCCTCGTCCAAATGCGAGCTCTCAACCCGCTCCGAGCCGGCCAGGTCCGCGACCGTTCGAGCCACTCGGAGCAGCCGTTCGGTACCGCGCGCCGACCAGCCCTCCAGGTCCGCGAGTCGTATCGCCTGTGCCTGCGCCGGCCCGCCGAGATCGCACGCCGCGCGCAGCGCCCTACCGCTGAGGCGCGCGTTGAGGCATTCCTGACGGTCCACCTGGCGTCGCCGAGCAAGCGCCACCCTCTCGGCGACGGGCTTCGATCCTTCCGGACTTGCCTGAGTCACGTATTCCTCGGGCCGCACACGAGGCATGTGCACCCACAGGTCGATACGGTCGCGCAGCGGGCCCGACACGCGGCCGGCGTATCGATCCACGATCGCGGGCTGGCAGCGGCACCGCCCGTCGCCCTCACCGGCGTGGCCGCACGGACACGGGTTCATGGCTGCGACGAGTTGGAACCTGGACGGGAAGACGGCGGCGCGGCCCACCCGGGCAATCGCAATCTGCCCGTCCTCAAGCGGTTGGCGGAGCGCTTCCAGCGCCCCACGGTCGAATTCGGGCAATTCGTCGAGGAAGAGTATTCCGTCGTTCGCCAACGTCACCTCGCCGGGTGAGATATGGGGGCCGCCTCCGACCATTGCCGCATACGAGATGGTGTGGTGGGGGGAACGGAAGGGCCGCCGCCTCACCAGACCTCGTACCGGCGACGTGCCGGCGACCGAAGCGATGATCGTCGCCACGCGTGACTCCTCGTCATCCAGCGGCGGCAACAGCCCCGGAATCGTCCTCGCAAGGAGAGTCTTGCCCGAGCCCGGCGGCCCGATCATGAGCAAGCAATGGCCACCGGCGAGCGCCACCTCCAACGCCCTTCGCGCCTCGAGTTGTCCGCGGACCTCGGCCAGATCCGGAGAGTCGCCTGCATCCGCCGACCCCTGCCCCTGGCCGGCCTCACGGCCCATTGAGTCGTCCTCCTCGATACCCACCGAATCCGCCAGCTCGACGCGCGGCGGCATCCTCCGCGCTCGACCGCCCCGAGTTGAACGTATGAGCGCCGCGGCCTCGGCCAGCGTGGCAACCGGCATGACCTCGACACCGTCGGCCAGTGACGCCTCGGCGGCCCCCTCCGTCGCCACGATGACCCGCCGTACTCGCCTCCGCGCCAGCGAGGCGACCATCGGCAGCAGACCGGGGACCGGGCGTAGCTCACCTCCCAGAGAAAGCTCCCCGAGCACGGCCCAACGGCCGGTCGCCTTCACCTGCTCCGACCCGACCAGGATTCCAAGCGCGATCGCCAGATCGAGAGAGGCGCCCCCCTTGCGCAGGTCGGCCGGCGCCAGGTTCACGGTGATTCGCCGGGGCGGGTATTCGTAGCCGCTGTTGCGGATTGCCCCACGAACTCTCTCTCGAGCCTCCTGCAGGGCAGTGTCCGCCAGCCCGACGATGGTGAAGCCCGGCAGGCCGGGTGCGACGTCTACCTCGACCCGGACGAGACGGCCGTCGAGACCGTGGAGGGTGGCGGACAGCAGCGACGCAAGCACGTCGTCGACGCTACGCCGACGGGCTCAACTCCGGCTTATCTGAGCCTTCCAGGAAACTCGCGGCTCCGAGCTCCGCGGGACCGCAGTCCCGATTCGGCGGGTGACCGGGCCTACCTGGCGACCTTGGGCTGTGGGCGGTCGGTAATGTCCTTGTCCATCGTCTTGACGAACTCGAGCATGTCCCGGCCCAGGACAGAGTCCGCTTTGGTGTACATGAACGGGGCGCCGCTATTCAAGGCGCCGATCGCGGAGCGGTACTCGTTGATGATCTGGTAGTCGATGCGGCGCTTGAGAGCGCTTTCCGCGTTCTTCACGTTGATGCCGGTGAAGGCGTTCGACCGATTGAGGATCAGCTTCACCTTTTCGTCGGAGTAACCAAGGTGGCCGATCGTCTCGAGCACGAGGCGCACGTTCTTCAGGCACGGCAGGTCTGCCGTCAGGACGACGAAGATCGTCTGAACGACATCCATGATTCGCAGGTTTACTTCGTCGAGCCGCTTGTCGACGTCCAGGACGATGTAGTCGTACTCGGTCGACATCGTGTTGATGATCTCGGGCAGGTGGTCCGAGGTCACGAGTTCTGCGGTTTCGGGCGACGGCGGCGCGAGCAGCACTTCCACACCGGATTCGTGCTTCACGACGACCTGGCGGATCAGATCCAGGTCGAAACCCGGCGCGGTGGCCAGATCGACGATGCTCATCTTGTCGAGACCGAGGTCCATGAACACTCGGTGGTCACCGAACTGGAGGTTGGCGTCGATCAGGCAAACTCGTTTGCCCAACTCCTTGTGCAGCGCAATCGCCGTGTTGATCGCGATCGTGGTCGTGCCGACGCCACCTTTGGCACCGTAGAACAGGATCACCCGGGCCGGCTCGCGCCGCCTGGCGACCACTGCAGCCGCGGGTCCGCGGACCGGAATGGGTGCCGCTTCGGACGGCGCGTATCGAGACAGGAGGCTGCGCATCCTGGCCATGAGCTCGGCGGGATGGAACGGTTTGATCAGGTAGTCGTCCGCGCCCGATCTAAGGGCCTTGCCCCGATGTTCGGCCTCGTTCTCGGCGAGCAGAAGGATCACCGGCGTGTGGGTGGAGGGCCCGTCCTCCATCCGAAGGCGGCTCACGATCGTGAAGCCGTCGATGCCCGGCAGGTTCGCCGCGATCAGGACCAGCGCCGGGCGATCCGACCGCGCGACACGCAGAGCCTCGGCGCCATCGCTCAGGGCGATGGCCTGATACCCCGCCTGAGTGAGGGCATTACCGAGAGCGCGCTGAACTATCGGGTCGGCATCGACGACTAGGATCCTGACGGCCATCAGCTCCCCTGGATTTGGCGGATCCACCCGCGCATTTCTGAACGTGGCGGACGGCCGCCCCCCTAGGACCGGGACGCTCGATCGATGCGCTGATTATAGGCAGCCTCCCGGCAAGCCGGCATAGTCCCCATCGGAACCACGTCTTCTCGGCCGGGAGGCATCTATTCTCGAGCGGGTGGAACCCGACTGGCGGGGCCGGCGCCGCCGACCAGCCTCGATCAGGAGCCGCGTTTGGCGACGCCCGAGTCCGAAGTGCCGGCCGGTCCGACCTGAATCCCAGACTGCATCGCCGACCCGAGCGAACCAAGGAGCGTGGTGAACTCGAGTGGGATGATGAATTTGGTCGCCGGACCGCTGCCGAGTGACTTGAGGGCCTCGAGGTACTGCAGCGTCATCGTCTTCTGATCGATGTTCTTGGCCGCACCGAAGATCGTGTTCAGGGCCTCACTGAAGCCCTGGGCGCGAAGGATCGCGGCCTGGCGATCGCCCTCTGCGCGAAGGATCGCCGACTGCTTGTCGCCTTCGGCCACGTTGATGGTGGCCTGCCGGGTGCCTTCGGATTCCGTGATGACGGCGCGGCGGGTTCGCTCCGCGGACAGCTGCCGGTTCATCGCCTCTTGCACGGCCGGAGGCGGGAGGATCTCGCGGATCTCGACTGTGGTCACCTTGCCGCCCCAGCGCTCGGTAACCTCGTCGAGCTTGAGTCGCAGCGTCTCGTTGATCTTCTCTCGCTCGGACAGAACGTCGTCGAGCGGAATGTCGCCGATGACGGAACGGAGCGAGGTCGCGGCCACGCCCTGGAGTGCGCCGGCGAAGTTGAGGACGTTGATCTGGCTCATGAGCGGCTCGACGATCTTCCAGTAGATCAGGAAGTCGACGCCGAGCGGCGCGTTGTCCTTGGTGATTGCCGTCTGTCGCGGGACCTCGATGAACTGTTCGCGGAGGTCTACGAGGACTCCCCTATCGACGATCGGGATCAGGAAATTGAGGCCCGGCTGGCGAACCAGACCCTTATTGGTCTGACCCCAGCGATAGACGACCATCTGCGCCCACTGGGGCACGATCCGGACCGAGACCGCAGCCAGCACGATCAGCAGAAAAGCCAGCGTGATCAAGACGATCAACAGGACCGTTGTCCCGGTCGTATCCATCCCCGTTACCTCCAGCAGCGACAAATGCCCAAATGGGCGGTTCTAGCGCGCGATCACCAAGCGGGCCGTCGAGTTTCTGTCGCGGGCCAGCGCCGCGACGAAGACCACCATGACGACCAGCAGCTCCAGCATGTCTACACCACCGGTTCCACGATCAGGGTCAGCCCGTCCTTGCGAACGACCTTTACCCGCGTACCTCGCGATGCGGGCCCCGCCCCGACCAGCTTAGCGGACCATGATTCGCCGGCCACGTAGACGGTACCGAGGGGCGCGAGGTCCATCTCGACAAGGCCGGTCATGCCGATGACATCGACCGTGCCCACCAAGCCCGAGCCAACCGGCACCGCCTGGTGTCTCATCTTCATGAGCGATCGCACCAGGATCAGGCCGTAGGCGGCCGCCGCGGCGGTCATCGTGACGATGATCGGCCACGCGACTGTTGACGCCGGAAGATAGGGACCGGGCGACCCGTAGAAGGCCACGGCCCCGACGACGAAGCTGACCAGGCCGCCGACCGTGAGCAATCCATGACTGGGCACGTTCGGCTCGATCACGAGCATCGATATCCCCAGGATGACCAGAACGACGCCCAACACGTTGAGCGGCAGGCTGCCCGACCCGTAGAAAGAGAGGGCCAGCGAGAAGGCGCCGATCAGGCCCATCAAGAGCGTGGGGTGGAAGAACTCGACCAGCACGCAGAGGACGCCGATGACGAGCAGGATGAACGCGATGTTCGGGTCGTCCAGTCCGTGGAGGATCGACTGGATGGCGTCCTCGCCGAGGGTGACCGTCGTAGCGCCGTTCGTGTGGACGACGACCGGCGCGTTGTTGATCGTGACCGTCTGGCCTTCGGCCTGGCTGAGGACGTCGCCGAGGCTGGCGGCGATGCCGTTTATGCCGTGGGCAGCCAGGGCTTCCTGAGCCGAATACGACTTCGCGTTCGCCACGGTCGTGGCGGCCCAATCGACGGCCTGTGGATGACGCTCTTCGGCAATGCTCCGAATCGTAGCCACGGCGTCGTTGAGGACTTTGTTGGCCTCTGTTTGTCCGTACGTGGCCGCGATGTCCCCTCCCCCGGCGGCTACGGGCGAGGCCGCCCCAATGTTCGTGCTTGGCGCCATATACGCCAGGTTGCCGGCCAGAGTGATGAACGTGCCGGCACTCGCCGCCTTGGCTCCCGATGGGCCGACCCAGACGATGGTCGGCACCTTTGAGTGCAGCGATTTGACGATGCTCATCATCGAACTCTCACTGCCGCCCAACGTGTCGAGCTGGATCACTACTGCGGCCGCACCATCTGCTTCCGCCTGACGCACGCCCCCGGCGATGTAGCTCGCCATCACGTCGTCGACGACGCCGCTGGTCGGCAGGAGGACGACCTCCGGTCCAGTCGGAGCACCCAGGATGGGCGACGGCCGCGGGCTGGGCGGCGTCACGACGACGTTGGCGGCCGAGCCGCCCGGCCGTGTTTGCCCCACTACGAGGAGGAGCCCAAAAGCAACCGCAAGGGTGGCGGCAATCCGTACGCTCGCATACGCGGCCCGACCGACGCGTCCGGACAGGACGTCCATCGCCGGCAGCCATCGCAGGAGGCTGTGCTGCTTGGTCTCGGATTGGACCGCCCACGGGAGAGCCGCCGTCTCGGCGGGGAGTTGCGGAGTCCTCGTCTCCTGGGCGAACTTCCTGAGCCGCTCTTCCAGGTCGAAGTCCGAATCGGTCATTTGATGCCCCCTGTCGCCGGTTCTATTCGGCGGCGCAGCGTCTGCAGGGCAGCGTGATGTCGTGACTTGACGGTGCCGATCGGAATGCCCAACCGATCGGCAATCTCGGCCAGTGCGAGGTCGCCCCAGTAGCGCAGCACGACCACCATCCGAAGTTCGGTGCTGAGGCTGGAGAGCGCCCGGCCGACGGCGTCGCGAGCGAGAGCAGACCGGAACGGGTCGGCGCCCTCGAGATCGAGCTCATCCACGTCCAGGGTCCTCTGGCGAGCCCGTTTGCGAAGCTTGGTGCGACAAACGTTGACGAGGATCTGGCTGAACCAGGAGTGGAACTTCTCCTGCTCACGCAGTTTGGACCAGGCGCGCCACGCACGGACGGATGCCTCCTGGACGGCATCCTGTGCCTCGGCCGCATCGGCGAGAAGGTAGCCGGCCAGCCTGTAAGCGCCGCTCAACTCGTCCGAGAGAGCCTCCGCGAACACGGTGTCAATGACCCGGCTGCGAGCACCCGTCGCTTCGGCGGGAGCCCGACCGACATCGGAGTGCAGATAGGCTTCTTTGACGAACATGCCACGCTCATGGGGCGGACCGATGTGGTCGCTCATGCAGGAGACTCCGATGGCGAGGCGTTGGTTCGGTCGTTCAAAGCGTCGAAGACCAGTTGGCTCCACGTTTCCATGCGATCGTAGACGGCCAGGAGGCTCGCCAGCGGCTCGAACGCTCCGGCCAGCTTGTGGGTCTCGCGGACCGACACCTGCCGCCCGGCCGCGTCGGCGAGGTAGACGACTCCCAGATGATGCCGGCCGACCTCCACCTCGTCATCGTTGAGAAGACCGAGGAAATCGAAGCCCGGCACGAAATCGGCGGCGAGCTCCTCGCGCCACTCTCGGTGCAGACATTGGAGAACCGATCCGTCGCCGGGGTTCATGTGCCCGCCAACACCAATCGAAAAGTGATCGTGAAGACGGGCGTCGCCGCCGGCCCTGGTGCGCTTCATCAGGAAGATCCGATCGGCGTCGCGTAGGACCAGGTACGGAATGATCTGCTTGATGCTCGTGTCGGCCTCGGCGGCCGGCCGCTCGTAGAAGGCCCCACGATCGAAGCGGGCCACTATTTCGCTCGTGTTTGCCGTTCTCACGCCGCGCCACGTCGAACCGCCCATCAGCACGTCGCGCGGCACGGCGTAGACGAGCTCCGGACCCGCGCTCATCGCTACTCGGAGTCTGCCAGGCGGTTCCTGGCGGAGACGAAGCGGGCTAGCAGCGCCTCGGCATCCGGGCCGCCCTTTCGCTCCAACTCGACCAGCCACTCGTCGATGGCCGCCCGCACGTCGCGCAGCCGAGCGGCGATGGCCGCTGAATTGGTCGCCGCGATCCCGGCACCCATGGCCGGCTCACCTCTGGCGAGGCGCGTCATGCCGGACCAGCCGGTGGCGCCGAGGGCACCCGACGCCCGCCAGTCGACCCGTTCGGGTGCGCCGGGGCCGCCGGCGATTGCCTCGACCAGCGCTGCCGCGATGATCAGCGGCATGTGGCTTATCGCCGCCACGGCATCGTCATGGGCGGCCGCACCCATCGGAATCTGGATCGCCCCGCAAGCGTCGATCAGCTCGCCGACCCGCTCTGCGTCGATCAGCCGCGCAAACGCACCTGGAACCGTGACCCAGGGCCGCCCGACGAAGAGGTCCGGCAGTGCGGCCGCGTAGCCGCTCACTTCGCGACCGGCCATGGGGTGACCGCCGATGAAGGGCAACCGTAGAGCGTCGGCTCGTGCCACGATCTGCGCCTTGGAACTGGCGGCGTCCGTAACCGTGGTTTCCTCCGGCAGGAACGCGCGCAACTCCCCGCCGAGTTCGCCGATCAGGTCCAGACAGGTGAGCGGCGGGGCCGCCAGCACCACCAGGTCCGAACCGCGTACGGCATCCTCCAGTGTGGCTGCGGCCACATCCACGACGCCGTCCTCCAAAGCCTTTAGGACGGGCCCGCGAGTGCGGCTCCACGCGGTTACGTGCCACTCCCCGGCCCCATCCCGGTCGTGCAGGGCGCGCGCGATCGAGCCACCGATCAAACCGAAGCCTACGATCGATATTCGCACGCCGCCATTATGTAGCCGCGCACGCCACTCCCGGTGCCCGTCCGGGGTACCCCACCGACCACTTCGTGTAACACCCGGACGAATGAGTGCGCGTCGCTCCAAAGTCCGACTAGAATGCAGCAGGCGTTGGGCCGATTGTCGGCTGCTTCTGGATTTCCGTATCCGTTGCTAGTGAACAAGGGGCGCCACTTATGGTCGATTCGTATAGCGAGACCAGACCGATCCGGGTCCTGCTTGTCGACGACCATCAGCTCCTCACCGGCGCACTGTCCCAGATGCTCAGCCGCGAGCCGGACATCATCGTGGCGGGCGTCGCCGGCACGGTCGCCGAGGCCAAGGCCATGGCCCGTGAGCGACTCGATGTCGTTCTCATGGATTACCGCCTCCCCGACGGAACCGGGGCCGAGGCCACACGCGCCATCAAGGCCCGCTGGCCCGCCGCCCGCGTCGTCATGCTGACCGCTCTCACCGACGACGAGACTGTTCTCGAGTCGATCCAGGCCGGGGCAGACGGCTATCTCACCAAGGACCGGGCCGTCGACGAGGTCGTCAGCGCGGTCCGGGCCGCATACGCGGGCGAAACGCTCTTGCCCCGATCGGTCATCATCGGGATTGCCCAGCGCGTCGCCGCCGCGAGAGAACGTGGCACCGAACGCCGCCAGATCGAGCCACTGACTGCGCGCGAGCTGGAAGTGCTCAAGGCCCTGACGGAAGGCCTGGCGACGCCCGAGATCTGCGAGCGCCTCTACATCGCTCCGAACACGCTGCGCACGCACGTCCAGAACATCATGGGCAAACTGCGGGTGCATTCGAAGCTCGAGGCGGTGGCCTTCGCCCTCCGCAATCGTCTCGTGGAGCCGCCCAAGTCGGACGACGGCCTCTTCTGACACCCCCGAGGCGGCATGCGCCTCGTTCGCGGGCCGATCGAGTTCAGACCTCAGACTGTGCTGCGTCTCCGCCGCACCGCTCGACGTTCCTCGATGCGCCGTTCCTCACCGGTAGGTGAGATCCCCATACCCCGATCGCGCCGCGAAAACTCGCGCCGGTCCCACACACGTCGATCGTCCCGCAGGTTGGCGCCGCAACGCGGGCATCGTCGCTCTTCAGCAAACAATTGAACCAGCGGAACCGTCGCCCAGATGGTCCGCCCGCAAGAGAAACACGCGAGTCGTGGCATGTTCTGATGCTACGTCATCCCGATCCGATTCAGACCATGTCGCAGGGCCCGATTCCGGGGCTCCGGTCGTGGGCACACGAGTACGTTGGATGCACGATGTTGCCGGCGATTGTAGGAGTCATGATCTTAACGTTCGCCAGAGATGGCGACGGACGATCGCCCGAGCGGTGATCGTGTCGACGGGTCGCTTCGCTCCCCCCGGAGCGACCCGCTCTCCATCCCCAAGATGGTCTCCGGCCGATCGCTACTCCCTCCTCCAGCGATCGGCTGCCTTCAGACGGGCGATCGTCAAGCGGGCAATCGGCCTCCGGGAAATAGCCCCCGAATCCGAAGAGCCGCGCCTTCCGGCGCGGCTCTCTTTGTTCGCGATTGAGGGGCTAGGCCTCGACGGCCTCCAGCGCGATCCTGACTTCCTCCGCCGGGTACTCGTAGTCCTCGAGCTGGCCGGAGAGATACCGCTGATACGAGGTCATGTCGAAGTAGCCGTGGCCCGACAGGTTGAAGAGGATGACCTTCTTCTCGCCGGTTTCCTTGGCTACGAGCGCCTCGTCGATCGCCGCGCGGATCGCGTGCGTTGACTCGGGCGCCGGGATCAGCCCTTCAGTTCGGGCGAACTGGATGCCCGCCTCGAAGCAGGGCCGCTGGTGAACGCTGCGGGCCTCGATAAAGCCTTCGTGCTTGAGCAGGCTGACCTGCGGCGACATGCCGTGGTATCGCAGACCGCCGGCGTGGATCGGCTCGGGAATGAAGTCGTGGCCGAGCGTGTACATCTTCACGACGGGGGCCATCTTGGCCGTGTCTCCGTAGTCGTAGGCGTAGCGCCCACGGGTCATGCTCGGCGCCGCCTCCGGCTCGACCGCGATGACCCGGTACTTGCGACCGCCACGGAAGGTCTGACCGAGCCACGGGAACGTCAGGCCTGCGAAGTTCGATCCGCCGCCGGCGCAGGCGATGATGATGTCGGGCTCTTCGCCGGCCATCTCCATCTGCTTGATCGACTCGAGGCCGATGATCGTCTGGTGGAGCATGACGTGGTTGAGGACCGAGCCCAGCGAGTAGTGGGTGTCGTCACGCTTGACCGTTTCTTCGACGGCCTCGCTGATCGCGATGCCCAATGAGCCGGTGCTGTTCGGGTGCTCGGCCAGAATGGCTCGACCGGCATCCGTCTCCATGCTCGGGCTGGCGACGACGCTGGCGCCGTAGGTCTCCATCATCAGGCGGCGGTACGGCTTCTGGTCGTAGCTCGCCCGCACCATGTAGACCTTGATTTCGACCCCGAACATCGCGCCCGCGTAGGCAAGGGCGCTGCCCCACTGGCCGGCACCCGTCTCGGTGGCGATGCGGGTGATGCCCTCTTCCTTGTTGTAGAAGGCCTGTGGGATCGCCGTGTTCGGCTTGTGGCTGCCGGCCGGGCTGCCGCCTTCGTTCTTGTAGTAGATGTGCGCCGGGGTGTCGAGCGCCTTCTCGAGCCGGTGGGCGCGGACGAGCGGGCTGGGGCGGTACTGCTTGTATAGGTCCCGTACGGGATCCGGGATCTCGATCTCGCGCTCGGTCGAGACCTCCTGCATGATCAGGGCCATTGGGAAGAGCGGGGCGAGGTCGGCCGGGCCGAGAGGCTGATGCGTGCCCGGATGGAGGGGCGGAAACTGCCCTACCGGAAGGTCCGCCGAGATGTTGTACCAGGCCCGAGGGATCTGGTTCTCGTCCAGCATGAAACGGGTGCGCTCGACCATTCCACTCCTCCCGCCGGCTTGCCGGCGACCTCCTAACTCGTACCCCCTCCCGCCCCATTCGACGCGGTTGGAGCGCAAAGCCTACGGCCTCGGCCATGACTCGTGCAAGGCGAGTGGCGACGCTCGGGCCGACGCTACGCCCGGCAATACCCAGCACAGCAAGTCGCCCGCCCGGAGTGGCGAGCTAGCCGGTCCCCAGACGAGCCTCGACAAGGGCCTCGTAGTGCGTCGGGCCACGGTCCGCATGGCTCTTGTACAGGACGAGGCTGTCGGCCTGCCATCCCAGTCGCACGTCCCTCGCCAGATCGATCAACCGCCTGGCCTTCTCGTCGGACCCCGGCACGCCGTCGGTGCGGGCAAGCGTCAGATGGGCCTGCAACGGCCGGTCGTCCGAAGGCCAGCCCAGAAGCTGCAACTCCGCGTTCAGCCGCCGAGCCAGGGCCACCAGCTGCGGCTCTCCCTGTCCGATCCCGATCCACAGGACGCGCGGGTGCTGGGGCGTCGGGAAGGCTCCTCCGCCGGTGAGCTCGACACGGAACGGAGCCACTTCCTGCGCGGCTGCGGCCACTGCGGCAGATACCTCCTGGAGGCGAACGTCCGGTGTCGCTCCCAGGAAGCGCAGCGTCAGATGCAGACCGTCGACGTGGACCCAGCGCGGCTGCCCCGGGCCGCGAACGTCAATTGGCGCGCCCGCGAGCCGCTCCATGAGTTGCCCCACGGCATCGCGGACGTCGTCGGCCACGGGCACCGCAACGAAGAGCCGGCTCGTGCCGGGAGGATCGTCCTGCGGCCGCGAAAAGGGGCGGCGGCGCCCGCCGTCGGCCGGTCTTCGTCCGTAGCTCATCGGGTCGGCAGGCCGTCAGTCGTTGTACAGCCGCTCTTCGATCAGCTTCTCCTGCACGTTCCGACCGTTCGGATCGAAGCAGGAGTACTCGAAGTGCTTCTCGAACTCGAGGTCGACATTGTCCTGGCCACCGCGGTTCTTCTCCACGCTGATGATGACCCAGTCGCGGAACCGCTGCGCCTGGTAAGGGTTGAACTCGATGTTGACCTTGGCGACGATGTGGTACTTCTCGTTGATGATCAGGATGATGTCGGCTTCGTAGTTGATCGCCGACGACCCGCGGAGATGGTGGTTTCGCAGCCGCTGGGCCTTCAGGCCTTCCTTGTCGGCG
>JADGQJ010000165.1 GCA_017881885.1 Chloroflexota bacterium
CCTGGGCGAGCGCTGCCTGATCCAGACCGACTACCGGCACCTCCTGACCGCGGCCGCAAACGCCGCCTTCGGCTACAACTTCGAGGGCGGTCTCCAGGAGTACGTCCTGCTCGACGAGCGGATGATCATCGAGCCCGGAACCGGCGAACGGTTCCTGATCCCGGTCGGCGAAGGGCCGAGCGCATCCGCGATTGCCCTCGTCGAGCCGTGGGCGTGCGTCGAAGCCTCCTACGTCTGCGGCGAGCGCGCCGGGCTCCTCCCCGGCGGCCGACTGCTCGTCGTTGCGGATGCGGGGCACAAGATCGACGGCCTGGCCGGTTTGATCGAACAGGCGCGGCCGGCCCAGTTGACCGCGCTCCTCGCCGACTCGTCCCAGGGCCTCGAGCCGACGGGCCCCGCAGTGGCGCGTGTCGCCGGCCTGGCCGACCTCACCCGCCAGGGGTTCGACGACATCGTCTACTTCGGCGCCGGCCCCGCTACCATCGAAGTCCTGCAGGATTGCCTGGCGTTCCGGGGGCTGATCAACGTCGTGACCGGCGGCGCCACCGTTGGACGGGCAGTGGCGGTCGATGTCGGCCGCGTGCACTACGACCTCACTCGCTGGACCGGGACAACGGGCTCGTCGGCAGCCGCGGGTTACTCGTCGATCCCAGCCGACGGCGAGGTTCGCGCCGGCGATCGCATGGGCGTCGTCGGGGCCGCCGGCCCAATGGGACTGATGCACGTCGTTCGAGCCGCGTCCGGAGGCTGGAAGAATCTCTCAATCACCGCGGTCGACATCGACGACGCTCGCCTCGGGAATCTCGAGCGCGCAGCCGGGCCGATCGCACGATCTCACGGGGTCGAGCTGACGGTCGCCAACTCTCGGACCTCCGAGGTCGCGCCGGGCTTCAGCTACATCGCTCTGATGGTGCCGGCGCCGCTTCTCGTCGGCCAGGCGGTCACCCTCGCCGGTCCGGGATGCCGGATCAACATCTTCGCCGGCTTTGCCAGCGGAACGCGGGCGGAGGTCGATCTCGACCGCTACATCGAAAAGCGCTGCTACTTTCTGGGCACGAGCGGATCCGGGATCCCCGACATGAAGGCCGTGCTCCGCAAGGTGGAGAGCGGCGAACTCGACACGAACATTTCGCTCGATGCGGTGGCCGGCTTCGAAGGCGTCGCCGACGCACTCCAGGCCGTTGAGTCCCGAACCTCCGGCGGCAAGATCATGGTCTATCCATCGCTGCCGGATCTCGGGCTGGTCCGCCTATCCGAGTTGGCCGAGCGGTATCCCACCGTCGCCGCGGCACTCGACGACGGGCGCTGGACCAAGGCGGCCGAGCAGGAACTACTGCGCGTGGCCTGCGGCGCGGGGGACGCGAAGTGAAGACGCTTCGTCTCATCGGGCCCGGCGAGCTCTGCCTCGTGGACGAGGCTCAACCGGTCCCAGGCCCGGGCGAGGAGCTCGTCCGTGTCAAGGCCGTGGGCATCTGCGGCTCGGACCTCCATTGGTACTCGGAGTCGGGCATCGGCGACGTCAGGCTTTCGAAGCCCGTTCTGCTGGGCCACGAAGGCGCCGGCGTCATCGAGTCGGGGCCGCGCGCGGGATTGCGCGTCGCCATCGATCCGGCGATGCCGTGCGAGAAGTGCGAGCAATGCCGGGCCGGGCACGCCCATTTCTGCACCGCTCTCCACTTCGCCGGTGACGGCCACACCGACGGCCTGATCCGTGAGCTGGTCGCCTGGCCGACGGACAGCCTCGTTCCGGTGCCGGATACGCTCACCGATGCCGACGCGGCGATGCTCGAGCCTCTCGGCGTCGGTCTCCATGCCATCAGGCTGGGCGAGATCAGACCCGGCGAACGAGTCGGGGTCTTCGGCTGTGGCCCGATCGGGATCTTCCTGATCCAGCTGGCCCGTGCCGCGGGCGCGACCACGATCGTCGCCACGGACGTGCTCCCGCACCGCCTGGCTGCGGCTCGCGCCGCCGGGGCAACCGCCACGGCATTGGTCGCCGGCGGTTCCGAACGGGCCGAACTCCTCGCAGCCACCGACGGCCATGGCGTCGACGTGGCCTTCGAAGCCGCCGGCGTCGACGACTCGGTCGACACGGCGGTCTCGCTCGCTGCCCCCGGTGGGACGGTCGTGATCGTCGGCATCTCGTCCGCGGACAGGACGACCTTCACCGCCTCCCCGGCCCGCCGCAAGGGCCTGACGATCAAGATCTCGCGCCGCATGAACCGCGTCTACCCGGAAGCCATCCGGCTGGTCGAGGCGGGTCTCGTCGACGTTCGATCGGTCGTGACGGCGAGCTATCCGCTGACCGACTTCAAGCCCGCCTTCGCCGCCGCCGCCGCCCGCGAAGGCTTGAAGGTCATCGTCCGGCCGTCGGCGTAGGGAAGCCCGGCCGACCCGCTCGCTCCGCCTGCTCCCCCTGGTGCCGTGCGCCGGCCTGCCCGGGCGTCAGTCCGCCAGGGTCATGGCCCGATCCGGCCGCAGCAGGAAAGGCGGCAGGTAGGCCGGGATGTTCGAGAACGGCAGCACGTCGGGATGAAGCTCGATCCCCAGGGTGTTGTTCATGAAGTCGCGTCGGGCCACGATGCGGTTCCATGCCGCCGGATAGGCGGCGGCGAACGCATCCCGCAGCGAACCGTCCGCGATGGCCACGCCGTCCTCGATGTTGGTCGTGAAGTACTCCGTGCCGGTCGCCGGAATGACGTCCACTTGAAACGCCATGCCGGACCGCAGTTCGGTCCGCGAGCCTCTCGAGATGGGAGAGTTGACCCATTCGTCGAGCTGGATCTGATGCCCGGGATTGAGGGCGACGCCGAAGAATGGATCGCCCAGGCGACGTTCGACGATGTCGTACAGCGCGCCGCCGGTCTGTCCAACGTGTAGCGCGCCGTACCACTCGGCGATCGCCTCGAAATAGGGTCCGACCAGGCGACCGACGTAGTCGCGGATGCCGGCCGGCAGCTCGCCTTCGTCGGCAACTACGAAACCGGCTCTGCAGTTGAGCGCGCCCCACACGCCAAATGCGACCGTGAAGCGGTCGCCTCGCCGGATCGGCCGGTCGCCCGGACTCGCCAATCCGAGCGTCGCCCTCTCTCCGGCCGACAGCATCAGGTGGCACGAAAGGGGCATGCCGTTCCAGTTGAGGAGCCTGACGGCTTCGCTCTCGGTCATCCCCGGCTTCAGTCCGAGGAGCAGGCGCCGAACGCCGTCCGACGTCTGGCAGGCCGCGTACTCGAGCGCGGCCAGCTGCTCGACCTCGTTCACCACCCGCAGACCGTCGGCCGCATCGATCAAGATTCCGGTGGCGTTCTCGACGGCACCGCCCGAACCCGTCAGGCGCCGTAGTTCGTCGACGAGAAACGACGGCGCATCGATGGCCTCGGGTCGGGCGTAAGTCTTCCAACCGACGATCCCGACCCGGCTCCCGGCCCGAATCCCCTCGTCGGCGAGTATCTCGGCCAGCGGCGCCGACCGATCTCGCGGCTGGCCCGGCAGGCTCAGATCCTGGAACAGGACCGTCCGCATCGCCAGTGGAGCCTGGGCCGCCATCTCCCGGCACTCGTTGCCAACCAGGATCGCCGGCACGCCCGTCGGCCCCACGACCAGGACCGCCTCTTCGAAGCGAGGGTCGAAGCCGGTCAAGTAGGCAAGTCCCGCGCTGTGCTCGCGATCGGCGTACACGACGAGGTGGTCGTAGCCGCCTCTCTCGGCGCGCTCGCGCAGGCGGTCCAGCCGCAAGGCATAGGTGCTCGGCGGCAGTTCCGGCCTGGCCTCAGGCATGCCGAAGTCGGGCAAGCCGATCTCCGCGAGTCGCGCCTTGAGCACCCGCGATCCTCCGTTCAGGAGCTTGGAGGCGACCACGGGCGCGCCTCGGTCGCCCCTCGAGCGATGTCGAGGAACTGGTTCGCGTTCACCGAGAGCCACGGCCCCATCTGGCCGTCCGGCCACTGGATCCGGACCTGGGCCGAGCTGGCCTGTCCGAGGCCGAAATGGACCCAACCGAGTTGCCCGCCGACGTGCCCGCCACCGATGGTCAGCTCACGCCGCATCGTGGTGTCACCGACCTTGACCTCGACCCAGGCACCGACGGCGTCGACGTTTGGCCCGGTCTGGACCGGTCGAAGCGCCAGCCAGTGGCCCATCTGGGCCGGTTGGCCCGAGGCCGCGGAGCCGGCATTAAGCCAAACCCGCACCGGCGCGTCGTAATGGACTTCGATCAGGTCCAGCAGGCCGTCCATGTTGAAGTCGGCCAGGGCCGCACCGCGCCCGCGATCGTACTCGACGATGCCGGCCGCCTCGGCCTGCTGCTTGAAGTTGCCGTCCGGCTGCCCGAGGAACAGGTCGCTGGGATCCTTTGTGGCGAAGTCCAGCTGCTGGCTGATGTTGCCTTTGGAGACGAACAGGTCGATGAAGCCGTCGTTGTTGACGTCCTCGAACTCGGGATGCCAGGAGGTCGAGGGCAGGTCTTGTCCGCCGCTGCCGGGCCTCGTGGCAGCCACGCCACGCTTGAGGGCGATGTCGCGGTAGCTCGGCTGGTCCGGTCCTGTGGCGAGCGTCTGGAGCCGGTTGTCGCCCTGGCTGGTGAGGTAGTAGTCGGGGTAGCCATCGCCGTTGACGTCGTAGTCGGCGATGCCCATGCCGAATATCTGCAGCGATACCCAGCCGTCAGCGTCCGTGTACAGGCGCGGGTTTTCGCCCGGTGCGACCCGCCACAACTGGTCCTCGCCGTTCACGTAGTAGTTGCGGTCGTTGGCGATGCGCAGGTCGCGCCGGCCCGAGAGATCCCAGTCGCTGAACAGCATCGACAGGGTGCAATAGCCCGGCGAGAGTGCGATCGGCCGATCGAACGCCGTTCCGTCGGCCTTCGGACGCACGAGCTCGCTCTCGGCGCAGTCCCGCGTCGGCTTGCCTGTGGCATCGAGCTTGAGGTAGTGACCGATTGCGAGCGTCGGCAGGGCGTTCGAACCCTCCCACGTCGCGCTGAAGGCCGTGGTGTCGTCGTTGCCGCCGTCGAACGACCATGCGGCGTTCGCCTTCTCGAAGCGGCAGCCGCCCAGGCCACGCAGTAGCTCCGTCTCGCCCAGTCGCAGCACGAC
>JADGQJ010000166.1 GCA_017881885.1 Chloroflexota bacterium
TAGAAGGTCTGCAGGGCGATGAAGGGCACGATGAGGCCGTTCGCGATCATGAACCAGCGGACTTTCCTTTCCAGTCCCGTTCCCGTGAAGACAAAAGCAGCAAAGAGGGTGGACAAGCCCATGAAGCTGTACCCAAGGAGATCGACCGAATAGGTGAACGAGTTGAAAACGTTGAACAGAAATGGCCTGACATTGTCGCTGACATTCCCCTGATAAAGGGCGGGGGCGACGAGCGTGAGTTGGACGAAGTAGTTCATGCAGATGAGCGTCCCGTACATAATCGCGAAGGCGAGCCCAGTCTGGCTCCAGATCTTTCTCTCCAGGGGAGCCTGACGGTGCAGGCATCCCATCAGGATCACGAAGGAGATCCCGAGAAACAGGGACGGGACGAGGAGGACCACTAGGCCGTACCAGGTGCTGTCGTGCTCCGGACCACCTCCCGACCCCATGAGACCGAGCCACTCAAGCAGTTGCCCGACGTCGTAGGCGACGCTGAACACGGATGCGAGGGCCGCCGACCAGAAGGCGAGTCTGTATACAGTCGTCTGGCCTTCCATGCCGCACCTCGTTGCGATATCGGGGGAAGAGGCAGCCCTACGCAGGTTCGGATCAACCGCCCGGCCCTCTATCTGGCATCCTGCGCCCCAATACGTTGGGCACACAGGGCCGTTGGGCCCTTGCTCGGGTCACGCCTTCGGCAGCTGTTGGTACAGCGTGATCGCCCAGCCGGGGAGCGTGGGGTTGTTGCGGTCGCTCATCCCGGGCACGGGCACCAAGAGGGCCACCGCCGTCCTGGAGCTCGGCCAGACCAGGAGGATCGATGAGTACTGGATATAGCCGCCCAGGTGTCCGACGATTGTCACGCCGTCCGTTACGGCGATCATGGTCCCGAAGCCGTAGCTACCCACGTCGGCCTCGGTGGCCTCTGCGGTCATCGTCTCGACCAAATGGCCGTCGATGATGCGACCGCCGTACAGCAGGTAGCCCCATCGGGCCAGGCTCGGCGCGTCGGCGGCCATGCCGGCCCCGCCCTGGCCGGTGGAGGCCGAGGCAAGCGACGGCAGGTAGCCGCTGGCCGGGTCGACCACCTTGGCGTCGGTGCGGTCCACGGCAACGGTCAGCGGTGCCTGCGGCTTCTCGGCAGGCTGCATCCAGATCCGGTTCAGCCCGGCGGGCGCAAGGAGGTCGCTCCGGAGCACGGTGGCCAGTGGCTTGCTGGTTACCTTCTCGATGACCATCCCGAGCACGTAGTAGTTGACCCCGTTGTACATTCCGGAACCACCGACGGTGCCCAGCCGCGGCTCATCCTTGGCGAGGGTCACGAGCTCTTGGGCGGTCCACACGTGGGAGAGGTCCTTGGGGACCTGCTTGTTCAGGGCATCCTCAGGCTCACCGGGGAACCCGCTCATCATCGTGGCCAGCTGCCGTATCGTGGCGCCGTTCGTCTCGAACGGCAGGGTCACGTATTTGGTCACCGGCGCATCGAGATCGATCTTGCCCTGGGAGGCCAGAAGCAGGACCTCGGCCGCGACGAACGTCTTGGTAACGCTTGCGATCGAGAACGCTGAGGTGGGTTTGATGGCCGCGCCCGCGGCATCCACGCCCGCGGCGCTCGCCCACGATCCCGCCGGGGAGACCACGGCCGCCGACAGCCCGATCACCGCGTGACCGGACACCCACCCGTCAAGCGTGGCCTGCAAGGACGAGACCGTCGCGTTGGGCAGGGCCGCGTCGTTCGGGGCAGGCCACGCGGACGAGGACGATGGCGACGCGACCGGCGTTGCGATCGGGGTCGGCGTGGCTGTCGGTGTGGGCGTGGGAGTGGCGGCTGCGGTGCCGCATGCGGCCAGGCTGCCGGCAAAGGCCAGCAAGGCTAACGACCGAACGATCCGGCTCATCTTGGTCTCCTCCTCTGTGTCTACGGTGCCGGGGGGGACCCCTGGAAGATGATTCCCTCGGCGAGGTAGCTGTATCCGGAGCCCCAGTAGTGGACGTAGTACGAGTAGCCCGCATAGGCGCCGCTGCCGACGAGCCACCCTGAGAAGTTGGTGGCCTCGCCGCCGTTCCAGGCCCCGGCCGTGACGGTGCCCTCCCAGGCGCCGTTGGCGTTCTCCAGGCGCATCGTTCCCCACTCGGAACAGACGTCGGTGTACTCATCGACGCTGAGGCGTGCTATCCCAGTCGCATTGACCCGCGCGTCGTTCATCGTCCAAGCACCGGTGAAGACCAGGCCGCGCAGTTGCGTGACATTGCCCACTTTCGTCTCGGTTCCGTTCTCAACCGGCGAGAAGCTCATGGTCCCCGTGACGTACTTGTCACCGCCCCCGTTGGTGGTCGCGACTGGCGCGGGGGAGGCGGTCGCGGTTGGTGTTGGGTGCGGCGCGGCAGGCCCGCGAAGATCCCATGGCGCACCGACCTGCATGGACGAGACCGTGAGCGCGAAGAGCAGCCCAACCACCAGGAGGATCGGGACCGGTGCCCAGAGCCGATGCCCGAGCCAGCCGAGTGACACGAGACGCCGGCCATCTATCGCCCCGCGGCGAGGATGGTCCAGCGCGACCTTGTGAGCCACTTCGGCGGCGTCAACGGCCACCGAGACCTCGTCCGCGTAGCGACGGAGGGCGTCGGCCAGGCGGCGCTCGAAGGCGTCCGTGTCAACCATCGCTGAGCTCCTTCCGGAGTCGCTCGATCAGGCGCGAGAGGTGTCCGCGAACGCCGGATGGCGACATCCCCAGGATCGTGCCGATCTCGGTCGAGTCGAGGCCGGTCACGTAGCGCAGGGCCAGGAGGCGGCGGTCCTCCGGCTTCAGGCGATGGAGAACGTTGACGAGATCAAGGCGGTCGATCTCGCCTCCGGGATCGCCGGCAGTGCCGTCGACGGGCCCTACCTTGACCTCAGTGACGGAACGGCGGTGCTGGCCGCGGACGAGCTGCCGGGCTTCATTGGCTGCCACCGAAACCAGCCAAGGGCGGAGGCGGTCGGCGTCGCGGAGCGAGCCCAGCTTCCGCCAGGCAATCGACCAGGCCGATTGGGCAGCGTCCTCGGCCACCTGCTCGTCTCCGGCGATGACGTAGGCCACGCGAATCAGGTCGCCGTGGAAGGCGACGACTATTCGGGCGAAGGCCATCTCGTCTCCCGCGCTCGCAAGCCGGACGGCAGCGGCCAGAGAGGCCGAGGGCGTGGCGGAGACCGAAGAGGCGAGGCCTGTCATATCAGAGAGATGCCGGCGGACCGATAAGTGATTCGCAGAGATCGAGTCACCGCGGGCGTGCCCACAGGATAGCCGACCTCCCTCCTCGACCGCCCGAGACAGTTCGTCACTGGCTCGACGCAGTCCCGGAGGTCGTCCCACACACAAGATATAGCCGCGGGCTGGTGCCGCGGTCACAACACGTTGTGGTTTGTGGCGCGCCGGAGGGATCTGCACACACGCCACCAACCATCGTGATTGAGGGCGTGGGCGATTCGCCAGGTCGAGCCAACTCTGAGCGGAGCTGCGCGGTCCGACGATGAAGTCACCGACGAACCGGGCGAACGTCGTCGGCCCCGAGACGTCAACCTCGCAGTTCTGGCGCGCCCGGAGGGATCCGAACCCCCGACCCTCTGATCCGAAGTCCGCTTCCCGTCGGGACGGGGCACCGCCGCGATTCGTGCGTGGAACGGCCATCGCGAGGACGCCGTTCTCGACGATTCCGGGGTGAGTCTGGATCCCGCCCCGGAGAGAGTCTTCATCCCGTCGGCCGCACTTCGTATCCGGATAGACGCGCGACCCCCTTGGCCCCGGCGTAGGCCAGTTGATTGAACCTGCCATTCGCCAATCGCCGTGGGGTGCTACCGTTCCGGCGAACGCTAGGACGTGGTCAAGTCGGCCGGTTAGACCGCGCTGCTGTCGCCGCACATCGTCACCGACGTCGAAGACGCCTGCGCTCGGCTCGCGATTCTGGGCACCGGGGAGATTGGCTTCCAATCCTCGGACTCGCCGAAGTCGGAATTCGTCCGTCGGTCGGGATCGGCCGAAAATTCGCGTGAACCTGACCGCGCACCGAGCCCTCCGGGGAAGGCAACAACCTTTGTCGAAATCCACACCACGAAGCTCTGACACCCGGCCCTTGATGGCGGAGCCAGCGGCCCGAGCCGCGGCCATTTCCGCGCGTGCAGAGGCAGCCATAGCGCGCGGCAATCTCAGGCATGGCCGGCCCCGAGGTTCGGCCGAGTTCGTCAACAAGGAGCCGCTTCCGCTACAGGACACGAGGCTCGATCGGGAAGTGCTTGCCTGCAAATCGGTGGGCGTCATCATCGGCGAACCCGCCGCGAGTCTATTCGACGACACGTTCTTCAGACCGCTGGTGAGCGGCATCTCAGCGGCTCTCGCGGAAAGATCGATGCTGATGGTCGTGCTGTCGCTGCAATCGGCCCAGGAGATGGAACTAGCCAAGGCCTACCTCGCAGGCGGGCATATGGACGGCGCGATCCTGGTGAGCCTCCATGGCGACAACCCGCTGCCGGCCTGGCTGCGTGAGCAGGGGTTGTCGGCAGTCATCTGCGGCCGGCCCCCCAAAGAGTTAGCGGTTAGCCATGTCGACTGCGACAATCGTCGTGGCGCTTCGTTGGCGGTAAATCACCTGATCCATCTGGGCCGTCGACACATCGCCACAATCGCTGGCAATCTGGACATGCCGAGTGCGATCGACCGCCTGATGGGCTACCGCGATGCCTTGACCCGCGCCGGGGTGGCGCTAGACCCAACGCTTGAAGAAGCTGGCGACTATCGAGCCGACCGCGCCGCCATGGCCATGCAGAGGCTTCTCCTCAATCACCCGGATGTCGACGCCGTCTTTGCCGCGTCGGACCTCATGGCCCTTGCCGCGATCAAGGTCATGGCTCAAGCGAACAGGCGTATCCCCGAAGATGTGGCAGTCGTCGGCTTCGATGACTCGGCCGCCGCCAAGCTGTCGAGCCCGGCCCTCTCGAGCGTCCGCCAGCCGATCGAGACAATGGGCCGCGAGGCCGTTGACATCCTGGTCTACGA
>JADGQJ010000062.1 GCA_017881885.1 Chloroflexota bacterium
GCGATGCCGCGCCGCTCGAAGAGGTGGCGCAGCCAGCGCTCCAGTTCGAGGTCGACTGCCGGCCGCTCCCCGACGACGGCGCAGATCGCCTCACGGGTCAAATCGTCGGGCGTAGGCCCGAGTCCGCCGGTCGTGACGACGAAATCCGCGTCGGCCAGCGCATCGCGCAGCGCGTCGACGACGGTCGAAAGGCGGTCCGGCAGCGCCGCGATCCATTCGACTTCCACTCCATGCCCGGCCAGCGACCGTGCCAGATCGCCGCTGTTGGTGTCGCGGGTCTCGCCCACGGTGAGCTCGGAGCCCACGGCCAGGAGAACGGCGGTTCGGAGCGAGCGCGCCTGCGGGGCCTCGAGGTTCGGCGTCTTGGGTCGGTCCATTGCGGGAGCGTAGACGGTTGGCGCCAACTCGTCCGCGGTCTCCGTATCGTTCCGGCCCGAGCTATTCAGCCGGGCTTGCCGAACTCCCCGGCGGCGCTGCTATGATCGCGGTGCTTCCGACCCATATCCGAAGGAGGTCCCTTGGCCGACCGGCCCTCCTCATCCGACGCGAACCCATCAACCGAAAAGACCGCGGACTCGCGTCCGCCGGGTCTGGGCGCGCAGTTCGGTCGAACTCGAAGCGCCCTGCTCGGATTGATCGCGGCCCATTTCAAGCTGCTCTCGGTCGAGCTTTCCGAGATCATGTCCGAGCTCAAGCGCGCGGCAGCTCTCGGCGGCGCCGCGTTTGCGCTGCTGTTCCTGGCCGGAATGCTGGCCATTCTCGGGTCCATCCTGTGGCTGGACGAGTGGGTGTTCGGCTCAATCGGTTGGGGCGCCGTCCACGGCACCGCCGCGCTGATCGCCGTGGCGGTATCGCTGGTGATGCTGATAATCCCGCACGCGGCGCCTCGACTCGGCCTCGCGTTCTTCGTATCGCTCGTCGTGGCCGTGGTCGTCTTCGCGATCCTGTGGCTTCAATTGACCAGCCGGACCTTCGGCTGGGTCGGCGACAGCTTCTTCGCCTCGCTCACCTGGCCGTTCGACGGGCATGTCGTCGCGGTGGCCGATCGGCCGCTGGCAGCCGGAGTGATCGTGCTGGCGACCGTCTGTGGGGTCCTCGGCGCGATCGTGGGATGTCTCGTCGGCAGTAGCCTTTTGAACCGCATCGGTGCCGCGATCGGCGTCGCCATCCTCGGCGCCGTCGTGGGCGGGCTGCTCGGCGGGGTCTTCGGCGTGCCGATGAGCTGGGGGATCTCGATCGCCGTCGCGCTGGCGGTCTTCCTGCCCGTCTACGCGGTCCTGGCCGCGATCCTCGTGCTCAAGAACGCCGATTTCGAAGAGCTCAAGAACCACTTGCTTCCCAACCAGACAATCGAAACCACCAAGGAGACTATCGAGTGGGTGCGCGAACAGATGCCGCTCGGGCGGAAGTCGTAGCCCGTCGCCAGCTCCTGCTGGATGAGGTCATAGGGCTCGAAGCAGCCGGCCGCGCCGCGGTGGACATTCCGGCGAAGATCCGGCGGGCCCCGGCCAAGACGGCCGCGATCGCGGCCGCAGCGGCGTTCTTCGCTCTGGGCGGGCCCGGGCGTGGCTATCGGGCCCTGCGGAGGAAGGTCTTCGGTCCCACAGCGGATCTGCCCAAGTCGATGCTCCCCAAGCAGATAGACAAGGCTCTCCGCTCGCTCGGCGACGACGGCGAGCAAGTGCGCGGGCTGCTCGAGCGCGAGTTCGGTGCCTACCTGGACAAGAGCCGCCCCGAACGCGAAGCCCGCAACCTGAAGGGCACGATTTCCGAGCTGGGCGGCAACGTCCTTCGACCGGTGACCGCCCAGGCCGGCAAGCGCCTCGCCAAAGAGTTGTTCAGCCCCGACGCCGGTGGCTTTGCCTCTGCCAAGGAACGGATCCGCGCTCGACGCGAGGCCCGCAAGACCGACCTTCCCGCAGATGCGGCCTCCGAGACCGCTCCCCAAAAGGCCGGTCCATCGCGCTGGGAACGGCGGCCGGGGCAGGGCCGCAACCGGCTACGCCCGAACTGACCGGGTTCGGCCGCCGCGCCCTGCGCGCCGCGCCGCGCGCCCTGCGCGCCACCTGCGCCGCGTCGCGTCGGCGCCCCCGCTAGACTCTTGGGTCACGGGCGAGTGGCGGAATGGCAGACGCGCCAGCCTTAGGAGCTGGTGCCGCGTAAGCGGCGTGTCGGTTCGACCCCGACCTCGCCCACCACCATCGGCGCGCTATCTCCAGAGCAGCGCGACCGTCGCTACCGACATCGCCACGGCCACCGCGGTGAGCGCCCCGAACGTCAACGCCGGGCGAAGCGAGCCCACGCGAGCAGGCACCCGCTTACGGACGGCCAGTCGCTCGCGCCGATCCCACGCTGCCCACCGTCCCACGCCGAACCGCGCCAGGGCCAGGAAGGCGCAGGCCAGGATCACGGTGCCCAGCCCCCATTCGCCGTGGACGAAGACGACGCCCACGCGGTTGGGGTCGATCGGGTTCGAGGGCGCATCCCGGGCCCGGCCGAACCCGAACGGAACGCTCCCACCGCGACGCGGTTGGACGGAAGTTTCGGCGCCCGGCCGCGGATCCGTAGCCACCGACCGACGGTACCGCCAGGCAGCGGTCCGCAGCGACTTTCCGGCGAAACGTCCCCGCGGGCGCGACGCGGCCGCTCGCTCACGTGCGCCGCGCGCCTCCGCTCCAGGCCGCGCACCGCCGCGACCCCTATAATCGCCCGCGATGCAGACGACCAACACGCCCCTCCCCAAGTCCCGACTCCAGATCGAATTCGAGCTCCCGGCCGAGCGCCTGACCCGCTCGCTGGACGACGCCGCTCGTCGCCTTTCGCAACAGCACCGCATCCCGGGCTTCCGTCCGGGCAAGGCGCCACGGGCCGTTGTCGAGAGAGTCCTCGGCGCGCCGACCGTCCTCGACGAAGCCGTCGATCACCTCATCGACGGCGCCGTGCGCGAGGCTGTGCGCGAGCAGGAGATCGTGCCGCTGGATTCCCCCGAGGTCGAGATCACCCAGGCCGAAGAGGGCAAGCCGGTCACCTTCAAGGCGACTTTGCAGGTTCGACCGGAGATCAAGCTCGGCGATTTCGAGCACTTCAAGTTCAAGCCCGAAGTCGACGCCGTCGACGAGACGATGGTCGAGAAGGTCGTCGACGAGCTGCGCGACAGCGAGGCTCATCTCGAGCCGATGGATGACCGCGAGGCCCGGGTGGGCGACTACGTGATCGTCGCCTTCGACGGCACACGAGACGGCGAGAAGTTCGTCGGCGGCTCGTCCGAGCAGATGCCCCTGATCCTGGGTGAGAACCGGCTCTATCCGGGCTTCGAGGATCACATCGTCGGGATGCGGAAGGGCGACGACACCGAGTTCGACCTCGCCATCCCCGAGGATTTCGTCGTCGAGTCGATGCGCGGCGCGCAGATGCACTTCAAGCTCAAGCTGAAGGAGCTGCGCGGCAAGGTCGTGCCCGAGGCCAACGACGAGTTCGCCCGATCTATCGGCCGCTTCACGGACATGAACCACCTCAAGGTCGAGTTGCGCAAGCGCCTCGAGGCAAATGCCCTGGATCGGGCTCGCCACGAGTTCGCCGACAAGATCGTCGAGTACGCCGCGGACAACGCCACGATCGAACTGCCGGACATCCTGATCGACCAGGAAGTCGACGTTATGCGCGACGAGATGCGCGCCGCCATGGCCCGTCAGGGGATCAGCGAAGAGGCATATCTCAAGGCGACCGGCAAGACCGACGAGGAGATGCGCGAGTCATTCCGGCCACAGGCCGAGAAGCGGGCCAAGAGCCTGCTGGCTCTCTCTGAGATCGCCAAGGTCAAGGCCGTGGAGGTTTCGGACGCCGAGGTCGAGGCCGAAGTCGAACAGGCGCGAGTTCGGTATGCCAGCAACCGCAGCATGGTCCAGTACTTCGAGAGCGAGCGCGGCCGCACCTACATCAAGAGCACGTTCCGTCGATCTCGAGCCGTCGAGCAGCTCATCGATGAGTGGCTCGCGGCACACCCCGAGGCGCCGCGCCTGGTGCACCTCGAGGATGCCGAACACAGTTCATCCGGTGACGCCCCGTCGGAGAGCGCCGCCGAATCCGTCGGCGCGGCCGATCCGGGGAACCCGACGCCGGCCAACAGCGCCGCGGACGCGTAAGCAGGACTCAGGACAGAGGAGACGATCGATGCTCGTGCCGATGGTGATTGAGTCCTCGAGCCGTGGCGAGCGCGCCTACGACATCTACTCGCGGCTTCTGCGCGAGCGGATCATCTTCCTGGGCGACACGATCGAGGACAACGTCGCGAACCTCGTCATCGCCCAGCTGCTCTTCCTCGACGCCGAGGATCCTGAGCGCGACATCAGCCTCTACATCAACTCGCCCGGCGGGATCATCACCAGCGGCCTGGCGATCTACGACACGATGCAGTACGTACGGGCTCCGGTCAGCACGATCTGCATCGGCATGGCGGCCAGCATGGCGGCTGTGCTCCTGGCGGCCGGCGCGCCGGGCAAGCGTTTCGCTCTGCCGCACAGCCGGATCATGATCCATCAGGGGTCGGGCGGTTTCCGGGGCAACACCCCGGATGTCTTCATCCAGGTCAAGGAGATGGAGACTCTGGTCAACACCAATCACGAGATTCTCAGCCGCCACACGAAGCAACCGCTCGAGAAGATCGTTGCCGATACCTCCAGGGATTACTTCATGTCCCCAACAGAGGCCAAGGAGTATGGCATCATCGATGCGGTCTACTCCGCCACGATTGCCCCGCTGGCCGCGCTGAGCCGGCCGGACGTCGCCGACGGAGGCGACGGCACGATAACGAACATCCAGGGTCCAACGGCCGAACTCGACCGGGGCTAGGGCCCAGACGCAAAGGACAGGTCCAGGCGCGTGACGACCACAAAGAGCGGCCCCAAGGTTCCATATCGCTGCAGCTTCTGCGGCAAGAGCCAGGAGCAGGTTCGCAAGCTCATTGCGGGCCAGGGCGTCTATATCTGCGACGAGTGCATCAACCTCTGCCAGGAAATCATCGAAGAGGAGATGCTCGAGTCGCCGCGCGCCAAGCCGCAGGTCGCGAAGCTTCCGAACCCGCGCGGCATCAAGACCGCCCTCGACCAGTACGTGATCAGCCAGGAGAAGGCCAAGAAGGTCCTCTCCGTGGCCGTCCACAACCACTACAAGCGGGTCAACGCCGGTCATCAGATCGACGACGTCGAGCTCCAGAAGTCGAACATCCTCCTCGTGGGTCCGACAGGATCCGGGAAGACGCTCCTGGCCCAGACCCTGGCGAAGATCCTGGACGTTCCGTTCTGCATCGCCGATGCCACCTCGTTGACCGAGGCCGGCTACGTCGGCGAGGACGTCGAGAACATCCTGCTGCGCCTGATCCAGTCCGCCGACTTCGACGTCGCCCGGGCCCAGCGCGGCATCATCTACATCGACGAGATCGACAAGATCGCCCGTAAGGCGGACAACCCCTCGATCACCCGCGATGTCTCGGGCGAGGGCGTGCAGCAGGCACTTCTCAAGATCCTCGAGGGAACGCTCGCCAACGTACCGCCGCAGGGCGGCCGCAAGCATCCCCACCAGGACTTCATCCAGATCGATACGACGAACATCCTGTTCATCTGCGGCGGGGCCTTCGACGGCCTGGAGAAGCTGGTCGAGGAGCGGGTTGGGAAGCGCTCCATGGGCTTCGGTGCCGAGAACCACATGTCGGAGATCGACCGCGAGCGAATTCTCGAGCGGCTC
Organism: Chloroflexota bacterium; assembly: GCA_017881885.1. GTDB lineage: Bacteria > Chloroflexota > Limnocylindria > Limnocylindrales > CSP1-4 > Fen-1039. The sequence continues at coordinate 5,740 of JADGQJ010000062.1, forward strand.
ATGCCCGAGGATCTGCTCAAGTTCGGCCTGATCCCCGAGTTCGTCGGCCGGCTGCCGGTGGTAGTCACGCTCACGTCGTTGACCGCGGACGATCTGGTCCGCGTCCTGACGGAGCCCAAGAACGCCATCACGCGTCAGTTCCAGAAGTTCCTGTCACTCGACAAAGTGGAGCTGGTCTTCACAGATGGAGCTCTTCGAGCTGCCGCCGAGGTTGCGATCACCCGCAAGACCGGCGCCCGAGCGCTGCGCTCGATCGTCGAGGAATCACTGCTCGAAGTGATGTACGACGTGCCGGATCACGCCGAGATCCGCAAGTGCATCATCACCGAGGAGACGATCCGCGAAGGTCGCCTGCCGCTCCTGCTCACCAAGACGCAGGTCGACGAGGGCTTCGACGAGACGAACTACGAGAAGCTTCTCGCGGAGCGCGGCCAGACGGCGTAGCGCGGGGCGGGGGAGGGGGAGCGAGCCGTGCGGCGGCGGGATCTGACGACATAGCTCGGTGGGCGGGCTAATCCCTGAGCGCCATCTCCAGGACCTCGGCCAGGTGCAGGGCGCGGCGGCCGCCGGATTGGGCGATCTGCTCGCGGCAGCTGAAGCCGTCGGCGATCAGGAGAGCTTCGGGGGCCGCGGCGCGGACCGCGGGCAGGAGCGCTCGCTCGCCGATCTTCTGCGATAGCTCGTAGTGCTCGCCGCGCTCGAAACCGAAGGCGCCGGCCATGCCGCAGCAACCTGGTTCCGGTTGGGCCGGCGCCAGGCCGATCGATCGCAGCGTCGCCTCTTCCGCCGCCATCCCGACGAGCGCCTTCTGGTGGCAGTGCCCGTGCAGGACGGCCGGAGCGGCGAGCCGGCCCGTTAGAGCGGCGTCGAACTCGCGCGGGTGCGCCTGCACGAACGCGCCGAGACCGATCGCCATCCCATCGAGCCGCTTCGCCCGAGGGTCGGCCGGGAACAGGTTCACGAGCTCGTCGTGGAAGACGGCCTCACATGACGGCTCCAGCACCAGGACCGGCACGCCCGAGTCGAGCTCGGGTTCGAACGCGTCCATGATCTGGCCGAGCAGCCGGCGGCCCTGCCTCAGGAAGCCGCGGTCGTAGAGCGGGCGGCCGCAGCACAGGTTCGATCGCGGAACCTCGACCGAGAAACCGGCCGCCTGCAGCACTCGGAGTGCCGCAAGGCCCTGAGACGGAGCGAAGCCCTCCGTGAAGGTGTCGGCGAACAGGACGACCCGCCGATCCGCGCCTCGGAAGCCGCCGAGGTCGGCAACGCCCTCGGGAAGCTGGCGGCGGAACGTCCGATCGGCGAAGCGCGGCAGGGACCGCCGCCCATCCACACCCGCGACGAATTTCGCCAGCGCGGAGATCCCCGGCACGGTGCCTGCGGCGTTCGCCAGGCCCGGGGCGATCTGCGCCAGATGCGCCCACCAGTGGATCAGGCCCATCGAGTAGGAGACGCGCGGCCGGAGCCGGTGGGCGTAGTGGTGGGCCATGAATTCGGCCTTGTACGTGGCGATGTCCACCCCGACCGGGCAGTCGTTCTTGCAGCTCTTGCAGGCGATGCACAGGTCCAGCGCCTCGAGAACCTCATCGCTCCGCCACAGGTCGGGCAGCACTTCGCCCTCGAGCATCTCGAAGAGAAGGCGGGCCCGGCCGCGGGTGGAGTGCTGCTCCTCGTGTGTGGCCTGGTACGTCGGGCACATCGCCCCGCCCGACTCGCGCCGGCATTTGCCGACGCCGACGCACCGAGCCACGGCCTTCGCCAGCGAGCCGCCGTCCTCGGGAAAGCCGAAGAACGTCGCCGGATCGGCGAGCGTCAGGGCCGGCCGCAGATCCGCGTCCAGCGGCATCGGGTCGACCACCTTGCCTGGGTTCATGCGGCCGCGCGGATCCCAGATCGTCTTGAACTCGCGGAATGCCGCCACGAGCTCCGGCCCGAACATGCGGGGCAGAAGCTCCGCTCGTGCCTGGCCGTCGCCGTGCTCGCCCGAAAGCGAGCCGCCGTGCCGAACGACCAGGTCGGCCGCCTGTTCGATGAAGGAGCGGAAGGCCCGTAGACCGTCGGGCGTTTGGAAGTCGAACTCGGAGCGCAGATGCAGGCAGCCGTCGCCGAAGTGGCCGTAGAAGGTGCGCTCGAAGCCGAACTTGCCGATCAGCGCGTTGAGCTCGCGCAGGTATGCGCCCAGGCGTTCCGGCGGGACGGCCGAATCCTCCCAGCCGGGGTAAGTGGCGGGCTTGCCCGGGACGACCGCAGTCGCACCGACAGCCGATTCGCGCAGCGTCCAGAACCCCTGCTGCTGGGAACGATCGGTGACGACTCCGGCGGAGTCGCCGTTGCCGAACCGTCGGGCTGTCGCCTGGGCCTTCGACTCGGCCTCAGCCGCGGTTTCGCCGCCGAATTCGACGAGAAGCCAGCCGCCGCCTGCTGGCAGGCCCGCGATGGCGGTCTGGTTCAAGCCCTTGCGCCGGCACGCCTCGACCAATCGATCGTCGAAGCCTTCGAGCGCGATCGGTCCGGCCGTCATGATCTCGGGCGTTCGATCGGCAGCCTCGAAGACGTCCTTGAAACCCAGGATCACCAGCGCTCGACCCGGCGGGCTCGGCACGAGTCGAACAGTCGCCTCGAGGATGGTCACGCACGTGCCTTCAGTCCCGATCAGAGCCCGGGCGACGTCAAAGCCGTTCTCCGGCAGGAGCGCTTGTAGCGGGAAACCGGACACCAGCCGTGGCAGCTTCGGGTAACGCTCGCGGATCAATGCCCCGTGGTGGTCCCGGAGGGAGCGGAGGGAGCGGTAGATTTCGCCCCGCGGGCCCGGCTCCGCACAGATCCGTTCCAGCTCCTCGTCCGTGGTTGGGCCCACCGTCAGACGCAGCCCATCGTACGTGAGCACGTCGAGCGACTCGACGTTGTCGCTCGTGCGCCCCGCCATGATCGAGTGGGCGCCGCACGAGTCGTTGCCGAGCATCCCGCCGAGCGTGCAGCGGTCGTGCGTCGCCGGGTCCGGCCCGAACGTCAGGTGGTGCCGTTCCGCCGCGTCGCGCAGGTCGTCGAGGATCACGCCGGGTTGCACGCGGGCGATCCGCCGGACGGGGTCCAACTCCAATATCCGGTTCAGGTGCCGCGAGATGTCGACGATGACAGCCCGGTTCGTGGCCTGGCCCGCCAGACTCGTACCGCCGCCGCGCATCGTGACCGGCGCGTCGTGGTCGCGGCAGACGCGGATGATTTCCGCCAGGTCGTCAGTGTCCAGCGGCCGCACGACGCCGATCGGGAGCTGGCGGTAGTTCGACGAATCGGTGGCGTAGAGGGCGCGGTCGCCGGCGCCGAATTGGACCTCGCCGCGGACGTGGGCGCGCAAATCCGCGACGAGGGAGTCGCGCTTGGCGGTGGTGTGGGAGCCCGCGGCGGTCCGAGTGTTCACCATGGCAGCATACCGGCCGGCTCGACGTCTCGGGTCCGGGGGCCGCGCCGGCCCCGTCTTCTAGCTGTCGGGCTGGCGACCGCGTCTGGAGGCGGGCGAAGCTCGGGAATATACGTCTCGGTTGAACGTTTTCGACCACGATCCCGTCTGTATGGGTGCTTCAGACTTGGGAGCGATCCATGGGAGAGCGAATCGATGGTCCTGGGAGGAGTGTTGAGGGTGGCGCTCACGATGCCGGTGGCGAGCGGTGCGACGGATTTCGTCCGCCTCGTCCAGCCTGAACTGGCGGGGGCCTATCGTCTGGCCGGCTTACTGCTCCGAGATGCCACGGAAGCCGAAGACGCCACGCAGGACGCGCTCGAGAAGGCCTGGCAAGCCTGGCCCAAGTTGCGGCAGGCCGACCGCTTCGGGGCTTGGTTCGACCGGATCGTCGTCAACGTCTGCCACGATCGGTTGAGGCGGCGGCGCGGCGTGAAAATCATGGAACTCGATGAAGAGATCGCCACTCAGCCGCGATACGAAGATCCCTTCCGGCAAGCCCTGGCTCGGGACGAGGTCGGCAGGCTCGTGCGAACGCTCTCGCCCGACCATCAGATCGTGGTTGCCCTCAGGTTCTGGCGCGATCTCACCGTTGAAGAGATCGCTGACAGGATGCAGGTATCCCCGGGCACGGTGAAATCGCGGCTGCACTACGCCATGCGGGCCCTGCGCAAGGAACTGGACGGCCAGTTGGGCGAGGTGCAATCGTGACGCCCCGTGACGATCCCGATCTGGAGCGCCGTCTGCGCCGGGTCTCCGACCTGCCCGGGCCATCGGTCCCGCAGTCGCTGTACCGATACGCAAGCGAACTCCCGCAGAAGACGAGCGGCCGTGCCCTGCGTCCGTTTGGGACCTCCTTCTTCGACGTCAGGATTCCGAAGGCCTTCGCGCTCGCCGGGATCTGTGCGGTGCTGGTTGGAGCTGTTGCGGCAACGGGCTTCCTTCTCAGCACCAATCCCGATATTGCCAACGAGCCATCTGCCTCGGCCTCGGCATCGGTTTCGGCGACTCAGCCCGGCTCGCCGTCGCCTGACGCAACAGCCACGCCGCCGGCAATAGGCTCCGAATGGGGCGGGCTGACATGGTCATCGGCTGTCGCGGCCGAGCTGCCCTGGGGACATGTGCCCGGGCTCATGGTCGAATGGCATGGCCGGCAGATCGCGGTCGACACGGTTGGGGCGTTGGGTACGACAACGGGCGATCTGCTCGTTGCGAGTTCCACTGATCTGGCCCATTGGACGACTCTCGCAAGCGGCAAGAGCGCGCCCCTGGCGGGTTACCAGCTGACCAAGCTCGTGGCCGGTCCTACCCAGCTGGTGGCGTTCGGCTTCAATGCCGGCTACGGCTGCGTCGGCGACCCGCTCATCTCCAGCGCACAGTGTCTGGCCGGCATATCGACATCCCCCGACGGTGCTAGCTGGACCCCAGTGGCCGACATCACGGTCTTCCGGGGCCTGGACCTGATTGCGGTCGCCGGGGGATCGAACGGTCTGGTTGCCGTTGGTTCGAGCGGATGGGAGAAGCCGGTGATGTGGTACAGCGCCACCGGATCGACCTGGGCGAAAGTCGCCTTGCCGGAGTCAATGTTCAAGGCTGCCCATCTTGGTGATGTGAGCGCCGTGCCGGTCGGGTTCGTGGCCTCCGGCACGATCGGCGGGACGGATCACTCCAACGAGAACGGCTACTTGGGCGACTGGGGCGGCCAGGCGGCCGGTTGGTGGTCTCCCGACGGGAGGACCTGGGCGAAGGCGTCCGTCGAGTTGCCGCAAAACGGCGGTGTTCTTCTCGGTCATGTCTACGCCACCGCCCATGGCCTCGTGGCTGTCGGCGCTAACACGAGGGGCGACGCTCCCGTCGACGAGTCGTGGACCTCGACCGACGGCAAGTCGTGGAGCACCTTTACTGTCGCCAGCACCTACGAGGTCGTGCCGCTGGATGCGACCAGCTCTCGCTTCGGAGATGGAACGCGCCTGTTATTGGTCGTGGCGGCTCGAGACCCGAATCCGGCCCAGATATGGGAGACGCTGGACGGCGTCACCTGGCGGGCGCTCGTGTCCGACGGCAATACAGAAGCCACTGCGAGCCTCATCGACCCCGTGACTGCGTGGGTCACCGAGGACGGTCTGATCGCCTTCGGCACCTCGGGCGGTGACGCGTCGCAGATCGTGGTTCTGCGTGCCTCGGCCCTTTCTCCGGGCGCAGTTCCTTCGCCCACGCCCGCGACGACTCCCAGCGGAGGGATCGCCCGGAGCGCCGCTCTCGCGGCCGCGGGCGCGAGCAGCGGTCTGGCGACGTCCGATGGGTTCAAGGCAGCCACGGCAATCGTCGTCTACGGGGACAGACTGTCCGCCCTGGTGGGCGCTCGCTGGATCTGGCAGGTGACCTTCGTCGATCCAAAAGGGGTCACGGATTGGTACGACATCGACTACTACACGGGCGAGGTAGTCGACTCGAGAGTTGGACCCTGAGCGCGCTTCTCGTGGGCCCGTGAGTCCGGCCGGACCCGCCACCTTGCTGTGCTACGATCGGCGCCTTCACGGCGTTGACCGAGAGGAGTAACGCCGCTTACCGGCGATGACCGACGACCCCACGGTGGTCGGTTTAGAGAACGGGGCCCGCGCCAAGCGGCGCGTGGCTGAAAGCCCCGCAGTCGGAACGGCGCGAACGTAGCTCGCGAGCAGTGCGGGAGGCGCCCGATAGCGCGCCGAAGAGGGCGAACGCCGGCCGAAGCGATGTGCCAATCCGGGCGTTTGGGCGGCAAACGCCCAAAGCGTCCGGCGAAGCCCGACGTTCCCGAACCAGCAGGTGGTACCACGACCCGTTCGTCCGCTGGACGACGGGTCTCTTCATTGACGGAGCGCGAGATGGCGGACGAGGCGAAGACGCGAAAGCCGGAAGCGAGCGGCTTCGGCGGCACGGCCGGCGAGACGGAGATGGCCAAGTCCTACCGTCCGGGCGAAGTCGAGCGCGCGATCTACCAGAGCTGGCTCGACGCCGACGTCTTCAACCCCGACGGCAAGGGCTCGCGCGCCGACTGGAGTAAACAGCCCTTCGTCATCATCCAGCCGCCGCCCAACGTGACCGGCTCGCTCCACCTGGGTCACGCCCAGCGATCCACGGTCGAAGACTTGATGACCAGGCACGCGCGAATGCAGGGCCGGCCGGCGCTCTTCCTCCCGGGCTTGGACCACGCCTCGATCGCCGCCCAATACGTTCTGGACAAGCTGCTCGCCAAGAAGGGCCAGAGCCGCCAGTCGCTCGGCCGCGAGAAGTACCTCGAGGCCATGTGGGAGTTCGTGCGCGAGACGCGCGAGACGATCCTGAGCCAGCAGCGCCGTGTCGGCGCCACGCTGGACATGTCGCGCCTCCGCTTCACCATGGACGATTTCTCGGCGAAGGCCGTTCGCGAGGCGTTCTTGCGCCTCTACCGGGAAGGCCTCGCGTATCGGACCGAGGCCCTCATCCACTGGTGCCCAGGGTGTCGGACCAGCGTTTCGGACCTCGAGGTGATCCCGACTGAAACGACGGGCAGCCTCTGGACGATGCGTTATCACCTTGTCGACGAAGCGACAGGCGCCCCGGACCCGAACGCATGGATCGCCGTCGCGACGACGCGCCCGGAAACGCTCCTCGGCGACACGGCAGTGGCGGTCAATCCGGACGACCCGAGGTACACGGCGCTGATCGGCCGCCGGGCCATGATCCCGTTCGTCGATCGCGCGGTGCCGATCATCGCCGACCCCGTGGTCGACCGAGCCTTCGGCACCGGCGCGGTCAAGATCACGCCGGCCCACGATAACGACGACTACGAAACCGGCAAGCGCCACGGTCTGGCGATGATCACCGTGCTCGACGACGCCGCCAGGATCAACGAGAACGGGGCTCAGTTCGCCGGTCTGGACCGTTTCGAGGCGCGCCGCCAGATCGTGGAAGCGCTCGAGGCGCGCTGCGACCTGGAGTCGATCAAGCCGCGCGAGATGCTTCTGGGCCGCTGCCAGCGCTCCGACGACGTCGTCGAGCCGCGCCTCAAGACCCAGTGGTTCGTGCGAGTTGCGCCGCTCGCGGCGGCCGCCCTGGAAGCGACGCGGTCGGGCAAGACGCAGATTCTCCCGGAGCGGTTCGTCAAGGTATGGGAACACTGGATGACCGAGATGCGCGACTGGAACGTCAGTCGCCAGCTCTGGTGGGGCCATCGGATCCCGGCGTGGTACTGCACGGACGGGCACACGACGGTCACGGCCGATCCGGCCGG